>QWPN01000008.1 GCA_003671185.1 Planctomycetota bacterium
GCGGCCAGGTAATCCCTCGTTGCTGTCGCCCGCATCGCCACACCTCGGCTCACAGGCTCACACAGCCCGGGCGGCCGAGTCAACGGCAACCGCCGGCAGCGGTCACGAGGGCGAGTCGAGATAGGGATCCTGGCTCATCTGGATATGGGCCTCGGCCCGCTGCCGTTCCACGTATTCGAGCACGCGGCGCTGCCTCACATGGCGGGCCTCGACCCGCATCTGGGCCCGCTTGAAGGGCCGCAGCAGCCGTTCCGGATCGCCCCCCAGCCGCGCCCTCACGCCGGCGGCGATCCGGGCCGCGCGTTTCGGGCCGTATCCGGCGACGAGGATCTCGTCGTCGGCCGCCACGTACTGCCGCCACGTCCCCGGGTCTCCCTGTCGCCCGCAACGGCCCACCAGCTGCCGGTCGATCCGCGCCGAGTCATGCAGTTCCGTGCAGATCACGTGCAGCCCACCCAGCTGCTCCACGCCCTCACCGAGCTTGATGTCCGTGCCGCGCCCGGCCATGTTCGTCGACACCGTGATCTGGCCGAGTTGGCCGGCACCGGCCACGATCTCGGCCTCCTTCTCGATATGCCGGGCGTTGAGCACCGTGTGCTGCAGGCCCGCCGCCGCGAGCAACTGCGACAGACGCTCCGACTTGTCGATCGACCTGGTGCCGATCAGGACGGGCCGCCCCAGGGCGTGCATTTCCTCGGTCTCCGCCACGATCTTCTCCAGTTTGTTCTCGTAGGTGCCGCAGACGACGGCCGGCAGCCGACGGCGGATGGCCGGCTTGTTGGTGGGCACGACGTCGACGGCCACGTCGTAGGTGCGGGCGATCTCCGGGGCGCTCGTGGCGATGGTGCCCGTCATGCCCGCCAGGTGCGGCCAGCGGGCGAACAGGTCCTGGATCGTAATCCGTGCCGCATGGCCCGACGGCACCGTGATCTCGATTTCCTCCTGGGCCTCGACGGCCTGATGCAGCCCGTCGCGCCAGGTGCGGCCCTCGGCGGCCCGGCCCGTGAACTCGTCGATGATCACGATCTTCCCCTCGCGCACCACGTACTGACGGTCGCGCGTGAAGAACTGCCGCGCCCGCAGGGCCCGCTCCACGGCGTCGTAGATCGCCAGCAGGCTCGTGGAATCGAGCTCCGGCGGCCGATCGAGGGCCCGCACCCGACTGCGGCCACGGCCGAGCAGTTCGCAGGACTGCTTCTGCACGTCCTTCTCGAAATCGAGATCGGCCTCCAGCCCCACCGTGGCCTGGGCGGCGAAACGGAACAGCGCCTGCTCGACAGCCTGGGCCTCGCCCGGTGGCGAGGCGATGATGAGCGGCGTGCGGGCCTCGTCGATGAGCACGTTGTCGGCCTCGTCGACGAGCGCGAACCAATAGGGCCGCTGCAGCAACTTCGCCGCGCTGCCCGCCGCGTTTCCGGTGAGCATGGCCCCCAGGTCGCCGCGGCCCTCGGCCATCTCCCGTCCGATGAGCCGGTCCTTGAGAAAATCGAAGCCGAACTCCTTCGCCGTGCCATACGTCACGTCACAGGCATAGGCCTTGCGACGCTGGTCGAAGTCCATCTGCGATTCGACGATCCCCACCTTGAGCCCCAAGGCCTCGTAGATCGGCATCATCCATTCCGCGTCGCGGCGGGCGAGGTAGTCGTTCACGGTGGCCAGGTGCGCGCCCTTGCCCGCCAGGGCATAGAGCACGAGCGGTAGCGTGGCCACGAGCGTCTTTCCTTCGCCGGTCTGCATCTCCACGATCGCGCCGTGGACGAGGGCCACGCCCGCCAACAGCTGCACGTCGTAGTGACGCATGCCGAGCCGGCGCCGCCCCGCCTCGCGGGTGGCGGCGAAGCTGTCGACGATCAGTGTGTCGACGGGTTCGCCGGCCTTGGCCCGGTAGGAGAGCGCCCGCCCCAGCCGTTTCAGGGCCACGTCGTCGAGGGCCTCGAGTTCCGGGGCCAGCGACTCGATCTCGCGCACGAGCTTCCAGGTGCCGGCGTTGATCGCCGGCCGCATCCCGGGCGCGAAACCTCCCAGCCAGCCGAACATGCTTTTATTCTCCGCGGCGGCTGGCTTTTGGGCCAGCGCACCGTGATATGAAGCGTATCCGGCCGCACAGGCTCCGGAAGGAGTTGATGCAAGCACCGCCTCGCAGCCCTGCGCACCCTCGCCGCGGAAGCGGCAACGGCCGCCCGGAAGGCGAGCCACACCGGGAGGCCCAAGGTCATTGGGCGAGTCGGCTCCGCCAGGAGTTGATGCCAACCCCGCCCAACAGCCCCAGCGCACCCTCGCCGCGGAAGCGGCAACGGCCGCCCGGAAGGCGGCCGCCGCGGTCCGGGGAACCCTTCGGCGTTCCCCGCGACCGCGCAAGCCCGCGGGGGCCATGGAAGGCCCCGCGGGCGTGAAATCAATACCGGGGCACCGTGGTGGGCGGGGTGGCCCGGGCCGGCGGCAGCGACGAGGAGTTGGTCGCGAAGGGATTCCAACTCGTGTTCGGGGCAGCCTGCGGCTGGTACTGCGGCATCTGGGCCGTGACCTGCTGCTGTACCTGCTGCATCTGGCCGTTGACCTGCTGCTGGGCCGACTGCATGCCCTGCTGCATCTGGTTGTTGAACTGCTGCGTGTACTGGTTCGTGGTGTTCTGCAGCTGCTGGTTCCACTGCTGCTGCTGACCGGCGACCGCCTGCTGGGACTGGTTCACCATCTGCTGCGGCTGGGCCTGCAACTGGCTAACTGCCTGCTGGGTCTGTCCCTGCAGGTTCTGCGTGTACTGGTTCGCGGTGTTTGGCATTTGGTTCGGGTACGGCTGCGTGGCCTGCGCTGGTGCACCCGGCTGCGACCACGACCAGGTGTTGGGGGCCGCGGTGGCGGGGGCGCCGGGCGTGGCGCTTTGCCACTGGGTGGCGGGGCCGGGCATGGGGGTGGTGCCGGCCGCAGGCGCGGGCCCCGGCAGCGGCGGGGCACTGACCGTGGGCGGATAGGCGGCGCCCTGCGGCGGCGTGGCCCAACTGCCGTACTGGGCCGGCTGGCCGATCATGCCCGTGGCGGGCGGGGCGACGGTCGCCGCCGCATTCGGCGTCTGGCAGCCGGCCAGAAAGAGCAGGGCCACGGCGGCCAGCGCGACGGTGGTCAGGCAGAGATACGACCGGTGTTCGTGGGCGTTCGGCTCCGCAGACGTGCGCTCCGTGGAGAGCGGCCGCTGGCAGGCGGGAACAATGTGGGAGGAAATCGGCACGACGGACTCTCCGGGAGTGGACGGTTTGGAATCCTGCCGCCTGTCGGGACAATGGAGCGGCCGGGACGATAGCGACTCATCCGCATGGGTCCAGACCATTTCCGCGGCCGGCCGGCCGGCCGGCCGCCCAGCCATCCCATTCCGCCCGCCCCATGGCCGCCCCCCCGCCGCCCGCAGAGCCCGTCGTTGTTGCCCTGCGGGCAGAGGCCGTTCGGCTGGGGTTTTCGCGCATGGGAATCGCCGCGACCGGCGAGCCGCCCCACCACGAGGCCTTCCGCGACTGGCTGGGCAGGGGACTGGCCGGCCCCACGGGAACCTGGCTCACCTCCCATGAGCCGCTGCGCCGCAGCCCGTCGGCGGTGCTGGAGGGCGCCCGCAGCATCGTCATGCTGGCCACCGACCATGCGACGGCCGTTCCGGTGGCGGGGCGGGGCAGGGGCCGCGTGGCACGCTACGCCTGGGGCGACGACTACCACGACATCCTCCGGGAGCGGCTCAACACGTTAGCCGCGTGGCTCGAGTCGCAGTTGCCTGGCTGCCGGGCTCATGGGGTCGTCGACTCGGCACCGTTGGCCGAGCGCGACTTCGCCTGGCTCGCGGGCCTGGGCTGGTTCGGCAAGAACACGATGCTCATCGACCCTGACGCGGGCAGTTACTTTCTGCTCTCGGCGTTGCTCACCGACGCTGACTTGCCGGCGGACTCCCCCCTTCAGTTCGATCACTGCGGCACCTGCACCGCCTGCCTCGACGCCTGCCCCACCGGGGCGCTGCCCGAACCTCGCATCCTCGACGCCAGCCGCTGCATCAGCAGCCTGACGATTGAAGCACGCGGACCGATTCCGCCGCACCTCCGTGAGGGCCTGGGCGACTGGGTGTTCGGTTGTGACGTGTGCCAGGAAGTCTGTCCCTGGAACCGGCATGCGCCGGGCACGACAGACCCGGCCTTCCAGCCGCGGGCCGGCGCCACGTCGCTGCCGCTGGCCGATCTGCTGCGTCTGGACGAGGCGGCCTTCCGCCAGCGGTTCCGCGGCTCGCCGCTGCTGCGGGCCAAGCGCCGGGGCCTGCTGCGGTCGGCGGCGATCGCGCTGGGAAACAGGCCGGACCCCGCGGCCTTCGAGGCGCTCGTGGCGGCGCTTGGCGACGCCGAACCAGTCGTGCGCGGAGCCGCGGCCTGGGCGTTGGGCCGGTGGCGGGCCGGGACTGACGCGGATCTGGCATCCCGCGCGGCGGCAGCCCTTCGGGAACGTGCCCCCGTAGAGGCCGACGACTCCGTGCGGGGGGAGATCGGCGCCGCGAGCGCGGGCCCCGCACGCGAGCCATGAGGTGTCAGCCGTTCGTCTGCATCAGAAGGTCGACGGAGTATGCCACCGCCGCCAGATCCGGCGAGCGCAGCCGCAGCGAGTAGGTGTGGCCGGACAGGAGGACGACAGAGCCGGTGCTCGGGCCACCGTCCTGCGGCTCCAGTTCCAGCAACATCCGATGGCTTGTGACGTCCCCGACCTCGAGGTCGGGCCGCCGGCCGTCCGACCCGGCGAGGATCGTCACACTCAAAGTCCTGTCGGCCGGTACGGTGAAGGCGTACAGCTTCTTGTCGCGGCGGTTCGCAGACGTGCCCGTCACCTGCGCGGTGCCGTCGACGGCGAACACGACCGGCGTGGCTCCCGCTGCATCGTCGTGTCCTGATCCGTGGTCATTGGGCCCCTCGTCGTCGTCGTTTTCGTCGAGCAGTCCGTCCGCGTCGTCGAAGTTGTCGTCGTTGCCGCGGCCACCGCGGAGCCGATCGCGGCCCTCGTCCCCGTCGAGTTGGTCGTCCCCGAAACCTCCGGAGAGCACGTCGTTGCCTGTGCCGCCGGAGAGCGAGTCGTCGTCGCCATCACCGGAGAGCGAGTCATTGTCGGCGCCGCCGCCCAGCGAATCGTCGCCAGCTGCTCCGACGATCGTGTCTCTGCCGGCGTCGCCGTGGATCGTGTCGGCGCCGTCGCCGCCGTTAGCGGAATCGTTGCCGGGGCCGAGCCAGATTTCGTCAGCGCCGCCGCGGCCGCGCACGATGTCGTTGCCGTCGCCGGCCCTGACCTCGTCATCACCTTCGCCGCCGTCGAACGTGTCGTTGCCCCGACCGGTGTCGGCCACCACGCCGATCAGGTTGCCGCCGCTGTCGCGGATGTTTGCACCGATGGTGAGCCGGTCGCCGCCGCCGAGCGTCGACACCTGAATCGCCGTGACGCCGGCGAACACGGTGCCCCGAGGAACGCCGGCCACTCCGCGGAGCGAGACGCTGCCGGCCGTGGGGCCGGCGCTGATCACGATCGCGTCGGCCCGCTCGGTGCCCACGACCGTGAGCAGGCCCGTGCCATCGACGGAGGCCGTGAGCAGGGCCCGGTTTTCCAGCGATTCCAGTGCCAGGCGACGGCTCCGCAACCGCTTGGCATCAACTTTTCGGAGTCGCATATCTACAGCCTCCAGGGCGGGTACGAGCTTCCACCACACTATACGGTGTCCCGACCGGCCAGGTTCAGCGGTTCCTTGGTTGCCCGTGGAGACAGCCGGTCCTGACCTTTGGGGATGTCGGTCGCCGCACCATGCGGCAGCGGCCGTGTTCCACGTGCTGCCGGCCGTCGCCTATCCGACCTGGCAGCCATCCGTCTCGTCGACGTCGGTGGCCGGGTCGCGGCCCGGCCCGTCGGCCGCGTAGTGGCGGTCGAGCACGGCCTGCCAGTCGGCGTTGACCTTGACGCGGATGAAGGCATCGCGAACGACGAGATAGTCGGGGTGCACCCGGGCGTACTTGATGGCGAACTTGCGCATGGTGCGGCCGGCGAGTTGTTCGCCGTGCAGTTCCACGGCCAGCCGCCAGTGCTCGCGGAGGGCATCCCGCTGCTCGTGGATCGTGGGCGGTGGCGGCTGCGGGTGGCCGGCCAGCAGGGCCCGGGCCTGTGCGAAGATCCAGGGGTTGCCGATCGCGCCCCGGGCCACGCTCACCCCGTCCACGCCGGTGCGTTCCAGCATGGCCAGGCAGGCGGCCGCCGAGAACAGGTCGCCCGAGCCGATCACCGTGCGCTCACCGGCGTGACGCTTCACCGCCGCCAGGAACTCCCAGTTGCTCGGGCCGACGTACTTCTGCTGCACGGTGCGGCCGTGGACAGTGATCGCCGCCGCGCCGCGGGCGAAGGCCCCGTCGAAGATCGTCCAGAAGCGGTCGGCGCTGTGCGGCGTGTCGTCGATGCCGCGGCGCATCTTCAGCGTGACGGGCACGTGGGCGGGCACGGCATCGCGGACCCGGGCCACGATCTCCAACGCCGTTTCCGGCACGCCCAACAGGTAGCCGCCGCGGCAGCGGCCCAACACCTTCTTCACGGGACAGCCGAAGTTGATGTCGATCACGTCGTAGCCCTCGGCCACGAGGCGGCGGGCCGCGGGGGCGAAGTCGTCCGGATTGGCACCCATCAACTGGCCGCCCACGGGATGCTCCTCGTCGGCGAGGGCCAGCCGGGCCAGATTGCGCCGATTCGTGCCCACATGGGTGACGAACGTGTCGAGCAGCACTTCGCCGAGGGAGTAGGCCGCCCCGTGCCGCCGGGCCACCACCCGCATGGCGCGGTCGCTGTATCCCGCCAGCGCCGCCTGCACGACCGGCGCCTCGAGCGGCACTCCGCCGATGGAAAGCGTCCGTCCCGAAGACGGGACCGTCGTCACGTCAACACCGGGCACTGGTCGAACCAGGAGCGTCCCTGGGCGGCCATCCATTCCACGCACGCCATCGGCCCCCAGTCGCCCGGTTCATAGGCGGCGATGGGCGGCATGTCGGGCGAACCCCAGCCACGCACGAAGGGGTCGATGATCTCCCACGACTTCTCCACCTCGTCGGCACGGGCGAAGAGGCTGGCGTCTCCGGTCATCACGTCGAGGAGCAGCGGCTCGTAGGCCTCGGGCAGCCGGCCGGCGAACTCCCGCGAGTAGCTGAACTCCAGGTCGGTGAGCCGCAGGTTCATGCCCTCGCCGGGCACCTTGGTGTGGAAGTGCAGTTGGATGCCCTCGGCGGGCTGGATCTGGATCACCAGCCGGTTGGCCTCGCGGTGCGGCGTGCGCCGGCCGCCGGCGAAGAGTTCCAGGGGCGGCTGCCGGAAGCCGATCACGATCTGCGTGGTGCGGCAGCTCATCAGCTTGCCGCTGCGCAGATAGAAGGGCACCCCCTGCCAGCGCCAGTTGTCGATCTCCAGCCGCACGGCCCCAAACGTGGCCGTTTGGCTGTCCGGCGGCACGCCGGGCTCCCGCAGGTAGCCGCGGTACTGCCCACGGACGCCGGCCGCCGCCACCTCCGCGGGTTCCAGCGGCCGGATCGCCTCCAGCACCTTCACTTTTTCGTTGCGCACGGCCGTGGACTGGAAGCGGACGGGCGCCTCCATGGCGGTGACCATGAGCAGTTGCAGGAGGTGGTTCTGGAACATGTCACGCAGCACGCCGGCCTGGTCGTAGTAGGCCCCGCGCCGGCCCACAGCCACCTCCTCGGCCACGGTGATCTGCACGTGGTCGATGTAGCGCCGGTTCCAGACTGGCTCGAAGATCGTGTTGGCGAACCGCAGGGCGAGGATGTTCTGCACCGACTCCTTGCCCAGGTAGTGGTCGATGCGGAACACCTGGCTCTCCCGGAACGCACCGTGCAGGTGGGCGTTCAGCGCTCGGGCGGTGGTCAGGTCGGTGCCGAACGGTTTTTCCACGACGATGCGCCGCGGCCCATGGGTTTCGGTGGCCATGCCGTGCGCGCCAAGCGCCGCCACCACGGACTCGTAGAACTGCGGCGCCGTGGCCAGGTAGTAGACCCGCACGGTCTCGGCTGCGCCCTCGAGCGTCTCCAGCCGCACGGCGAGCCGCTGGAAGTCGTCCGCACTGCCGATGTCGCCCGGCTGGTAGTGGACGCAGGCCGCAAAGCGGGCCCACGAAGCGTCGTCGAGCGGGTCGCCCCCGGCATGCTTGGCGGTCGACTCGCGCAGGCTGGCCCGCCACTCGTCGTCGCTCATGGGCGTCCGCGAGAAGCCGAGGATCCGCGTGTGCGCCGGCAAATCTCCGGCCCGCATCAGGTTGTAGAGGGCGGGCACGAGCTTGCGGCTGGTGAGGTCGCCGGAGGCCCCGAAGATCACGATCGTATGGGGCATGCTCAGAGCCTCATGCCGGTGAAGCCGCCGTCGACGTAGACCTCGGCGCCTGTGATGAAACTGCCCGCCACCGGCGCACAGAGCAGGATCGCGGCCCCCAGCAGTTCCTCGGGGCTGCCGAAGCGGTTCATCGGGGTCTGGCTCATGATCGTCGCGGTGCGCTCCGGCGAGAGGATCTTGCGGTTCTGCTCGGCCGGGAAGAAACCGGGGCAGAGCACGTTCACGCGCACACCCTTGGGGGCCAATTCGCGGGCCACGTTCTTCGTGTAGTTGACGACGGCGGCCTTTGCGGCGGAGTAGGCGAACACCTTGGAGAGCGGCTTGTCGGCCGACACGCTGCCGATGTTGAGGATCGCGCCGCCGCCGTGGGCGGCCATGTGGCCGCCGAAGATCTGACAACCGAGGTGCGTGCTCTTCAGGTTGGCATCGAGCACCCTGGCAAAGTCGTCATCGGGGATGTCGAGGTAGGGCAGCGAGGAGTTCACGCCCGCGCAGTTGACGAGGATGTCGACACCACCGCCCGCCCCGAGCGCTGCCGCCAGCAGGGCCTGCACGCTGTCGCGTTCGACGGCGTCGACGCTCACGAACGTGCCGTCACCGCCGGCGGCCCGGATCGCCTCCACGCGGGCGGTGCCCCGGTCGGCACCGCGGCCCGCCACGACCACGAAGGCCCCGGCCTTGGCCAGCCCCTCGGCAAGCGCGCCGCCGAGCACACCGGTTCCACCCACGACCACGGCCGTGCGGCCGGCGAGCCCGAACAGGTGGTCCAGGTAGTGGTTGGCCATGGGATGACTCCTGCGCCGGGCCGCTCAACCAACCGGCTTGCGCAGGTCGAGCCACTCGGTGTGGAACGTACCAGGCTTGTCGGTGCGCTCGTAGGTGTGGGCGCCGAAGTAGTCTCGCTGGGCCTGCAGCAGGTTGGCCGGCAGGCTGGCGTGGCGGTAGCCGTCATAATAGGCCAGCGCCGTCATGAAGGCCGGCACCGGCACACCGATCGTGGCCGCGGTGGCGATCACGTGCCGCCATGCCGTCTGGGCCTTGGCGAGCGCCTGGGTGAAGTATGGGGCGAGCATGAGGTTTTCCAAGCCCGGCTCGGCCTTGTAGGCGTCGAAGATCCGCTCCAGGAACTGGGCACGGATGATGCAGCCGCCGCGCCACATCATGGCGATGGCACCGTAGTCGAGCGGCCAGTCGTGCTCCTTGGCCGCCGCCGCCAACTGCACGTATCCCTGGGCGTAACTGGCGATCTTCGAGGCATAGAGGGCCTGGCGCACCTGCTCGACGAACTCGGACGTGTTGCCGCGGTTGGCCATGTCGGGCCCCGCGAGGATCCGGCTGGCGCGCACCCGCGATTCCTTGAGGGCCGACAGGCAGCGGGCGTAGACCGCCTCGGTGACCAGCGTGCTGGGCACGCCCAGGTCGAGCGCCAACTGGCTCATCCATTTCCCCGTCCCCTTGGCGCCGGCCCGGTCGAGGATCAGGTCGACCATGTCGCCGCCGGTGTCGGGATCCTGGACGGTGAAGATGTCCCGCGTGATCTCGATCAGGTAGCTGTTGAGCTCGCCGCGGTTCCAGTCGTCGAAGACCTGGGCGAGTTCGGCGTTCGAGAGGCCGGCGCCGCACTTGAGCAGCCAGTAGGCCTCGCAGATCAGCTGCATATCGCCGTATTCGATGCCGTTGTGCACCATCTTGACGTAGTGGCCCGCGCCCCGCGGCCCCACCCAGTCGCAGCAGGGGATGTCGCCCCGCGGCCCCACCTTGGCGGCGATGGCCTGGAAGATCGGCTGCACCAGTGGCCAGGCCGCCTTGGAGCCGCCGGGCATCAGGCTGGGGCCCTTGAGCGCCCCCTCCTCGCCCCCGGAGACACCGCTGCCCACGTACAGCAGGCCGGCGGCCTCCACTTCCCTGGTGCGGCGCTCGGTGTCGGAATAGAGCGTGTTGCCACCGTCGATGATCACATCGCCCTTGGACAGCAGGGGAACAAGGGTCTTGATGAGTTCGTCGACGGCCGGGCCGGCCTTGACCATCATCATCACTTTTCGGGGCGGCTTGAGTGCCGCCACGAGTTCGGGCAGGGTGTGGCAGCCGACCACCTGCGCCTGCTTGCCGCGGCCGGCTGTGAAGGCGTCGGTGACTGAGCCGGTGCGGTTGTAGACCGCGATCCCGAAGCCGCGGCTGGCGATGTTGAGGGCCAGGTTCTCGCCCATCACGGCGAGGCCGATGAGTCCGATGTCGCAGGTGCCCTGACTGGTCATCCTCGAACGTGCTCCTGGGGGGGCTGCCGACGCGTCGGACCGGCCAGCCGGGGGAAATGGGTGGTTCGGAGACTATACCGACCGTGGCGCCGGCCGACCAAACGCGGCATCTGGCCTCTGCAGGCGGGCGGATTGAAGGAATGCCGGCGTTTGTGCCGATTGCTACGCAGCAACGGGAGAACCGCGATCATCCGCGATCTCGGTACGGCTCCCGCCGCAGGAAAAACTTGACCAGTTCGCCCAGGCTCGCATAGCGTGTCGGAGAGAGTGTTGGCTCCGTAGCCAAGTGGCTAAGGCAGCGGATTGCAAATCCGCCATCGTCGGTTCGACTCCGACCGGAGCCTCTGCTTCTGAAACCCCCGCGATGTGCCGACAACAGCGGCCGTCGCGGGGGTTTTTTCGTTTTCAGCCGCGCTCGATGCGGATTGGTCGGCTGCTCGCACAGATGCCCTTAGAGTGCCACTCGGAGCCCTCCTGAGCCTGCTGCATGTGGGCATTTTCGTGGGCACCTTTCGGAGGAGCCTCCTGCCTCCCGCATGTGCCCGTCGCCCGCGATGCCCGTGAAGACCCGCTCGCCTGGGTCGAAGCCCGCGAGCCATGCCCGCAGGGGCTCCACCAAGGCATCCGGCAGCGGCTGCACATCCCGCTTCCGCCGCTTGCTGTAGCCTGCCTCGACCGTGCAGGTGGGCGGGATGGCATCGAGGTCGAAAGAGTCTGTGGTCAGGCTCCGCAGTTCGTTCGCCCGGAAGCCGGTTGCCGCCGCGAGGCGGTAGCACATCGCCCGGGTCGGGCCGGGGGCACCATGCTCGCGGATGGTCCGCTGCCCGGTCACATCGAGCAGCCACCGCACTTCCTCGGCACTCATCTCCCGGCGGATGTGGCGGCGGTCGGTTTCGCTGTTGAACAGCCCGAGGTCGAGCAGGGCATCTTCCGGGGTCAGCCGCTGCTTCCGCAGCCACCGCGAGAAGCCCTTCACGCTCCGCAGGTGCCCACTGCACGTGGCGAGCGAGGCGGTCTGCTTCTCCTTCCTCTCGCCCTCGACCGGGGCCGGGTTCCGCATGGCGGAGATGGCGGACAGCACCGCGGCAGACTTCAACTCGGGCAGCCGCTCGATGCCTGCCGCTGCGAAGATTGCCCGCAGGTGCCGCTCGACCGTCTGCACATGCTTCGCGGTGTTCCCTGCCGCCCGCAGGTGTTCCACGTGGGCGGCAGCATGTTCGGCAATCGGAGCCCGGGCTGCCTTGGCAAATCGCTCCTGAGCAGGGTCGAGCAGCCCCTCTCGCCGCTGCATCGCCCGCTTCTCCAACTCCCGCCCCAACTGCTCAGCGGCAGCATGGTCGCGGCAGCGAGTCGCGACCCGCTGAGCGTGCCCGTGTTCATCCATGAACTGCACCGTGTAGGTGGCACTCTCGACCCGGATGCCCGAGCCATCCTTCGAAAGCGGAGCGGTCCGCCGCTTGCCGTTGGCATCTCGCCATTCCGCGAGCCGCTCGCCTTTCCGCTCGACCACCCGAGCCCCCTCGGGCATCGGCATCTTCTTGACCCTGCGGAATACGCTCGCCATCTCTCAACTCCTGCCTTTGGGGCGGCGCGGCTCAGGCTTCGCGACGATGGGCAGCCCGAGCAGGTCCGCAAGTTTGTCGATGCTCTCGATCCCGAGTCGGCACCGCGATGCAGCGGCTCGCGAGGGTCGGCGGTACTTCGTTGATTGCCGCGAAAGCCTTGCACCCGAAGACCGAGAAGTGTCGCATGGCAATCTGCCCGTCGCCGGTTTGCTCACATCGAGAGGCACAGCCGCCCCGCTTGTAGCCTGCGAGCAGGTTGGCAAGCAGACCCTGCATCTCCGGGTCACGAAGCCGCTCCGCCTCATCGAGCAGGGCGGTGTGCCCAAAGGCATGCAGACTCCGGAAGATGGCAGCTTCGCTTGTGCTGCTTGTGAGCAGCGGTCGGAAGACCACCTGCTGTAGCAGTTCAAGGATGCGGCTTTTCCCTGAGCCCATAGGTCCGCTGACCGAGACATAGGGCACAGCAGCGAGCCCGGGCGAGAGGTAGGTCAGCACCTCGGGCAGCGGAATCGCTTCTCGCCTGCCATCCTGCCACCGGACGGTATATGCCCGAAACACAGCGCCGACTACCAAAAACTTGATACCCACGGTCATCGCGACTAGTCTGCTTTCGGGCTCCGCAGGTGCGGACCATGCTTTTCACGCATCACGCAGGAAGCCTCACGGGGCTGGAGAGTCATTATGTCGTCTTCGGTGCTGTATCGCGGGTATCGTTCCGTTCGCGACATTTTTCGCGTCTCACCCCGGCGCACCCGGCCCACGCGGAGCAGCCGGCGGCGGCAACTCAACGGCCTGGAGCGGCTCGACGGACGGCAGATGCTGGCGGCCGACGCCACGACGTCGGCCTTTTACGACATTTACGACGCCTACACGAATTCGGCCGTTGTAAACGGCTCAACACATGCGGGGCCAACCGCGAACTATTGGCGGAATGTGAGTTCCATCGGAGGCATCTCTGTGGTGGCCGCTAACGGCCAACCAGGCCTGGCGCCGCTCAACAACGGCACCGGCGGGGGCGGCGTGGTAAGCGAGACGCTCGGATATTCGATGATCTTAGCGGCGTTGTACGACGACAAGGCCACGTTTGACCGGTTGTCGGCAACCGTTCAAGTGGCCGCGAGCAACAACGCGACCTATCCCGGCCTGGTGCCATGGACGCTTACGACTCCTTCCAGTGGATCCACCTCGTGGGCCTACTCGGATCCGAACTCGGCTGCAGACGGCGACATCAACATCGCGCTGTCATACGTCTATGCCGACAAGGCTGCGGATGTGTACGGCTGGAGTGCCACGCCCGGCCAGGGTGGCGACACCTACCACGACATGGCAGCCAGCTATATCGCCGCGATTCGGACGCAGGACTTTTCCCAGGACGACCCGAACTCTGCCAATCGTTATCTCTTGGCTGAGGGGGCCGCCCAGTCAGGGCACCTGGGGGGCGACGGGGTCTACTACGGCGGTTTTTCGAGCAATTTATGGCACTACGACTACTCTGATCTTCGTGCTTACGAATTATTCACAGAGTATGACCAGACGCCGTCAAATGCTCCGCAGCGGCCTGCCGGCGAGTATTTCTGGGACACCGCCAGCTATATGACGAACCAGGCCTATAAGGCGATTTTCTATTTCGGCAGCCAAGACACTGGAAGGACTGAGGTCGTCGCACAAGGGGCAATCGACCCGGTCCACCAGTTTGTCAAACTCTCTAACAACTCGTACACGCAAATGCAGGCCAGTTTCAATGGCTACGCATCCTTCGCGATGACAAGGGCATCCGACAGCTACGGGAACCTATGGAACGAGTACACCGCGGACTGCCAGCGGTTTCCAATCCGTTGGACAAACTGGCTTTATGCCAACGCTGGCGGCGGCACGACCGGCCCCGCGTGGTCGATAGGATTGACCAACCTTCAGTCGCTGGGCGCATCGTTCTTGAACTCGTACGACGCCAACGAATCAAAACAGTACGAACGCTATGACTTGCCGGACAGGGTTTATATCACCCCCGACGACTACGCAAACGCCGCGGGCTACGAGGGCATTACGTCGTATAACGCCGCCGGCCTGCTGGCCTGGGCCGGCAACAGTAAGTTGCAGCCGTATTTCCCAGCCGCGGCGCAGACAATCGTTCCCTGGCTGGAGCAATATTTTTCATATTATCTGACGCCGACCAACGACGTCCCGTCAGATTGGGACGGATACGCCACCACCGAAACCGTGTATGGTCCTGCACAGGGCGGCTTTCATGGCGAATGGCCTACGGCTTGGAACGCTCCCGATGCCTTCCAAGACAGCCTGACGCTGTGGGGCCTGACCGTCTATGAGAATGGCCAGACTCCGCTTCAGGAATACATGGTCACCTACGAACCGCAGCCCGACAACGGTGCGGCGCCCACGGTGGTGGGTTTTGCGAACTGCCCGAGTGCCACGTACACAGCCGGCCAGTCGCTGCAAATGACCGTCAACTTCAGCGAACCCGTGACGGTGACGGGCTCGCCGGCCATCAATCTGCTCCTCGGCAACAGCCGGCGCCAGGCCGTCTACGTGAGCGGCAGCGGAACCAGCGCGCTCACGTTCGCCTATGTGGTGCGACCCGGCGAGCGGGCCGCGAAGGTGGTCGTGGGCCAGCAGGTGGCGCTTCCCGCCGGTGCGGCCATCGTCGACCTGATGGGTAACGCCCCGGTCGGGACTGCCGCTCAACCGGCCCTGTGGTTTGCCGCGCCGAAGTCGGCGGGCGTGAAAGTGGATGGCGTCATGCCGGTCGTCAGATCAGTCGTGGTGGGACCGCCTGGAAAGGCCTACGTGGCTGGCGAGAACGTGGCGGTCCGGGTGAGTTTCAATCGGCCGGTAGAAGTCGCCGGAGCACCATCGATACCAGTGACCCTTGGCGGAACGACGCGGCAGGCCGTGTACATTGGCGGCACGGGCACGAGGACGCTGCTGTTCAGCGTTCAGCCAGCGGTCGGTGACGCAGGTGCCGTGCAGGTCGGCAGTGCGCTCGTTCTCAACGGAGGCGGGATCCGGGATCACGTCGGCAATTCGTTGGCGAATCTCGGCCTGCCGGTTGCCAACACGCAGGGCGTGTTGGTCGAAGCCAATCCGCCATGGATCGCGTCGGTGCAGATGCCAGGCTCGGTCGCGGGGTATCGGGCAGGGGAATGGGTCACCATGAAGGTGACGTTCAGCAAGCCCGTCTTCGTTCGGGGACTGCCCTTCGTTGGCGCCACCGTCGGCTCGGCAGATCGCCGCTTCAGCTACGTGAGCGGTTCCGGAACGGCGACACTCGTGTTCCGTTACCGGGTGCATTCGGGCGACGGCAGCAACGCCATCCGGGTACAGCAGAGCTTGGGAATGGCATTCGGCACGATCCGCGACGGAGTGGGGAATCTGGCCACCTGGCAGCCGGCGAGCGTGTAAGTGTCCGTGGAAAAAGTCATCCTTGACCTTTTTCCACTTGGCAGACCGGTGGAAACGTCGAGGGTTTCCACGGTCGGCTCTCGTCGCATCCTGCTCCGGCAGACTTGTTCCACAGTCTGCTCACGCTCGGGAACTCCGCGGAATGCCGACCGGCCCCTTCTCCGGGGGCGACATTGCCCTCGAGCGTTTCAGCCATTGCGTGATTCCGCCATCCCTGCGGCCTTGATAAACGATCCGTTTCCGTCGAGCAGGCCCGCGTGGTGGGCCGCAGGCGGCTGCTCCCCGATGGCTCGGAGAAGATCATCGTGGCCGCGCCCGGCGAGGCGTGGGAACTCGATCCAGACACGGGCAAGCTCC
>QWPN01000131.1 GCA_003671185.1 Planctomycetota bacterium
CGAAGAACCGGGCGGGAAACTCCTCGCGGACCTGCTCCAACTTGTTGCCCTGGCACATGGCGGCGGTGAGGACGGTCACCCGCTCGTCGCGCCGCATGCTGGCGGCGATCGTCGCCGCGGCCACGTCGGTGTAGGCACGAGACGACGATTTCTTGATCGACACGATGCAGTCGTCGTCGTCGCACTCGAACGGGGCCGGCGTGTGGAAGAACACGGGGTCGTCCTCGGCCGGCTTGAAGCCGTGCCCCTTCTCCGTGAGCACGTGGAGCAGGATCGGGCCCTCCTCGTCCTTGACCAGTTCCAGGTAGCGGATCAGGTTGGGCAGCGAGTGACCCTCGACGGGGCCGAAGTACCGCACGCCCATGGCCTCGAAGAGCATGCCGCCATGGAGCGTGGCCTTGATCGAATCCTTGACGCCGGAGAGCATCCGCTCCACCGAACCACCCACCATCGGCACGCCCTTGATCAGTCCCGTGGCCTGGCTCTTCAGGCCGCGGTACCAGGGATTGGTACGGACGATGTCCAGGTACTCGGCCAGCGCGCCCACCCGCGGGCAGATCGACATCTTGTTGTCGTTGAGGATCACGAGCAGCCGCTTCTTGAGGAAGCCGGCGTTGTTGAGCGCCTCGAACACGATCCCCGAGGGCAGGGCGCCGTCGCCGATGACCGCCACGCTGCGGCGGTCATCCTCGCCGCGCAGCCCGTCTCCGCTGGCCAGGCCGAGGGCCGTGGAGACGCTGCAGCCGGCATGGCCGGTCATGAACAGGTCATAGGGGCTTTCCTCGGGATTGGGGTAGCCCATCAGCCCGCCCCGGGTGCGGATCGTGCCGAAGCGGCCAAAGCGGCCCGTGATCAGTTTGTGGGGATAGATCTGATGCCCCGTGTCCCAGATCAGCCGGTCGCGACTGAAATCGAAGACCCTGTGCAGCGCGAGGCAGAGTTCCACGACGCCCAGGTTCGAGGCGAAATGCGCCGTCCGCGATGCGGCCACCTCGCAGAGGGCACGGCGCATCTCGGACGCCAGCTGCTCGAGTTGCTGGAGCGACAGGTCGCGCAGGTCGCGCGGTCCGAGAATGCTGGGCAGGATGTCGGCCATGATCTTTGGTTCGCGGGTTGCGGTCTTGGCTAATGGTCTCGCGTCACGATCCAACGGGCCAGGCGGGCGAGGTCCGCCGCTGCGGCACCCAACGGCGCAACCGCCGCCACCGCCTGTTCCGCGAGGCTGGTGGCCCGGTGACGCGCGGCTTCCGTCCCCACCACGGTGGGAAAGGTGAGCTTGCCCCTGCCGGCATCCTTGCCCACACGCTTGCCGACGGCCGCCTCCGTGCCCTCGGCATCGAGCAGGTCGTCGGCGATCTGGAACGCCAGGCCAAAGGCCCTTCCGTATTCAGCCAGCATCGTCAGCCGCGCTTCGTCGGCAGCGGCGCACAATCCGCCGAGTTCCAGGGCCGCCAGGAACAGGCGACCGGTCTTGCGTCGGTGGATGCGTTCCATCCAGGTCACGCGCTCGTCCCGTGCCGCCGCCACGACGTCGGCTGCCCAGCCCCGTTCGACGGCCAGGTCGTCAGCCTGACCGCCCACGAGCGCCTCGGCGCCCGCGGCGCTGGCCAGCACCAGGCAGCCTCGAGCGGCGACGGCCTCAGGCATGCCCCGGGCCAGCGTTTCGAAGGCCAGCGCCTGGAGGGCGTCGCCGCAGAGGATGGCGGTGGCCTCGTCGAACGCCCGGTGACAGGTAGGGCGGCCACGGCGCAGGTCGTCGTCGTCCATGGCCGGCAGGTCGTCGTGCACGAGCGAATAGGCGTGGATCAGTTCCACCGCCACCGCGGCGGGGGCGGCGGCCTGCCACAGGCTCTCGGTGTCGCGGTCCACGGCACCGCACGCGCGGGCCGCCCACAGTGCCAGCGCCGGCCGCAGTCGCTTGCCGGGGGCCAGCACCGCATACCGCATGGCATCGGCCAGTCGCTGCGGCGCGTCGGTGGACGGCGCCAGGGCGGTGGCGAGCAACGGGTCGACGAACTGGCGGACGCGATCCAGGCCGGGAACGATCGAGTCCTGATCTGCAGGGCCCGGCTTCGGGGGCGACGAGCGATCGCCGCTGGTCACCGAGCAGCTAGCCATGCGGGGCCTGCAGGGGATGCGAGCGCGGGGCGAGCAGGCGGACAAAGGCCTGCCGGACAGTGATGTCTCCAGGAAAAGTCTAGCAGGGCTGCGAAAAAGCACCACATCGCGGAGGCTCCGGCCGCGGCCACGGAGACACAGGCACGGCAGCCGCCCCGGGCCCTCTCATCCGTTCCGCGGTCGGTGAATTCACCGGCTCGCTGTCCTTGGAAAAAGCCCACCACAGCCTGTTTCCACTTGGGCCGACCGATGGCCAAACCAAAGGGCTGCCATGGTCGGCGGGCGCTGCATGTGCGGCGGCAGACGAGCTTCACAGGCTGTTAGCCGTCGGAGCCCTCGTCCATACCGGGCAGGCTGCGCGTCCGACGGCCCTTACCGCGACTGCCACCGGCCGGCGGCGCAGTGGCCGAGGCGGGAGTCTCGGAGACCATGGATTCGTGGGCTGCCAGCACTGGCCTGCCATCCTCGCCGATGCGCACGAGCACGCTCACCCGCTGTTCGGCTGCGGCCAATTCCTCGTGCAGCCGACGCAGGATCGTCACGCCGCGCTCGTAGGCATCGATCGACTCTGAAAGTCCCAATGCACCCGATTCCAACTGGGCGACGAGGTCACCAAGTTGCGCGAGCGCTGCCTCGAACGTGGCATTCTGCGCGGAGTTTGCCGATTGCGGGAGCGAGGAGCCCGCGTTCCCGGATGCATCAGGTTCGTTCGTCATGCCTTTCCACCCTTTCCACGCGGCTCCAGAATCTGCCGTCAGTCAGTTGTGTCACCACCGCAGTTCCGTCATGCAGCCCGGCCACCGACTTGAGCGCCCGGGGGTCGTCCTCGCGCCAGGTCAGCGACCAGCCCCGGGCGAGAAGATGCAACGGGCTGCCCGCCTCCAAGCGGCCGGCCGCCGCGGCCAGCCGTTCGCGGCCGCGGGCGACGGCGGCACCGGCCAGCCGCTGCAGTCGCTGCGCGTGCTGCTCGACCGTGGCACGGCGATCGCGCACGATGCGGGAGGGATCGGCGAAGATGCGGGAGCGGGCGGCCTGGGCGATGCGGTCGCGGGCGGAGTTGACGCGCCGCTCCAGTCCGGCCGCCAACCGCAGACCCAGCGAGCCCACGGCCGCCTTCACCTGTGACCCGTCAGGTGCCAGACGCACGGCCGCGTCGGTGGGCGTCAGGGCGCGGAGATCGGCGGCCAAATCGGCGAGCGTGACGTCGATCTCGTGTCCCACTCCCGAGACGACAGGTACGGGGGCGGTTGCTACGGCCCGCACCAGCACCTCCTCGTTGAAGGCCCACAGGTCTTCCAGGCTGCCGCCGCCGCGCACCAGTGCGATGGCATCGACGGGGGGCAGCAGTCGCCCCGCCGCGCCGATCGCGGCCGCGAGTTCCTCCGCCGCACCGGCGCCCTGCACGCGCGAGGGCACGACGATGATCTCCGTGGCCCGCCACCGTCCCAGAAAGGTCTCCAGGAAGTCGGCGATCGCCGCGCCGGTGGGGCTGGTCACGAGGGCGATCCGCCGGGGGAACGCCGGGATGGGCCGCTTGCGCTGCGGCGCGAACAGCCCCTCGTCCTGCAGCGTGGCGTGCAGGCGGCGCAACCGGGCCTCGAGCGTGCCCGTGCCCAGGGCGTGGAGGCGATCGATCGTCAGTTGGTAAGTGCCGCGCGGAGCGTAGACCTCGATCCGTCCATGGCACACCACCTGCAGCCCATCGGCCGGCTCGATGGCCAAAAGCGGCAGGGCACCGCGCCAGATCACGGCCCGCAGCAGCGCCGATTCGTCCTTGAGCGACAGGTAGATGTGCCCGCTCGCCGCCCGCGACAGGTTGCTGATCTCGCCGCACACCCAGATGTCGGCGAATCGCGACTCCAATTGCTCCTTGACCAGCGCCGTGACGGCCGACACGCTGGGAGCGTCGTCGGGAGGGCTGCGGCGGTCGGAGACCCGGCTGGCGTGCATCGCGGAGCAATGTAACACGCGCAGCCGACGCGTCCGCCGGCACCCGCCTGCCAGCCGCCCCGCGGGTGGACGCCCGGGCGTGGCTTTTTTCCAGCGGAGCATAGGATGGTGGCCCGCGGGAACCGGTCCCGCCCCACATCGAGGTCCTCGATCACGCATGACCGTCCCAGCATCCACGACCGCTGCCCCGCCGCCCGCCCCGCGGGGGGCCCTGCTGATCGTCTTTCTCACGGTGTTCATCGACCTGCTCGGCTTCGGCATCGTGCTCCCGGTGCTGCCCCGCCAGGCGGAACACTACATCCGCAGCCTGGGCCTGTCGGAACTCGCCGGCGGCGCCGTGATCGGCCTGCTGTTCTCGGTGTTCTCGCTGATGCAGTTCCTGTTCAGCCCACTGTGGGGCCGGCTGTCGGATCGCGTCGGCCGCCGGCCGATGCTGCTCCTCAGCCTGGCCGGCTCGGTCATCTTCTACGCGCTGTACGGCTGGGCCGTGACGATGCCCGCCGATCGGGCGGCCCTGGCGCTGGGGCTGATGCTTGCGGCCCGTGTCGGCGCCGGGATCGCCGGGGCGAGCGTGGGCACCGCGGCGGCCGTGATCGCCGACTGCACGACTCCGGAGAACCGGGCCCGCGGCATGGCCCTGATCGGCATCGCCTTCGGCGGCGGGTTCACGCTGGGGCCGCTGATCGCCTACTTCGGTCTGGCCCTGTTCGACAAGCAGCCCTGGGGCGTGGGAGCGATCGCGTCGCTCTTGTCGTTCGTGGCCCTCGTCATCGCGCTGCTCGTGTTTCGCGAGACGAGGCGGCCCGGCAGTCGAGAGGCCAAGGAACTGCCCGGCATCGCCCGCACCGCCGCGGTCCTGCGCATGCCCGCCGTGGGCACGCTCGTGCTCGTGTACTTTCTCTCCATCTTCGCCTTCGCGAATTTCGAGGCCACGCTGGCCCGGCTCACCAAGTCGGCCTTCGGTATGGACGACGACGGCAACTTCCTGGTCTTCGCGTTCATCGGCTTCATGCTCCTTCTCGCCGGGGGTAGCTACCGTCCCCTCGCCAAGCGGCTGCCGGAGACACGGTTGCTGGCCGGCGGCGTGGTGCTCATGATGCTCGGCCTCGGGGCCCTCGGCGGCGTGGCCGCGGCGGTGTACGCGGGTGTGGTTGGCGGTCGAGGGCTGATGGCCGTGTTCTACGGTGCCGCGGCGCTGGCCGTGGCCGGGTTTGCCTGCGTGAACCCCTCCGTGTCGGCGCTGATCTCGAAGCACACCGACCCGGGCCGGCAGGGCGAGGTGTTGGGGGTGAACCAGTCGTTCGCATCGCTGGGCCGGATTCTCGGTCCGTCAGCCGGTTCGATCCTGTTCGCGGCCCATCCCTCGCACGCGCTCCCTTTCGCGGCGGCGGTGCTGGTGCTTGCCGGAGTGGCCGCGCTCCTGCCCCGGTTGGGCGCTTCTCCCCGGCCGCAAGCGGTCAGCGGCGGGTGAGGCCGTAGGCCTCCAGCTTGCGATACAGCGTGGCCCTGCTGATGCCCAGTTCGGCGGCGGCGTTTGGCACGCTGCCGCCCGTGCGCCGCAGGGCCTCGACCACGAGGGCCTTCTGCCAGTCCTCCAGCCGCAGCGTGGATGTTTCGGCAACAAAGCCGCCGATCCGCGCCTCCACGGCGGTTGGTTCACCGTGGGCCTGGATCGCGTCCCGCAGGTCTTCGGCGGTGAGGGGCAGCGTGCCGCCGTCGCTGGCGGACATCGCCGCAGGAGAGGGGCCGTCTCTCACGGCATGGCAGCCGTCGTCCGCCCGCGAACCGTCCGTGCCGCCCGCGGAATCATCGGCCGTTCCCCCTGTCGGTCGGCCCGCGCTCCCGGCGCAGGCGGCCGCCGCCAGGCTCGCCAGGGCAACGAGGATTTCGAAGTCGCCGTCGCGCATCGTGCCGGCGGCGGCGGAGATGGCGATGACGGCGTGGGGCCGGCCGCCGTCGAGCAGCGGCGCGCAGCCCAGGTCGCAGTCGGCGGGGGAACCGGGGGACGCGTCGGCCGCGGGTCCGCACCAGACGGCATCACCTGCGCGGGCGACGGCATCGGCCCCGGTCTCGTCGAGTCGCAGCATGAGGTTGCTGCCGGGGGGCACGACGCACACCGGTTCCAGGTCGGCGTGGTCGGTGATGCGAAACCAGCCGCAGGTGGATGCTGCCGAAAACTCGGCGATCAACTCCAGCGTCGTGGCCACGATCTCGTGCGCTGACGTCGCCGCCAGCATGCGCATGCTGGCTTGGTAGAGGAGCATCGGCCAGCGGGTGTCGTCGGCCCCCGAGCGGCGCAGGGCTGCGGCCTCGAAGCGGCCCGGGGGTCCGCGGCGCATGATCCTGCCGCCGGCTGCCGCGATGTTCACGGCATCGGCCTGCGGTCGGAACAGGAATTCCGACGTGCCCACCCGGATCACGGCCCCCTCGTCGAGCACGGCGTTCGCGATCCGCACACCATCGAGCCAGGTGCCGTTGCGGCTGCCCAGATCGCGCAGCGTCCACCGCCCCTGCGCGGGGTCGAACGACACCGCGGCATGCGCCCTGCTCGCCAGCCGGTCCCCCAGTGCGACGAGGGCGGCGGGCGAACGCCCCAGGACGTTGTCGGCGGAGGGATCGAGAGCGAACGACGGGCCGCAGCGACCGGCGACCCGCAGAACGAGCGCGGCGCCGGGCGGCGACGTGGGGCCGGACGGGAGCGACACGAAACGGTCTCGAGGGGCAGAAACGCGGTGGCTGGCCGGCGACCGCGACTCCTCCACTATAAAGGGAGTACCGGCACCGGGAAACGACGCCAGCAGTGTCAGGGAGCCGGTGTCCCCGAGTCAGCGAGACCCGCCCATGATGATGCGCAGCGTGCAGTCGGCGGTGGTCGAGGCGCCGGCGGGCTTCGCGCCCGGCCACGGCGTGCTCGTGGTCGGCCACGGCACCGCGGATCCGGTGGGAGCCGCCGAAACCCGAGCCGTGGCCGAAGCGCTGGCCGCGTTGCTGCCGGGTGTGCCGGTGGAACTCGGATTTCTGGAGGTGATCCGTCCGTCGATCGACGATGCCCTGCACAGGCTCGCCGATCGCGGCTGCACCGAGGTCGTCGCGGCGCCGCTGCTGCTGTTCGCGGCCGGTCACGCCAAGCGGGATGTGCCCGAGGCGCTCGTCGCCGCAGCCACCGCCACGGGCCAGCGGGTCGTGCAGGCGGAACCGCTGGGCTGCCATGCCGACGTGGTGTCCGTCTCGCGGCAGCGCCGCCGGCAGGCGCTGGCGGGGTTGTCGGCGGTCGATCCTGCCGCCACCGACCTGGTGATGGTGGGCCGCGGGTCGAGTGACCCGGCGGCGCCGGGGCAACTTGGCGAATTCGCAGAGGCGTCGCTGGCGGAGGACGCCGTGCGGCCGCGGAGGCTGCTGCTGGGGTTCGTGGCCGCGGCCCGCCCTTCGCTCGACGAGGCGATCGCGGACGCCGGCGACCCCGGAGCCGGCGCGGTGCGTAGAATCCTCGTGCAGCCTCACCTCCTGTTCCGCGGCCACGTGGAGGAGCAGGTGGCCGCTGCCGTGGCACGCGGCCGGGCCGCGCGTCCCGACCTGGAGTGGGTGCAGGTGCCCCGACTCGGCCCGGATGCACTGGTGGCTCGGGCGCTGGCCTGTCGCGCGGCCGCGGCCTGCGCCCGGGAAAGCATGTCTCGCCAAGGATGAAGCGACTCGTCACAATGCCCGAACGGATTCCGGACCCCTCTCCCCGCAGGAGCGACCGCGTGAACGTCACGACCCCCCAGGCAGCCGGCCGCCCGACCCACCACCGCGTCGGCGTCCGCCCGTGGCTTGCCTGCCTGTGCCTGACGGTTGCCCTGGGGGTTGCCAGCCGCCTCCCGGCCGAAGAGCCGCCGCGGGCCGCCGGGAACCCGCCGGCCGCGCCGGCGGGCATCAAGCCCGGCACGAACGACCGCTACATCGCCGTGGCCATCCGCAAGCAGTTGGAGAATGAGCATTTCCTGCGGCGGCCCATCGACGACCTGATCGCGCAGCGCTGGTTCGCCACGTTCCTCGAAGCCCTCGACCCGATGAAGGTCTACTTCATGCAGGGCGACATCGAGGGCTTCATGCAGAAGCGGGATTCCCTCGACGATCTCGTGAAAAAAGGGGACGTGACGTTCGCCTACGAGGTCTTGGACCGGTTCCTGCAGCGGGTCGATTCGCGGCTCCCGCTCATCGAACGGCTCCTCAAGACTCCGCAGGACTTCACGAAGGAGGAAACGATCGTCATCGACCGCGATGACACGGTGTGGGCCCGCACGGAGGCCGATGCCGAGGACCTGTGGCGCAAGCGCATCAAGTACGACCTGCTGGTGCAGAAAATGGAGAAGACGCCGCCCGAGGAGGCCCAGGACAAGCTCCTGCGCCGCTACCGCAGCTTCGCCAAGCGGATGCACCAGATGACCGCCGACGAACTGCTGGAGACCTATCTCTCCGCACTGACGGCGAGTTTCGATCCCCACACCAGCTTCATGTCGCAGGGCACACTGGAGAACTTCGAGATCGGCATGCGTCTGCAACTCGATGGCATCGGTGCGCAACTCAAGGGCGAGGACGGCTACACCACGATCGTCGAACTCACGCCGGGCGGTGCCGCCGACCGCGATGGCCGGCTCAAGGCCAAGGATCGGGTGGTGGGCGTCGGCCAGGGAAGCGACGGCGAGATCGAGGACGTCGTCGACATGAACTTGAACGAGGTCGTGAAGCGGATCCGTGGCAAGCGCGGGACAGTGGTCCGCATCAAGGTCATCCCCGTGGGGGAGACGGTGCCCAAGATCTACGACATCACGCGGGCCAAGATCGAGCTCAAGGACGCCGAGGCCCGTGGCGAGGTGATCGAGCACGGCACCAAGGCCGATGGTTCCCCGTATCGGATCGGGGTCATCAACCTGCCCAGCTTCTACATGGACATGACCGGCGCCCAGCAGGGGCAGGCCGAGTACAAGAGCAGCACGCGGGACTGCAAGCGGCTGCTCGACGATTTCCGCGACAAGCACGTGGACTGCGTGGTGCTCGATCTGCGGAACAACGGGGGCGGCTCCCTCCCCGAGGCGATCAAGCTGACGGGACTGTTCATCGACAAGGGGCCCGTCGTGCAGATCAAGGATGCCGAAAAGCAGGTCCGTCCCTACGACGACGTCGACGCGGGCACCTCCTGGGACGGGCCGCTGGTGGTGCTCACCAACAAGTTCAGCGCCAGCGCCAGCGAGATTCTCGCCGGTGCCATCCAGGACTACCGCCGCGGGCTGCTCGTCGGAGACAAGGCGACTCACGGCAAGGGTACCGTGCAGACGCTGCTCGACGTGGGCCGGCAGTTGTTTCCGCGCGTGGGCAACGCCCCATCGTTGGGGGCCATCAAGGTCACGATCCAGCAGTTCTACCGACCCTCGGGTGAGAGCACGCAACTGGAGGGCGTGAAGAGCGACGTGGAACTGCCCAGCATCACCACGCACCTGCCGGTGGGCGAGTCGGATCTCGACCATGCCATCGCCTTCGATAAAGTGCCGGCCGCCCAGTTCCAGCCCACGGCCCGCGTCAATGCGGCCCTGGTGAAGGACCTCGCGGAGAAGTCGCAGGGCCGTGTCACTGCCAACAAGGACTTCGGCAAGCTGGGCGGCGACATCGCCCGGTACCGCAAGCGCAAGGACGAGAAGTCGATCTCGCTGGTGGAGACCGAGTTCGAGCGGCAGTGGAACGAGGGCAAGGCGGCCGAGGACGAGGAGAAGAAGCTCGAGGAACTCGAGATGCAGAAGCGGCCCGTCGTGCGCCGCGACTTCTACTTCGACGAGGCCATGAACGTGACCGTCGACTACCTGCGGGCGCTGGCCACATCGGCGGGGTTGGCCGACACCGCCAAGAAGCCCGAGGCTGCGGCCACGCTGCCCTGACGAGCGTCGCCTTCAGGACGCGAGCAGTCCCGGCAGAGCCTGCAGGGCGTCGGGGTGCGCGAGCGGGCTTTCCAACTCGCCCAGCAGGAGCGACGGGTCGACTCGCTTGTCGGCGCCGCGGGTGCGCGGGGCCGACGAATCCCACCGGGGTGCCGGGCTGCCCGTGAGAGACGCCAGGCGCTCGTACCAGTCGCGCCGGCGCACCGGGTGGCCGTCGGAGACGACGTACAGCGGTCGGGTCGAGGCGGCCGCGGCCAGCGACTGGACGACGGCCGCGGCGTCGTCGATGTGGATCAGGTTCAGCCACGAATCAGGATCGGCGGCGATCGGCAGTCCGGCCCGCAGGTCGTCGAGCCGCGGTAACCGACCGGGGCCGTAGAGCCCCGCGAACCGCAGCGCGATGCCGGGCCCCATGGGGTGCGTGCGCAGCAGCGTCTCGGCCTCGAGCAGCACCCGTCCGGCCTCGCGGCCTGGGTTCGGCGGTGTCGTTTCATCGACGATTCCACCGCCCTCGTCGCCCCAGACGCCGGTGGAACTCGAGAAGATGACCCGCGTGCCGGCTGCGGAGCCTCCGGCCACCAACGCGTCCAGCAGCTTTCGCAGTCCGGTGACGTGCACGTCGTGGTGCGTCGCCGCTGAGGCCCGGTCGAAACCGACACTCCAGAACACGGTCGTGGGACGGCTGTTCTCACCGAACAGGGACTCCCAGCCCGGGGCTGCCGCGGTGACGTCGACGATGGCGGGTTCGATGCCGGCCACGGCGAGTTCGACAGCCCGCGTCGGTCGGCGCGTGACGCCGATCACCCGCGCCCCGTCGGCAACCCAGCGGCGTGCCACGCGGTCCCCCAGATAGCCGCAGCCCACGACCACGCGGATCGGTCGCTCGTTCATGTCGCGCCTCTCGCCCTGTCCGGGGTGTTCCCGTTGCTCGACTAGCCCTGCAGGGCCCCTGGCCGACCATCGAGGGGAGCCTGTGATTCGAGCCACGACTGCAGCACGACCTGCGCCGCCACGGCGTCGGCACGGGCCTTCTTGCGGCCCCGGGTGAGTCCGACGCCGGCCAGCATCCCGGCCGCCTCGCGGGAACTGTATCGCTCGTCGTGGAAGGCCACCGGAAGGCCCGTGGTGCGGGCGAGCCACGCTCCGAACCGTTCCACCTCGACCGACATCGCGCTCTCGGTGCCGTCGGCATGCACCGGCAGGCCGACGACGAAACCGACGATCTCCTCCCGAGCCGTCAGCTCTCGGAAGAAGGCGGCGTCAGCAGTCCGGTCGCCGGTCGTCTGCCGCACGCAGAGCGGGCTGCAGATGATCCGCTCGGCATCGCAGACGGCGACGCCGATGCGGCGCCGGCCGTAGTCGACGCCGGCCACGCGGCCGGAAGGGATCGCCGTGGGCGAGGGGGCGCTCATTTGCCGGCCGGCTCCGCGCGGTCCGTGGCCGCGAAACGGCCGCTCTCCAGGAACGTGACCGTGGCCCGACGCACCGCAGCGTCGTGCATCATGGCCGCATGGTGCACGGGCACGATGAGGAAGTCCTCGGCGCCGTCGAGCCGCGTCTCCTCCACCCGGACCACGGCGTCGTCGTCCCCCTCGAGCAGTTGGCTGTAGCCCGCCGCGTCCCCCCGTCCGCCGGCGATGATCCCGAAATCACAGGGCGGCACGGCCAGCAGCGGCGCCACCCGACGCCAGTCGACCAGGTCGCGGGCCGCACCCTCGAGGTGGCCCGCCAGCCCGAGGCCCGCCGCCATGCGAGCCAGATCCGATCCCTGGTTCGGCGGTCCGAGCATCACCATGCGATGCACGCGGTCGAGCGAGGGCTGCGTCGCCAGCGACATCCAGCGGCGCACCACGAGGTTGCCCAGGCTGTGTCCCACGAAGCTGATCCGTGTCGCCTCGGGAAGTCCGGCAATCACGTCGGCCAATGAGCGGCCGTGGGCGTCGATGTCGTGGCGAACGCTGGCGTAGCCGAAGGTCAGCACGGTGGCATCGAGTTCGCCGCGCAGGTGCTCGGCGAGCGGATGCATCGAGCCGCGATCCTCACCCAGGCCGTGCAGCAGGATGAGCACCGCCCCGCGGACCGGCGGGATGGTGCCGTCCTGCTCCAGGCTCGCGAACTGCCGCCGGCATTCACCGACCGACCCGCGCACGACGGTGCGCTCGCGCGGGTCGACGATCCGCCAGTCGGCGCCGGCCGCGTGGCGCTGCAGCCGCCATTCGTGACGCACGAGCGAGTCTGTCCATTCGAGTGCCTCACGCGAGCGGCGCAACGACTCGACCAGGGCGGCATCCCGAGCGCCCACGTCGTCGTCGGCCGTAATCGACTCGGCGGCCTGCGCCGCCCCAGCCGCGGCCAGGGCCATCGCGCCACCCAACAGGAGGCGGTGGCAGCGACGGCGGGTGGGGTTCAGAGGAATTCGGTCCATCCACGCTTCTCGAGTTCGGCGACGACGCGGCGGACCGCCTCCTCGTGCGCCCGGCTGGCGACGAGCGTGGCATCCGCGGTATGCACCACCAGCATATCCTCGAGGCCCAGCGTGACGACCAGGTGATCGTGGCCCGTGTGGACGATCGTGCCGCTGGAATCGACGCCCAGATGCCGGCCAACGACCGTATTGCCGGCTGCATCGGTGCCGCGTTGCCGGGCCACGGCCGACCAGCCCCCCAGGTCGTCCCAGGTGAAGGGGGCCTCGATCACCGCCACGTCGGCGGCGTGCTCCAGCACCGCGTAGTCGATGGAGATGCCCTTGATGGCCGCGAACTCCTCCGCGAACACTCCGTCACGGTGCGGCCCGTCCCAGGCGGCCGCGATCCGGCGCAGGTGCGCCAGGCACTCGGGCTGTCGCTCCTCCAGTGCGGCGATGATCGTGGCCGCCTTCCACACGAAGATGCCGGAGTTCCACAGGTATGTGCCGGCCGCCAGGTACTCCGCGGCCACGCTGGCCGGCGGTTTCTCGCGGAATTGGGCCACGGCATGGGCCGGCGCGGCGTCTGGGCCCACCGGCAGGACCGCGCCCTGCTGGATGTAACCGAAGCCCTCGGCCGGGTAGGTGGGCCGGATGCCGAAGGTGACGAGTCGGCCGGGCGACTGCTCCACGAGGTCGGCCGCCTGGAGGATCGCCCGTTGAAATGCCTTCGCCGGGACGATCACGTGGTCCGACGGCATCACCGCCATCGTGGCGGCGGGGTCGTGTCGCGCCACGAGCAGCGCCGCCAGGCCGATGCAGGGCGCCGTGTCGCGCTTGCAGGGTTCCCCGACGAGCCCGGCCGCCGGAATCCCCGGCAGCTGCCGTCGCACGGCGTCGAGCAATCGGGCCGCCGTCACCACCATGACGCGGTCGAGGGGCAGGAGCCCGTCGAGACGGGCCACGGTCTCCTCGAGGAGCGTGTGTTCGCCCGCCAACGCCAGCAACTGCTTGGGAAGCGCCGCTCGGCTGGCGGGCCAGAAGCGTGTCCCCGATCCTCCGGCCATCACGATCGCATGCAGCATGGTCGCCTCGTCCTCCAGGAGATTTTGACGTCGGCCGGGAATGACCGCGGACGCCTCACCGTCCCCGCACCCACGTCCAGAACAGGAAGCAGAGCAGCGGGAAGCCGGCGAAGATCACGCCGTACGTGAAGAGCGTGGTCCAGAGATGTCGGGGCCAACGAGCCATGCGTGACTCACCGCGAAGACTGCACGAACACGTCCACTGGAATCTCCAGCGGCTCCTCCGCCGGCTCGGCGAGCCGACACTCCACACGCACGCCCCAGGGCAGCACCTCGGCCGCCGACAGGACGGCCTCGACGCCATCGTAGTCGGTCGTCACCTGCACCGTCGGCGTCTCGGCGAACGCCGGACAGAAACCGACGTGGCCCGAGGCGGTGCGACTGCCGGCAGCCACGGCCAGGTTGAGCCGGCCACGCAGGCAGTCAGCACCGCTGGGCAGTTCGTAGCGCTCCTGTCGCTGCTGGAGGCGGCCCGGGCAGGGGGCCGCCGACGGGCCCGGTTCGGCGGTGCGGTGCGGCAGTCGACCTCCCGCACGGCGGCCGCGTGGTGGTCTGATCGCGGGCGCGGGAGCCGACCAGAGTGGCCCGGCCACGCAGACCAGCGAGACGGTCGCCAGCGCGGCCAGGGACAGCCACTCGAGACGACTGCGTGGCGGGGGCACGACGGCGACGAGGCCGCAGACGAGGCCGCAGCGGGCCGCCAGCGAGGCGGCTTTGGTGGCCCGACCGGCCATGTCGGTCACCGCCACGAGCGCGATCCCCGACGCAGCCACGGCCCAGGGGATCGAGGGCTGGAGCGTGTCGAAGGCCCCGCCGAGCCTGCGGGCGGCAAGGAGGACGCCGCAAGCCAGCGTCGCCCAACCCATCACCGCCGTCGCCGGCCCGGCCAGGATGGCGACCGGGCCTTGCCACGTCGTCCACACCGCCTGCCGCCGGTGGAGCGCGGCGGCAGGTCGTCGGGGCACCGACGGATGCGTCCCCATGCTGCGTCAGCTCACGGTGGCGCCAGCGCGGGCCGCCTCAGCCAACGCCCGTGCCCGGTCGGTCTGTTCCCACGTGAACCCATCGCGACCGAAGTGGCCTCCGGCTGCCGTGCGCCGATAGATCGGCCGCCGCAGGTCGAGGTAGTCGATGATGCCCCGCGGAGTGAGCGGAAAGAACTCCCGCACGACCTCGCAGAGCCGCTCGTCCTCGACCTTGCCCGTGCCCTCGGTGTCGACGTGCACGCTGACCGGTTCGCTGACCCCGATCGCGTACGCCAGTTGCACCTCGCAGCGGTCGGCCAGGCCGGCGGCCACGATGTTCTTGGCCACGTGACGGGCCATGTAGGCGGCACTGCGATCCACCTTGGTGGGATCCTTCCCGGAGAACGCGCCGCCCCCGTGGCGGCCCCAGCCACCGTAGGTGTCGACGATGATCTTGCGGCCCGTGAGGCCGCAGTCGCCGTGCGGGCCGCCGACCACGAACCGTCCCGTGGGATTGACGTGGTAGGTGATGTCGCTCGTGTCCAGATCCTTGGGCAGCAGCGGCTTGACGATCTTCTCGACCACGAACTTCCTGATCTCTTCGTTCGACACGTGCGGCGCGTGCTGGGTGGAGACCACGACGGTGTCGACGCGGACGGGTCGGTTGCCCTCGTACTCGATCGTTACCTGGCTCTTGGAGTCGGGTCGCAGCCAGTCGACCTCGCCCTTCTGCCGGGCCTCCGTGAGCCGGTTGAGGATGCGGTGGGACAGCGCGATAGGCAGCGGCATCAACTCCTGGGTCTCGTTGCAGGCGTAACCGAACATCAGACCCTGGTCGCCAGCGCCGATGTCCTTGCCCTTGGCGTCGTCCTCGTTGACGCCCATGGCGATGTCGCCCGACTGCTTGCCCACGGCCACGAGCACCGAGCAGGTGTCGGCAGCGATTCCCATCTCGTCGTCGGTATAGCCCACCTCGCGGATCACGTTCCGGACCACCTGCTGGTAGTCGATCGTGCCCTTCGAGGTGATCTCGCCGGCGATCACCGCCAGTCCCGTCGTGACCATCGTCTCGCAGGCCACTCGGCTGCGTGGGTCCTGGGCGAGGTAGGCGTCGAGGACACCATCGGAGATCTGGTCGGCCAGCTTGTCCGGGTGACCCATGCTGACCGATTCGCTGGTGAACAGATACTTGCCTTGTGCCACGGCTGGAGCCTCGTGCTGAATGGGGTGGTGATCCGACGGGAGGACCGGAAACCCGGGCCCTCGGGAAGCCGACAGTATCGGGATCGGCGCCGGAGTCGGCAACCGCAGCGGCGTCACCCCGGCGCGGAAGGCTCTGCCGGGAGCAGCTCGAGGATCAGGCGGGCGGTGACGGGGGTGGCACCACGCTCGGCAGCCACGGCCGCGGCGGCACGCTGGCCGAGGGCCGCGGCCCAGCCCGGTTCTTGCAGGCAACGGGCCATGAAGGCGGTGAGCGCCGCGCCGTCCGCGACGACCACGGCCGCATCGGCTGCCAGCAGGCGGCCCACCTCGTCGGCGAAGTTGCGGGTCTGCGGGCCGAACGACACCGCCGCCCCATAGGCCGCGGGCTCCAGCATGTTCTGGCCGCCACGGCGGCCGTCGAGGCTGCCGCCCACGAAGGCGATCGTGGCGCTGCCCCACCACCACCCCAGTTCGCCCGTGGTGTCGACGAGCAGCACGCGGCTGGCGGCGTCGACGCCATCCGCATCGATCCGGCTGCGGGCCTGCCAGCGCAGGCCGAGCCCGTCGAGCAGGCGGCCGATCTCGGCCGAGCGCTCCACGTGTCGCGGCACGAGCACGAGACGCAGGGCCGGATGATCCTGGCGCAGGGCAAGGAAAGCCTCGGCGGCCAGCCGCTCCTCGGGGGCCTGGGTGCTGCCGGCCAGGAACACGATGTCGTCGGCCGCGAAGCCCGCCAGATGCCGGAGGCGGAGCACGTCCGCCGCCCCTCGGTCGCCGCGCACGCCGTCGAACTTCATGGATCCGACCACGCGCACGTCCCGGGCGCCGAGGGCTGCGAACCGGTCGGCGTCCTGCCGCGAACGGGCGGCCACGACCGTCACCATGCCGAGCATCCGCCGGGCCAGCCAGGCGATCCGGCCGTAGCCCCGCGCGCTGCGCTCGCTCATCCGCGCGTTGGCCACGATCACGGGGATGCCGCGGGCCCGGGCAGCTGCCAGCATGGTGGGCCACAGCTCCAGTTCGCCGAGCACGAGCAGGTCGGGCGTGACGCGGCTGAAGACGCGGTTCATGGCCCAGGTGAAGTCGAGCGGACAGGGAAAGGTGTGCTCGGTGTCGAACCGCTTGGCGGCCACCTCCAGGCCGGTGGTCGTGGCGCTGGAGATCACGCAGTCGATCGGTCGCCCCGCCGCCTCCGCCTGCCGACGGATTTCGGCGGCCAGCGAAGCGAGCAGTTGCACCTCGCCGACGCTCACGCCGTGAAGCCAGATGCGCGGCGTGCCGGCGGGCCGCGGGGCGACGGCCACCGTACCGAAGAATCGCGTGGCCGGGGCCGCGACCGGCCGGCCCCCGCCGAGCCGGCGCCAGATCACCCAGGGCAGGGCGAAGACCACAACCAGCAGGTAGACGATGTCGAGGAACACGAGGTCGGGCCGGGATCGGCTGGTGAACGAACGGTCTGGGCAGCATGCCACCGGCGGCTAGCCGGCGGCCACGCCACTCGACTTGCCGCAGCAGTTCTTGAACTTGCGGCCGCTGCCGCAGGGGCAGGGGTCGTTGCGGCCCACCTTCTGGCCGACGTTGCGGATTGGCTCGGTCCGGGCCGGCTCACCCTGTGACTCGGGCTCGGCTCCGGACTGCGGCGGGGAAAGCGTGGCGGACGAAGCCTCGGCATGGATCGCCGCCGTCTCGCGCCAGGTGCTCCGCAGCGAGTCCTCTTCCACCTCCTCGATCCGGTACACGATGTCGACCACCCGCTCGTCGATGCCCCGCCACATCAGGTCGAACGTCCGCATCCCCTCGCGCTTGTATTCCACCTTCGGGTCGACCTGCGCGTACCCGCGTAGGCCCACGCTGGAGCGAAGGTGGTCCATGGCCAGCAGGTGGTCCTTCCAGGCGTTGTCGAGAATCTGCAGGAGCACCGCCCGCTCCATGCGCTTCATCTCGTCGCGCGGATCGTCGCCGCGGGCGTGCCGGCGCCGGCTCGCGTCCACGAGCACGCCGTGGAGTTGGTCGAGTTCGCTGGCGGCGAGCGCCTCGGCGTCGAGAGCGGGGTCGAATCGTTCCCGGGCCCAGGCCAGCAGCCCGTCGCGGTCGAGCCGGCGTGATCCGTCCGGCTGCCGGCCGCTGAAGTGAGCCAGGCCGACGAGCACCGGGTATTCGATCTCGCGGCGGGCATACACGTCGCGGGCTTTCCGGCCGACGATCTGCCGGAAGGCCGATGCATCCGTGCCGGCGGCCTGCATCTCGGCAAGCGTGGCGGCGTCGAGCGGCACGCCAAACCGCCACTCCGTCCAGCCGCAGGCGCTGCGCAGGCCGAAATCCGGCGCCAGAAACCGCGCCCCGTCGGCGAGGTCGATGCGCTGGATGGCGTCTCGGGCGCGTTCCTGGAGGAACTCCGCCACTCCCTCGCGGCCCACGCGTTTCAGGTCGCGGTCATTGACGGACAGCTTCCAGCGGGCGTTGGCGAACGAGGCCAGGGCGGCCCAGTTCCACTCCTCCTCGTCCTCGCCCGAGGGCAGGTTCTCATCCACGGCCTCGTAAATCTGCGATTCCGACTGGCGCACCGCCTCGTCGACGGCCAGGCGTTCGGCCTCCTCGGATGTCAGGCCGCGGAAGTCGGCGCCGTCGAGTTCGCAGGCCAGGTGCGTTGCCGCCCACGTGGCATAGGACTGGGCGCCGTAGTCCTTGTCGAGGAACGTGCCAATGTGCTGGTCGATCTGGCGGTCGACCATCTCCAGGATCATCTCCCGGCAGTCGGCGTCGCCGTCGGTGTAGTCGAGGATCTTCTGCCGGAAGCCGTACACCCGCTTCCGCTGCTCGTCCATCACCTCGTCGTACTCGAGCAGGTTCTTGCGGACCTCGAAGTTCCGTTCCTCCACCTTTTTCTGGGCCGCTTCGACGCGTCGGGTCACCATCCGGCTCTCGATTGCCTCCCCATCCTGCATGCCCAGCCTGGTGAGCACGTTCTTCACCCACTCACCGGCGAAGATGCGCATCAGGTCGTCTTCCAGCGAGAGGAAGAACCGGCTGGAGCCGGGATCCCCCTGCCGGCCGCAACGGCCGCGCAACTGCAGGTCGATGCGGCGTGCCTCATGCCGCTCCGTGCCGATGATCTGCAGGCCGCCCATCGACCGCACCGTCTCCCCCTCGGCCTTCATGCCTTCCCGGGTGGAGATCTCCCCGACCAGCGCCTCCCACTCCTGGCGAGGCACATCGAGCCGGGTCGGATAGGTGTCCTGCAGCTTTGCCCAGGCGAGCGTGTCGGGATTGCCCCCGAGGATGATGTCAGTGCCGCGGCCGGCCATGTTGGTGGCGATCGTGACGGCGCTCAGCCGACCGGCCTGGGCGATGATCTCGGCCTCGCGCTTGTGGTGCTTGGCGTTGAGTACTTGGTGGTCGACGCCGCGCTTCTCGAGCAGCGCCGAGAGCCGCTCGCTCTTCTCGATCGACACGGTGCCCACCAGCACCGGGCAGCCCCGGCGCTGGATCTCCTTGACCTTGGCCCGCGGGATCCGCTCGCTGTCCCGGGTGCCCTTGGGCTCGAATTCGATCTCGCCGTCGGCCTCGCGCACGATGCGGCCCAGTTGCCACGACCCGTCGGTCAGGGCCAGCGTGTCCCAGCGGTTGACCCGCTCCACCTCGTCGGCCACGGCGATCCATTTCTCGCGCTCGGTGCGGTAGATCACGTCGGGATGGTTGATGCGCTTCATGCCCCGGTTGGGCGGGATGGCGATCACGTCGAGCTTGTAGATCTTCCAGAACTCGTTGGCCTCGGTCATGGCCGTGCCCGTCATGCCGCCCAGCTTGCGGTACAGCTTGAAGAAGTTCTGCAGCGTGACGGTGGCCAGCGTCTGCGACTCCTCCTTGATGCGCACGCCCTCCTTGGCCTCCACCGCCTGGTGCAGCCCGTCTGACCATTGCCGGCCGGGCATTAGGCGGCCCGTGAACTCGTCGACGATCACCACCTCGCCGTCCTGCACCACGTAGTTCACGTCGCGCTTGTAGAGGTGATGGGCCTTGAGCGAATTGTCGATCAGGTGCGGCCACTCCATGTTGCCGGCCGTGTAGAAGCTCTCCACGCCCGCCAGCCGCTCCGCCGCCCGCACGCCCTCCTCGGTGAGGGCCACCGTGTGCTCCTTCTCCTTGATCTCGAAGTGCTGATCCGGCTTCAGTTGCCGCGACACCTGGTCGGCCCGCGAGTACTTGGTCACGTCGTCGTGGGCGGGGCCGGAGATGATGAGGGGCGTGCGTGCCTCGTCGATGAGGATGTTGTCGACCTCGTCGACGATGGCGTAGTTGAGCGGCCCCTGGCTCTGTTGCATGTGCTTGGGGAAGCGGTCGTCACCGCGGGCCGCCATGCGCATGTTGTCGCGCAGGTAATCGAAGCCGAACTCGTTGTTGGTGCCGTAGGTGATGTCGCAGGCGTAGGCCTTCTGCCGCTCGCCCGACTCCATGCCGGACTGGATGGCGCCCACGGTCAAACCCAGCCCCAGGTACAGCGGCCCCATCCACTCCATGTCGCGGCGGGCCAGGTAGTCGTTGACCGTGACCACGTGCACGCCCTTGCCTTCGAGGGCGTTGAGGTAGGCGGGGAGCGTGGCCACCAGCGTCTTGCCCTCGCCCGTGATCATCTCGGCAATGGCGCCCGAGTGCAGCACCATGCCGCCGATCAGTTGCACGTCGTAGTGTCGCATGCCCAGGAACCGGCGGCCGCCCTCGCGGCATACGGCGAAGGCCTCCACGAGCAGGTCGTCGAGCGTCTCGCCGGCGGCCAGGCGGCGCCGGAACTCGTCGGTCTGGCCGCGGAGTTCGGCGTCGCTCATCGACTGGTAGCGGGTCTCGAGCGTGTTGATGGCCTCGATCTTCGGATCCAGCCGGCGCAGGAAGCGGGCGTTCGACGAACCGAACAGGCCGGTCAGCAGCCGCTCCAGGCGGCTGCCCAGCGCGGCGGCTCCGTTGGAGATGGCGTCCCAGAGGCGTTCGAGGATTTCCATGTGTGTCCGGCTGGCTGCTATGGGCGGTGTGTGGGCGGCGACGGCGTCGGCCGCGTCGGGGCGGTGGTCCGGGCCGGGGTCGGCCGGCTGTGCGGGGCAGGGGGGCGGTGCCGAGGCAGCCTGCCGGCAAAAACCGGCTTCAACCCATGATTCTCGCGGGGAATCGGTGCGGGGGTCAAGGCGAACGGCCGCCGTCGTGCGATCGTCGCGTCGGCCGCGTCAGGTCAGGCTCCTGTCCATTTCTGGTTTTCAGCAGGGAACGCCTGCTGACGCTGGTTCGGGGCTGCCCGTGCCCCGTCGCCGGACGATCGCTGCGCCCATCCTGGGCTCCGCTCTCTCGATGCTGTCTGCGCTCCGCCATCCTTGGCTGCGCTGGCCAGCAACGCCGGCTCCCGGGGCACGGGCAGCCCCTCACGGATTCCGCGTTGTGGCAGCGCTGCCGATACTCGACATGCAAACCGGTCTGGTTCAGGCATGCGGCTCGTCTGTGAGCCGTAGGACAGGCTCGGCGATCGCTCGTCGTCGGCTCGGTCGTTTCGCAAGTGCCGCCGACCGAGTCGGCCTTCAGAGTTTCAACACCCCGCTGCCCGTGATGAACCGCGGAAAATTTTTCGCATCGTACGTGCCGGGCTCCAGTTCTTTGCCGTCGTGGATCAGTTTGCCGACATGCATTTCCCCCCGGAAATTCAAATCCAGCTTCGCGCCCTCCGAGATCTGGATTTCAGCCGATGTGCTCAGGCATTCGGCATGCGCGAGCGACAGGACTCCCTGGGTGACTTTGGTCGGACCGTGGAACGTGTTGATCCCGGAAAGCGTCCATGTGCCTCGGCCGGATTTGCAGACCGACGTGCGCGCCTTGCCCTCGCGGTCATGGGGGTCGCGAATCGCCCCGGCCATTTCGCCCGTGCCGGCGGTGTCGCCCGCGAGCCTGATGGTTTTGTCGGCACCGTAGCCGGACATCAGGATGTCGCTGGTGAATTTCAGCGCGCCGCCGCCCGCCTGCTCGATGGTCACCGTGGCATTCCTGCCTGCAACATTCATCACCCGGTCGGTGATTTCGCCCGGGCCTGTATAGATCACCCCGCACTCGCCATCCTTGCCTTCCTCGCCGATCACGAGCTCGCCAGCCTCGATGTCCCCGGGCACGCCCAGACTGCTGGCGGCTCTGCGCCTGTCCGGGGAGTGGCTGTTGAAAGACGAAACACTCAGTGCCCCGCCCTCGAGAACCGTCCGACCGGTGTAGGTGTTGTCGCCCGCCAGTTTGATCACGCCTGCACCGCATTTCTTTACGAGAAACGAACCGCCACCCGGGCCCGTGGAGTCCGCAATGGCGGCGGAAACCACCACCGGCGCGGTGGCGTTGGCCGTGTCGAGAGCCAGGCAGGACCCTCCCAGCAGGCCATTCTCCGTGACCGAAGCCGTGAGCCCCGTGAGGAGCGCGCCGATCTGCTCCCCATCGAACTCACCCGGACCGCCAACGTTGAGTCGCAGCGTCGCCGCCTTGTGAATGGTGATGTATGCGGAAGTCCATTTCGCGGGGTCGCCATGGTAGAGCCCCGTAGCGTGCGTCACCTTCAGGGTGCCCGGAAAAACGATGGTCGGGCCGCTGTAGGAATTCGCACCATCCAAGGTCAGGATGCCACCGGGAACCATGTTGAGATACGTCCCGTTGGTGCCGTGCATGATCAAGCCTCCTGCCCCGGTGAGGTTGCCGGAAAGCGTGCATGTGGAGATGCAATGAGCGGTGCCATGCAGCGTGATCGGACCACTCGTGCTGCAATGGAAAAGAATGCCATCGTTGACGACCACGGCATTGGCCAGGGTGTTTTCCGCCGACAAGGAGCCGAAGTTGTCCAGGGTGACGATGCCGGTGCCCAGGCCGTCCGCTTTGCGGACGTTGATCTTGCCGCCACTGATCAGGGTCCCGCCGCTGTAGGTGTTGCTGTTGTTGAGTTGCAGGATTCCGTAATGCACGTCGTGGAAGTTGATGCCGGCAACCCTCGAGTCACCAACGCTGGTGAGACTCAGCGCATGGGGTCCGGAAATGACGCCGTTGAAGCTCAGGAAGGCGTTCGGATCGGCGTCCATGGCGGTCGTTACCGTCAGGTCGTCCTCCAGGCTGACGGACATGTCGATGTCCACCCGTTGGCATTTCCCCAGGCGAATCGCCGGCGGGACGCTTCCGGCAAAACCCCTGACAAAAGTCACTCCCTGGCCGCCCAGCACCACACCAGCGCTGCGATCGCCAAGGATCAGCTGGTTGAGCAGAAAGCCGGCTTGTAAGTCGTTCCGCACCTTGCCAGGCCCGCCTTGATCGAAGCTCAGCACGCAGTCCGAATGCCCGCCCCTGTCCGGCGCCGCGCCCCCCGACCACCGTGCGGCCTCACTCCAGTCGCCGTCCCCGGCCGCCTTCCAGGTATATGCGTGCGGTCTGTCACTCCTGACCACCGCGACGATCACGGTCCGGGTGGAGTTGTCCTGGGCGGTGACGGTGTAGCGCTGTGGCGTGCTGAAATCCCGGGCCGTGCCGGAGGCGGGCAGGGCGGTGGCGAACGGCGACAGTGCGAACGTGGGGGCCAGGTTCGTCAGATCCGTGGCGTTCGGCACGGTGACGACGATGCGGTCCGGCGAAAGCGCGGTGGACGTGGCGGCCGGCACCGTGAACCCCGAGATGGCGGCCGCCTTGCTGGCCGTGGCTCGTGACACCGCCACCACGTAGCGTTTCGTGCCACCGTCCCGCCCGGTGACGACGTAGTCCTGCGCCGTGGAAAAATCGCGGCTCACTCCCGAGGCCGGGGTGATGGTGGCACCGTCCGACACCTTGATATTCGGTGCGAGTGCCGTCACGTCCGTGCCGTGGTCGACCGTGAGGGTCACGCCAGTGCGCGAGACGCGTGCCGGCCGCAGCCCGGGACAGGCGAATTCCTTGATGAGGTTTTCTGCAGCAGCGACAAACGGCTTGTCATCCTTCAGACGGAGAAAAGGCGGTGCGTCTTTGACGTCGTCGGCCGTCCGTGGCAGCGTGGCGGCCTTGACCGGATCGATGTACTCAGCCATGTCGCGCATGGCGATGCACCGGTAGTTGTTGTCCTTGAGATACTGCATCATCGCCTTGAAGGTCGCCGGCTCCAGACTCACCGGCGGATGCTCCATGTCGGGCACGCCGTGAAAGCAGAAACAGACGATCCGTCCGTTGCAGGCCTGCTGTGCCTGTGCGATGAATGTGTCGATCGGAATGCCGTCGTGAATCGTGAACGAGGGGACATCGAATGGATTGTCCACCGTCGGACGATACGGACGCCCGTGCCCGCCGCGTCCGAACGTGTATCCATGAGCGGCCAGCTTCGGGCAGTCTGCCCAGTTCACCGCGTAGATCGGCCAGCACAGCGTCGTCATCCGCGGCCCGCCATGAGCCAGCACCTGATCCTCCATGGCCATGAGGGGGCCGTAGCCCGAGGCATGTCCCAGGGTGTGATTTCCAATTTCCAGACCATCGGCATCCATGGCAATCATCTGCCGATAGGTCAGATACCAGTCCTTGCGGGTTTTGAAGGAGTCAAAATCGCAGACGTAGAAGGTGCCGCCCAAGCCCATCTGCGTGAGAATCGGGGCGGCCACCGTGGCATGACTCGCCGTGGCGTCGTCAAAGGTGAGCACGATCACCTTGTCGGGTATCGGCTTGCGCAGCACCCCATTGGGATCGGGGTCGACTGCCGCCTGTCCGCCCGCGACGGACGGTAGGGCGAGGGCGGCGATGATGCAGGAGATGAATCTCGACATAAGCCGGTTCCGTGTGGGATGGTGATCTGGTGGTTCGGAGTCCCGCCACGACTCGGCACAGCCGGAGCGGACGGCAGCCGACGCCTCCGGCGGCGTGCTCGAGTGCTCGGCCTACTGCCGCGGCTGGGCCGGGGCAGAATCCGCCCACGCGGACACCGGCACACAGCTGCAGAAGAGATTGCGGTCGCCGTGGACGTTGTCCACACGCCCCACCGGCGGCCAGTACTTCCGCCGTTCGATCCCCGGCACCGGGAAGGCCGCGGTCTCGCGTGAGTAGGGCCGGTTCCAAGCCGTCACCGCCACCGCGGCGGCCGTATGCGGCGCGTGCTTGAGCGGATTGTCGTCCTGGGGCCACGTGCCCGCCTCGATCCGGCGGATCTCGCCGCGGATCGCGATCATCGCGTCGATAAAGCGGTCGAGTTCGTCGAGCGTCTCGCTTTCGGTGGGCTCCACCATCAGCGTGCCCGGCACCGGGAAACTCAGGGTCGGGGCATGGAAGCCGTAGTCGATCAGCCGCTTGGCCACGTCTTCGGCGGTGACGCCGCTGGTCTCCTTGAGCGGCCGCAGGTCGAGGATGCACTCGTGGGCCACGCGGCCTTTCGCGCCGGTGTAGAGGGTGGGGTAGTGGCTGCGCAGGCGATGGCTCACGTAATTGGCGGCGAGGATCGCCGCCTCGGTCGCCCGCCGCAGGCCGTCGCCCCCCATCATCCGGCAATACATCCAGCTGATCGGGAGCACCGCCGCGTTGCCCAGCGGCGCTCCGGACACGGCCCCCACGGGGCTGGGCCCGAGCCCTCCCGCGTCGTGTCCCGGGAGGAATGGAACCAGATCCTCGACCACGCACACCGGCCCCACGCCCGGGCCGCCGCCGCCGTGCGGGATGCAGAACGTCTTGTGCAGGTTCAGGTGGCTCACGTCGCCACCGAACGCCCCGGGGGCCGCCACCCCGACGAGGGCGTTCATGTTGGCGCCGTCCACGTACACCCGCCCGCCGTGCGCGTGGACGATCTCGCAGAGTTCCTTCACGTCCGCCTCGAACACGCCATGCGTGCTGGGGTAGGTGATCATCACGGCCGCCAGCCGGTCGGCATACTGCTGGCACTTGGCCCGCAATTCGGCGAGGTCGACGTTGCCCTGCGCGTCGCAGCCCGTGACCACCACCTCCATCCCTGCCATCTGGGCGCTCGCCGGATTCGTGCCGTGCGCCGACGAGGGGATGATGCAGATGTCGCGATGGCCCTGTCCCCGGGCCCGCTGCCAGGCCCGGATCACGAGCAATCCGGCGTACTCCCCCTGGCTGCCCGCGTTGGGCTGCAGGCTGATGCCGGAATACCCCGTGGCCTCGCAGAGCCATTCCCGCAGTTGGCGGTCGAGGATCGCGTATCCCTCCCGCTGGTCGGCCGGGGCGAAGGGATGGACGTCGGCGAACTCCGGCCACATGATCGGAATCATCTCGCTCGTGGCGTTGAGTTTCATCGTGCAGCTGCCCAGTGGGATCATGCTGCGGTCGAGGGCAAGGTCGCGGTCGGAGAGCGCGCGGATGTAGCGGAGCATGCCCGTCTCGGAGTGATGGGCGTTGAAAACGGGATGCTCGAGGAAGCCGCTGGTGCGGACCAGTTCCGGCGGCAGGAGCGGCGCCACGCCCTGCTCCCACTCGGCCACGTCGGCCGGCGCCCGGCCCGGCTCCGCGAACACGCCCCACAGCCGCACGAGGTCGTCCCGGGTGGTCGTCTCGTCGAGCGTGACGCACAGCGTCTGGTCGTCGAGCACGCGCAGGTTCATGCCCCGCTCGTGGGCCCGGGCGGCCAGTTCCCGGGTGCGGCGGCCCGTGTCGAGAGCCAGCGTGTCGAAGGCATGGCGATGCTTCATCGTCACGCCCAGCCGCTCGAGGCCCGCGGCCAGGATCGCGGTGAACGAGGCCACGCGGCGGGCGATGCGCTCGAGTCCCGCGGGCCCGTGGTAGACGGCGTACATGCTCGCCACGATGGCCGGCAGCGCCTGCGCCGTGCAGATGTTGCTCGTGGCCTTTTCGCGGCGAATGTGCTGCTCGCGGGTCTGGAGCGCCAGCCGGTAGGCCGGACTGCCATGCGCATCGAGGCTCACGCCCACGAGCCGGCCCGGCAGCGACCGCTTGAACTCGTCACGGCAGGCGAAGAAGGCGGCATGCGGCCCCCCGCAGCCCATCGGCATCCCGAACCGCTGCGTGGTGCCCATCACGATGTCGGCGCCCCACTCGCCCGGCGGTGCGAGCAGCACGAGCGCCAGGATGTCGGCCGCCACGCAGACCACGCCCTGCTTCGCGTGGACCTGTCCGGCGAGGTCCCGCCAATCGACCACCTCGCCGTCGGTTGCCGGATATTGCACGAGCACGCCGAAGTGGTCTCGCATGCGCACGAGCTCCGCGGCGTGGCCCACGACGACCTCGATGCCCAGCGGCTCGGCCCGCGTCCGCAGCACCTCGAGCGTCTGCGGATGGCAGCGGGAGTCGGCCAGGAAGACGGGGCTCGTGCTCGCCGACACGCGGCGGGCGAGCGTCATGGCCTCCGCGGCCGCCGTGGCCTCGTCGAGCAGCGACGCGTTGGCGATCGGCATCGCCGTCAGGTCGCAGACCATCGTCTGGAAATTGACGAGCGCCTCCATCCGGCCCTGCGAGATCTCGGCCTGGTAGGGCGTGTAGGCCGTATACCAGGCCGGGTTCTCCAGGATGTTGCGGAGAATGACGCCGGGCGTGAGGGTGCCATGGTACCCCTGGCCGATGAAGCTCCTCAGCAGTCGGTTCTGTGCGGCGATGCCGCGCAGTTCGGCCAGCGCCGCCGTCTCGGTCGCCGGCGGCGGCAGCCGCATCGGCTCACGGCGTGCGATCGCGGGCGGCACGAGTTCATCGACGAGCGCCCGCGTCGAGGCCGCCCCGACCGCGTCCAGCATGTGCCGCTCATCGGCAGGCCCGCAGCCGATGTGTCGCCCCTGGAACTCGGCCGGGTGCTCGAGAGCGGCGAGCGGCACGAACACGGGCCTGGACGGTTCGATCGGCCGTTCAGCGGCCGGTTTCGCATGCGACATGGCGGGGCTCCACAGCGGGGGTGATCGCGCCTGGGCGATCACCCGGAACCCTGCTGTCCTGGAACCTGAGAGATTCGCCGCAGGCTCGTGCCCGCGGTTTGCCCCTTCGGTGGGCGGCATCACGCGGGATGCCGCCGCTCTCCAGCAGTGCGTGTCGTCAGTTCTTTTGCCTGAGCGTTCAGCCTTCGGCGGTCTTGCGACTCTCTCCTGACGCCAGAAGTCTAGCCCCGACGGCGCGGGGCGACAACTCTCGTGACCCGCGGGCCAGAGGCCAGCCGGTGAGCCGGCGCCGCATCCCGATGCCCCGCACCCGCGACAGGAACGGCCTCCCCGCATGCAGGAGGCGGTCGGGCGGCGGCGCGCCGCCGTCAGGCCGAAAGAAATCGCGACACCTTCTCCACGAAGGCGTCGGCCGCGTCGGCGTGCACCCAGTGACCGGCAGCCTCAATGACCTCGAACGTGGCGGCAGGAAACAGTCGCTCGATCTCGGGGCGGTGGTGCGGTTGCACATAGTGTGACCGTCCGCCCACGAGGAACAGCACGGGTTTCGTGAACTGCCTCCCGGGCGGCACTTCGGGGAACCCGAGGATAGTGGAGAAGTGGGCCTCGATGGCGTCGAGGTTGACCGTCCACGAGAGTCCCGCGGGACCGGTGGCGAGGTTGAGCATCATGAAGGCCCGGATCGCCGGATCGGGAATCGCCCCGGCGAGCGCGTCCTTGACGTCGGCACGGTTGCTGAAGGTGGCCAGCGACAGCGATCTCAGCGCCCTGACGTACTCGATCGGCGTGCCGGTGGACACCACTGGGGCGATGTCGACGACGACAAGCCGTTCGACGAGTTCGGGGTGGTCGAGTGCCAGCATCATCGCGACCTTGCCTCCCATGCTGTGGCCGACGACGGCAGGCGGGCTGCCGACATGCGTGCGGATCAGGGCCGCGACGTCTTCAGCCATGGCGGGGTAGTCGTGCCGCTTGTCCCAGGGGCTGTCGCCGTGGTTGCGCAGGTCGGCCGCGAGCACCCGATGGCCGGTGGCGAACCTGTGGGCGATGTTCGTCCAGTTCCGCTTGGAGCCGAACAGCCCGTGGAGGATGACGAGCGGAGGGCCCGCTCCCATGTCCGTGAACGACAGTTCCACCGCCATGGCAGCGCACGACTGGGACGAGTGGTCGGACATACGGCCCGCAGCCGCAGCGGATCGGAAGGCATGGGCGTGACGAAGACCTCGATCTCCGTGCCGCGCCGGGGATCAGTATCGACCGGCCGCCTGTCGCTTGGCAACGACTGACGCTCGCCGACCCCGGCCGGCGGCAGGCACCGCAGGCTGGCGGTCGAAACGTGGTCCCATCCGAGTACTGGGGCGGGAGCGCGTGACGCCGCCCTGCCTCCAGCGGGCCGGTTTCGGCCTGCGCGATGGTTTCTGCGGCCGGTCCAGCCGATAATCCGCGGCATGCCACCGAGCGACGCTTCCCGCCTGCCACCCACCGTCGAACAGACCGCTGCGCCGCGCGGCGTGGGCCGCGATTTGGGCGGACGGCTCCTGTTTCTCGGCACCGGCACGAGCGTCGGCGTGCCGGTCGTGGGCTGCGGCTGCGGCACGTGCACCGGCGGTGATCCGCGCGACTCCCGCACCCGCACCAGCGTCATCCTCGGTCTTCCGGCCGGCCACCTGCTCGTCGACACCACCCCCGACCTGCGCACGCAGTTGCTCCGCGAACGCGTGGGCCGCGTCGACGCTGTGCTCTATACGCACGATCACGTCGATCACGTCTACGGCCTCGACGACGTGCGGCCGCTGTGCTACGCCTCCGGCAAGCCGCTCCCGCTGTACTGCGAAGAGCGGGTCGAGCGGCGCATCCGCAAGGCGTTCGACTATGCGTTCGAGACCGTGCCCGTGCCCGGCGGTGGCCTGCCGAAGGTCGAGTTCCAGCGGATCGGCACCGAGCCCTTCGACCTGCTCGGAGCCAGGGTGACGCCCCTCCGGCTGCGGCACGGCGTGTTCGACGTGCTCGGCTTCCGTTTCGGCCGCATCGCCTACTGCACCGACACAAACGCCATTCCCGACGAGACCTGGCCCCAACTCGCTGGGCTCGACACGCTCGTCCTCGACTGCCTGCGGCCCACGCCGCATCCCACGCACTTTTCGGTGCGCGAAGCCCTTGACGTGGCGGCTCGCGTGGCGGCCAGGCGCACGCTGCTGGTGCACATGGGGCACGAGATGGCCCACGCCGCGACGTCGGCTGAGCTGCCGCCGGGCGTGGAACTGGCCTATGACGGCCTGGAGATCCCGCTCACCTGAGCAGGTTCCGCGGCCGCAGCGAAAGTCCCGCGACGGGGCATAGCAGGCTGTGGATAAAGTCGTCTTCACATCCCCCGATCTGGCGCTAAACCTCGGCCATCGGCCCTGAGCCGATGAGTTGTGGCGGCCAAGGAGGGAAGCATGGCACTTGGGCATAGACGCCGGGAGCGGCAGATGGAGGCCTTCGTGGCGGCCTCCGACCTGCCGAAGACTCCCGGCCATCCGTTCTACACGGCTCTGAATCGGCTCCTGGCCGAGAACGGCTTCTATACGTTGGTCGAGAAGCTGTGTGCCCCCTACTACGCCGAGACGATGGGGCGGCCGGGCGTGCCCCCGGGCGTCTTCTTCCGGATGCTCTTCGTCGGGTACTTCGAGGGCCTGAAGTCGCATCGAGCGATCTCCTGGCGGTGCACCGATAGCCGGTCGCTCGGTGAGTTCCTCGGGCTTGCCCCCACCGATCCAGTGCCGAATCACTCCTGCGTGAGCAAGACGCACAAGCGGCTGCCGAAGGAGGTCTTTGACGAGGTCTTCCGCTTCATCCTCTCCGTCGCGGCCCACAAGGGGCTGTTGTGGGGCGAGGCGATCGGCATCGATTCGACGACGATCCAAGCCAACGCCTCGATGCGGTCGATCGTCCGCAAGGACTCTGGCAAGGGCTGGAAGGACTACACCCGGAAGCTCGCGAAGAAGGCGGGCCTCGACGATCCGACCGACGACGAACTGCGGCAGTTCGACCGGAATCGCCCGGGAAAGAAGGTCTCCAACGACGATTGGGAGAACCCGCATGACCCTGACGCGACGATCACGTGGATGAAGGACGGCACGACACGAATGGCCTACAAGGTCGAGCACGCCGTCGACCTCGACACCGACATCGTGGTGGCTACGACAGTTCACACCGGCACCGCACCTGACACTGCCACGATCATCGACACAGCGATCGACGCGGCAGTGAACGCAGGCCAGGCTGGAGCAGATCACGTGATCGAGGCGATTGTCGCCGACAAGGGGTATCACTCGACGAGAGTCGTCACGCTCGCCGCCGACCTGGGCATGCGGGCCTACATTCCCGAGCATGCTTCTCCACAGCAACGACGCTGGGTCGACAAGGATCCGAAAGAGAAGCATGCCGTCTACTTGGCACGCAGGCGCACGAAGAGTGAACGAGGCAAGCAGCTCTGTAGGCTTCGCAGTGAACTCACCGAACGCTCGTTCGCTCATGTCTGCGACACCGGCGGGGCGAGACGAACGTGGTTGCGTGGACTCGCGAGCGTTGCGAAGCGGCACCTGATGATGGTCGCGGCGAGGAACCTCTCGACGATCATGCGGGCACTCATCGGAATCGGCAGTCCGAGGAGCCTTCAAGGTCTCCGCGCGCTTCTGCAGCTTGCCCGGACTCACTTCGACCGGCTCGTATCGGCTTTAGAACGGCTGGTGATGGCGCTGGTCCGATATGGGGCGCGCCGCTCGACGGCCATCCGCGGATGACGATCAAGCCATCAACGACACGAAAAACCACTTTGGCGACGGGACCTAGGCCGCCGGCACGTGGGAGAGGCGGGCGAAGTCGGCGAGCAGCCGGGCCGCCGCGCCTGAGTCGATGGCGCGTTCGGCGAGCGCTCGGGCCGCCGGGAGGTCCACGCCGCGGCCGGCGGCCCAGAGCACCGCGGCTGCATTGAGCACGACCACGTCACGCCGCGGGCCGCCGGCCCCGGATAACACGTCGCGGATCGCGGCCGCGCTCTCCGCCGGGCCCGCCACCGACAACTCGGCCATGTGCGTCACCGGCTGCGTCGCGAGCCCGAAATCCTCGGGTCTCCAGGAACGCTGTACGGTCGTGCCGGCGGTCACGTCGATCACATCGGTGGGGCCAAACAGGCTGACTTCGTCAAACGCGCCGCCACCGTCACCGGTATGCCCCGAGACGACGAGTGCCCGTGCGGCTCCCAGCATCCGTGCGGCCTCGGCCACCGGCTCCCGCGCCGCCGGCCGGCCCACGCCGATCACCTGCACCGTGGCACCCGCCGGATTGCACAGCGGCCCCACCAGGTTGAACACGGTGGGACGACCCAACGACCGGCGCAGCGGCCCCACGCGGGCCATGGCGGGATGGTGGACCGGCGCCAGGCAGAAGCAGAGCCCGATCTCGCGCAGGCAGCGGGCCGACGCCGCTGGCGCCGCGTCGACTTTGACCCCGAGAGCTTCGAGCACGTCGGCCGAGCCGGTACGGCTGGAGACGGCGCGGTTGCCGTGCTTGGCCACAGGCTGACCGGCGGCCGCCACCACGAGCCCCGCGGCGGTCGAGATATTGAATGAACCGGATCCGTCGCCGCCGGTGCCGCAGGTGTCCGCCACCGTGATGGCGGCCCCAGGGACATCGACCCGCAGCATCCGCGCCCGGAGTGCCGCGGCCACGCCGGCCACCTCGGCGGCCGACTCCCCGGCCTCCGCGAGGGCCACCAGCCAGCGGCCGAACAGCTCCAGGTCGACGGCATCGGCCAGCACGGCGTCAACGAGCCGACGGACGTCACCCTGCGCAGCCCGCCGGCCGCGTGCCAGGCCGTCGGTCCAGGCAGCCAACTCGGCCAGGAGCAGCGGCTGGCGGGAGGAGTCGCGCTCGTCGCTGTCGCCTGGTGCCATGGGAATGCCGCCGTGGGACATCCTGCAGATCCGCTTTCGGATACGATTCCGCTGCCGCCGAGATAGCCTACACCACGCCGAACACCACCGGAGCACCCGCCCCCGTGCCGCCGATCCTCACGCCGCGCAAGGTGATCATCGACGTCGACCCTGGCATTGACGACGCCGTGGCGCTGACAATGGCCCTGTTCGATCCCCGCCTCGACGTTGTGGCGGTGACCGCCGTGGGGGGCAACGTGCCGCCGCAGCAGGCCACGGCCAACCTGCAGTCGCTGGTGGCCTATCTCGATCCGCCGCGGCTGCCGCGCATCGGGGGCGCGGCCGACGACGTAGTGTTGCCGGAGCGGCCCTACAGCATGCACGGCAGCGACGGCCTGGGGGGCTTGGAACTGCCCCGAGTCGCGCTGCATGGCGGGCACGCCTCGGAGAAGGTGATGTATGAGTGCCTCAAGGCCCATCCACGGGAGATCACGATCCTGGCGCTGGGGCCGCTCACGAACGTGTCCCGCGTGCTGGCCCGCGACCCCGGGATCGCCGAGTTGATCGGCGACATCCTCATCTGCGGTGGCACCGTGCACGCTGCCGGCAACGCCACCCCCGCCGCCGATTTCAACTTCTTCTGCGATCCGCGCGCCGCCCGTCACGTGGTGGGAGAGCCGGTGACGAAGACGCTCCTGCCGTTGGAGACCTCGGCACAGGTGATGCTCGGCTTCGGCCTGCTGGACGAACTGCCCGACGCCTTCTCGCGGGCCGGAAAAATCCTGCGCAGCATGCTGGGGCACGCTTTCCGCGCCCACAGGCAGATCCTGGGCAGCGAAGGCGTCTGCCTGCACGACGTTGCGGCACTCGTGGCACTGACGAACCCGGAACTCTTCGAGCGGACGACCGTGGCGGCCGACGTGGAGACGGCCGGGGACCTGACGGCGGGGATGCTCGTGGTCGACCGGCGGCAGATCCGCCAGTGGCGGCCCAACGCCGACCTGCTGGTGGGCTGCGACGCGGCCGCCGTGCAGGACTGCATCCTGCGCGGTTTTGCCGCCGCCGCCGCCGTGACGTAGCCGGCTGCCGTCGTCGTCCTGCGGCCTGAGATCACTTGGCCGCGTTTTCGAAATCCTTGCGGGCGGCCACCGGCATGCGCAGCGTGAGCCGCTGCCGGTCGCGGAAGATCACCAGTTCGATCGTCGCGTCGACGGGGGTCGTGCTCACCAGGCTCAGCAGGTGATCGTCGTCCTCGACGGGCGTGCCGTCGTACTCCAGGATCACGTCGTCGGGACGGATGCCGGCCGCGTCGGCCGGCGAATTGCGGATCAAAGACTCCACCCGCGCGCCGATCGACCGCACCATGCCCAGGCGATGAGCCGCCTGCTGCCTGAAATCCTTGTCGAGCGAGACGCCCAGGTAGGCCCGGGCCACGGAGCCGTTCTCCACCAGTTGGCGCGCCACGAACATCACCATGGAGATCGGGATCGCGAACCCGATTCCCTCGCTGCCGCCGGAGTTGCTGGCGATCGCCGTGTTCAGGCCCACCACTTCGCCGCGCAGGTTGACGAGCGGCCCACCGCTGTTGCCCGGGTTGATCGCCGCATCTGTCTGGATGAAGTCCTGGAACTTGACGGTGCCTTCCCCCAGTTCCAGGTCGCGGCGGCCCTTGGCTGAGACGATGCCCAGCGTGATCGAGTGCGCGAGTCCGAACGGGCTGCCGATGGCCAGCACGGTGTCGCCGATCTGCACGCTGTCGCCCCCGGCCAGTCGGGCCGGCTGCAGATCGGGGGCCTTGATTTGCAGCACGGCGATATCGGTGGCGGCGTCGGACCAGGAACGCACCGGTCGCAGTTCGCGACCGTCGTCGAGGCGGATGGCGATGTCGTCCAGGTCGGCGCGGTGCACGACGTGCCGGTTGGTGATCACCACCGTACGGTCGGCGACGGTGGCAATCACGCCCGAGCCGGCCTCTTCCTGGGTCACCCGGCCGTTGCGCGGCCGGGACAGCGGCTTGGTGGCGCCGATGTGCACGACCGTAGGCCGGAGCAGCTTGGTGAGGCGGCGCAGCTGGATGGCCTGCTGCTCGAGCCGTTCGGCGTCACGGCCGGCCTGCTCGTAGAGCTTGTCGCGCTCCGCGGCCGTGAGCCGCGTCGGCCGCATCGGGTCGACCCGCTCGCCATCTTCGGCCGCAGCCGATTTCACCGGTGCCAGCGGCAGCGGGTCGTCGGCCTGAACGGACGGCGCCAGGGCCGCGACCGATCCCGCCAGCAGGCAGGCGAGCACGGGGTGGCTGAAACTCATGGCGGGCTCGCAGCGGACGGGAGATGACGCGAACCCAGCATATCCCGGCCGGGATTCACAGTTCCAGTTCGCTGCTCATCGACTCCTCGCCAGCCTCGTCCCCGGTCCGCCGCGGAACGGCACCCGACCCCGACCGCTCCACCTCACGCTGGCATTCGATGCACATCGTGGCGTAGGGCAGGGCGTCGAGACGGGCCATGGGAATTCGGCCGCCGCACACCTCGCACTGGCCATATTGGCCGGCCTTCATCCGCTCTAGGGCGTTCTCGATGTTGGCCAATTCGCGGCTTTCGACCTCCGCCAACTGGGAACTTATCTCGTCCTGTGCGGAGTCGTAGGCGGCGTCGATGACGTCGCCCGGCGACTCGCTGCGGAGTTCCTTGAGCAAGGACAGATCGCCGGCAAGGGCGCTGCGCAGGGCGTCGCGCCGCCGTACAAGGATCGCCCGCAGATTCACCAACGCGTCTTTTCGGGCCATGATCGCCGCTCCTTACCCCTCATGCGGGGCGCTCCGAAACCGACCGGATTCAACCGGCCGCAACCAATACTACGGGGGTTGGGGAGGGATGGTTCACGCAAGGAGGATCGGCAGGAGTTCTGCCGAAAATACACCGAAATGCGGTCGTGACAGTTGGGGTGGGCGGGGCGAACCCTGCGGGCGCCCCGGACGGCTTGGCCCGGTCACTCGGGGGCCGGCGACTGTGCCGGAGGCGGGGATGCCGCCACGGGTATCTGCACCTCGGCGTATTTGAGCAGTCCGGGCACGAACGGGCTGTTGTACGCGAGCGTGCGGGGTGGGCCGGCGGCGGTCCATTCGGGGTGGTCGGCCAGCCATTCCTGCAACCGTTCGCGGCCGCGGCCGAACGTGCGTTCGGTGTACGACCCGCGGACCCCGATGGAGACGACCGTGGTGGCCGGCACATCCTCCACGACGACGCCTGCATCGCCGGGATCAGGTCCCGCCGCGCCGATCTCCGGCGTGGCATACAGGAACGCCATCGATGCCGAGGGTGAACCGCCCCCCCCGGGTTCCGGCGCCGACATTTCCACCGGTGCGGTCATGGCGATGTCGTGCCGTTTGATGTGGCGAAAGAGACGCATGAACACGGAGTCGACCCCGCGGTCGTCCGCGGCCGCGCGGGCCAGGCGGTGGGCGGGATACTCCTTGATGACGACCTGCCCCACGGGGCCCGGCGTGGGAAAACCCCGCGGCATCTTCGCCTCCGCGATCATCATCGGCCTGGGCGGCGGCCCGGCTTCCTCCGCGGCCCGGGCCGGCGGCCGACCCAGCCACCCGGCGGCGGTGGCGAGAACGGCGATCAGACAGCGGCGTGGCGACATGGTTCGGCTCCCGGGAAACCTGCGTGGCAATGCTATGCCGAGCCGGCCAGGGCGGCGAGGGTGCGCCACACCTGCTCGACGTGCCGTCGTTCAGTGAGCGGGCCGCCGATGGCCAAGCGGAGGGCGAATCGGCCCGCCACTCGGGCGTGGCTCAGGCAGGCCGCTCCCGTGGCATTGACGCGATCGAGCAGGTCCCGAGACGTCTCGTCGCCGGATCGCAGGGCGAAGCAGACGAGCGACAGGCTCGGCTCCGCGAGCAGTTCGAACCGCGGGTCGCCACGCAGCATGGCGGCGAACTCCCCCGCCCAGGTCACGTGGTCGCGGATTCGCGCCCGCAGCGCCTCTGCGCCGAGCATGCGCAGTGTCATCCACAGCTTGAGCGCCCGGAAGCGCCGCCCCAGCGGCACCTGCCAGTCGCTGTAGTCGATCACGCCGCCCGCATCGCTGGCCGCGTTCCGCAAATAATCGGGCTTCGTGGAGAGCGCGCGGACGAGGGCCGTGCGGTCGGCGACCCACAGTGCGTGGCAGTCGAAGTTCACGAGCAGCCACTTGTGCGGGTTGAAGCCCCAGCTGTCGGCGGCCTCAGCGCCGGCCAGGAGCGGGCCGCGGAACTCGGGGCACAGGGCGGCCGCGCCAGCCCAGGCCGCATCGACGTGAAGCCAGGCGGCGTGCCGGGCCGCGACGGCGGCGATGGCGGGCACCGGATCGACGGCCCCCGAGGCGGTCGTGCCCACCGTGGCCACCACGAAGCAGGGGCGCCTGCCGGCCCCGGCATCCTCGTCCATGGCCCTGGCCAGCGCGGCGGGATCCATGCCGCCACCGGCGCCGGGAATGCGACGCAGCCACTGGCGGCCGATGCCGGCGATGCCGGCAGCCTTCTCCACGCTGGAGTGCGCGTCGACGCTGGCGTAGACCACGAGGGGCCGGGCGTCCTGGTCGACGCCGGTCGCATTCGAGCGCAGGTCGGTCGCCCGCTCCCGCGCCGCCACCAGCGCGCAGAGCAGGCCGCTCGATGCCGAGTCCTGGATCACGCCGCCACCGGCGCCAGTGCTCGCGAACCGAACGGGCAGCCCGAGCAGGTCGCGGAGCCAGTCGAGCACGAGCGTCTCCAGTTCCGTGCAGGCAGGTGACGTGGCCCACAGCATCCCCTGTACGCCGAGGCCGGCGGCCAGCAGTTCACCGAGGATCGACGGGCCACACGTGCTGGCCGGAAACCAGCCGAAGAATGCCGGATGCTGCCAGTGCGTCAGCCCGGGGAGGATGACGCGGTCGGCGTCGGCGAGTACGTCGGCCAGCGGTTCCGGGGCCTCGGGAGCGCGGGAGGGCAGGTGCGACCGCACCCAGCCAGGCGCGACGGACGAAAGCACCGGTCGACGCTCGACCGCCGACCAGTAATCGGCGATCCAGTCGACGACGGCCCGCCCCTCGACACGGAACCGCTCGGGGTCGAAGGCAGGGACACGGTCGGGCGCGGAGGATGGAGGGGCGGCCTCGTCGTCGTTCATGCGTCACCGTGGGCGGTGAGCAGGAGCCGGCGGCCACCGGCTCGGTCACGGTGCTCGCACAGGTAGATGCCCTGCCAGGTGCCCAGTACCAGCCTGCCCTCCCGGATGGGAACGGTCACGGAGCAGCCGATCATCGATGCCTTCACGTGCGCCGGCATGTCGTCTGGTCCTTCCATGGTGTGCACGTAGGGCAGATCCTCGCTGGCGACCGCGTTGAAGGCCATCTCCAGGTCGCGGGGCACGTCGGGGTCGGCATTCTCGTTGATCGACAGGCTGGCCGACGTGTGCTGGATGAAGACGTGCAGCAGACCCACGCGCCAGGCCGGCATGTCGCGCAGCGCCGCCTCGATCTCGCCGGTGACGAGGTGAAAACCGCGGCTCCGGGGGGCGAGGCGGATCTCCCGCTGCAGCCAGGCAGTCATCGGCCGTGCTCCTCCGCGAAACACCACACCGTGCCGTCGTCCGAGGCGATCACGATCCGCCCAGCGGCGGCGGCCGCCCCGGCACCGAAGCCGCCGCCGGCGTCGAACTCCCAGAGGGTTTCGCCCGTCGCGGCATCGATGATCGCCACCTTGCCGGCCGCGTCGGCCACGACCGCCGCCGGCCGGGGATCCTCCGTGCCGCGGGCGGCGTTCACGATCACCGGCGCCGCATCCACGCGTCCGCGCATCGGCCGCCTCCAGCGTTTGCCGCCGTCCGCCAGGGCGAAGGCCTCCACGGCCTTGCCCCGCGAACCGACGATCGCCAGGTCGCCGGCCAACGCCGCGCTCGAGCGGTATGACTGCCCCGCAGCGGCCTGCGCTCTCCAGGCCACGGCGGCCTGCACGAAGTCGATCGCGAAGAAGGCGCCCCCTTCGGTGCCGAAAAACACCCGGTCGGCGCTGGCCGCCGGCGTCGTGCCGGTGGGACCGTCGATCGGCACCGTCGCCGCCTCCTTGCCAGTGTCCGCGTCGATGACGTGCAGGCGGCCGTCGCAGCCGGCGATGAACACGCGGTCGCCGGCGGCACCCCGGGCCACGGTGGGCGAGCAGCGGATCTGGTCGGCGATCGAGTGCTTCCAGATCAGCTCGCCGTCGGCGAGCGCGAGGCAGGAGAGCGACGCATCCTGCGAGCCGACCAGCACACGGTCGCCAGTGGGCCCGGCGATGATCGTCGGGCCGCCGGAGATCTCCCCTTCGGTGACGTATTCCCAGACCGGCGCGCCCGAGCCACGATCGAACGCCCGCACGATGCCGGTGTCGTCGCCCACGATCACGAGCCGGTGCGCCGGGTCGGACGACAGGGCCGCTGCCGAGGGGAATCCGCCCTGTTCTGTCCTGAAGGTCCAGCGGGTGGCGCCGTCGTCGAGAGCCAGGGCATGGAACGTGCCGTCGAGATCGCCCACGTAGAGCATGCCGTCGGCGATCACCGGCACGGCGCCGAAGGCGGTCTTGTCGAACTCCCGGTGCCAGGCTTCGGCGAGCGGCAACCGCAGCACGAGCGCGGACCGGCCGCTGCCGCTGGGGCAGCCGCGGGCCATCGGCCAGATGTGGGCGGGCGCCGCGTCGAATTCGGGATCGGCGGGCAAGACGGGTGCCGCCACCAAGGCCGCCAGGATGCACAGGAGTCGCGCTGCGATCGTCATCGGGCGGCCTCGTAGAGCGCCGCGAAGTCGGCGGGCGCCAGAGGACGCGGATTGAAGCCCCCCGTCCATTGCCTGGCTGCCGCGGCGGCCAGCGCCGGCACGTCGGGCGTGGGGATGCCGATCTCCCCCAGCGACCGGCCCAGGCCCGATGCCGCCAGGAGCGCCGTCAACCATTCCGCCAGTCGGCCGGCGGCCACGCCGGGCGCCGTTTCGATGCCGATGTCGCGGAGCAGTTCCGCGTAGGCTGCGTCACAGGATGGTCCGTTGAATCGCACCACGTGCGCCAGCATGAGCCCCACGGCCTGTCCGTGGACGACGTGGTGCACGGCGGTGAGCGGGTTGGCCAGGGCATGTGCCGCGCCGAGCATGGCGTTTTCGATGGCCAGTCCCGCCCAGGCTGCGGCCAGTTGCAGGTCTGCCCTGTCGCGGATGCTGCCGCCGTCGGCCAGCACCCGGGGCAGGCTGGTCGCCAGCAGACGCCAGGCTTCCCGCGAGAAGATCCGCGAGGCCGGCGTGGCCGCCCTGCTGACGTGACTCTCGACGGCGTGCGACAGGGCGTCGATGCCGGTCAGCGCCGCCAGTCGCAGGGGCTGCGTGAGCGTGAGGTCGACGTCGAGGATCGCGATGCGAAAGGCGGCCCGCGGGTCGCCGCAGGCGATCTTCATGCCTGTGGCGGGGTCGGTGACCAGCGCGAAGGATTGCGTCTCGCTGCCGGTGCCGGCCGTCGTGGGCACGCCGATCGAGGGCAGCATGTCACCGGTCGCAGCGTGTCGGCCGCGATAGTCCTGCATCCGCCCACCGCAGGAGACGAGGAAGTTGATTCCCTTGGCGCAGTCCATCGAACTGCCGCCGCCCAGTCCCACGAGCAGGTCGGGGCGGAACTCGCGGGCCACGACCGCGCCGGCCTCGACCTCGTCAGAGCTCGGGTTCTCACTGAAACCGGAAAACACCCGTGTGGCGATGCCCGCGGCCCGCAGCGACTCGAGACCAGCCGCCGTGTGCCCGGCCTCGACGATCCCCGTGTCACTCGCCACCAGCACCCGCGAGGCTCCCAGCCCGCGCGCCAACTCGCCGAGCCGCCCCAGCGTGCCCCGGCCGACGACCAGCCGCGTGGAGCCGCGGAACTCGAAGTCCTGCCCTGCGGCCGACTGTTCCACGATGGTGCCGCCTCAGACCTTGATGACGGCCGCCGCCGGCACCTGCAGGGCCCGCGAGCGGTACAGGAAGTCGATGATGTTGCCCTCGTGGGGCTGCAGCCAGTCGAGCTTCGTGGTGGGGATGGGCCCGAGGTTGAGCCTGTCGATGTGCGTGCAGTCGACCAGTTGGGCCTGGAAGGCCGGGTCCTCGGTGATCGCCGAGCAGACGAGCGTGGGCCCGATCGCCTCCACCATCCGCTCCTGCGGGCACTCCACCACGCTCACGAACGGGAACATGTACTCGGCCCTGGCGATGTCGGGCTCCACTGACGCGCAGTGCACGACCGTGGGCCGCAGCCATCCGCAGCGTTCCCCCTCCACGAACCGGTCGCCGTATGCGGCCGTTGCGTGGGTCACCCCGGCCGCCTTCATGCCCCCCTCGATCTGCTGCCAGATCGCCTTCGCGGCACCGGGGATCGTGAAGGCGGCGAGCCGGGCGTCCGGGTCCTGCGGCGGCTTGACGTCGATCGGCCCCAGGCGTTCGGCCAAGGCCGCGGCAATGGCCTTGGTGTGCCGGCTGGCGTATATGGCGGACGCATTGATGCAGCCGCGGCCGCTGTTGATCGCCACGCTCTCCACCATCACGTCGAGGTGCCGCTCCCAGCCGTCGACCTCGTCGTCGCCGAGGATGATCTTGGAGAATCCGGGGCCGTGAACCTGCACGCCGGGATTGCCGCGATACTGCTCCACGGTCTTGGCGCTGCCGAAGATCATGCTGCGGCGGCAGCCGGCGAGGATTCCCGCGCCCACGTCGGTGGCACCGGGATAGAGGCCGATGGCCTCGGCCGGGATGCCCGCCTCCACCATCGCCGCAGCCATCCGGTAGGGCGTCCAAGGCTCCTGGCTGCCCGGCTTCATCACCAGTCCCACGCCCAGCGCGATCACCGGCAGCCAGAGCGTGTGCACGCCCGGCGAGTTGGAGGGGAGCACGAGCCCCAGCACCGGCGACTGCACCTGGTAACTGACCGTCACGCCGCGCTGCTCGACCCCGAAGCCCTTCCAGAGGATCGACGTGTCGAGCCCGCGAGACAGGGCGTCGAGCATGCGGTCCATGTTCGAGAGCACGAACATGTTCTTCTGCATGTTGGCCCGGCACAGCGACTCGGGCAGGCCGGTGGTGGCCGACTGCTGCTTGGCGAAGTCATCCGGCGACTGCCGCGAGTCGCCCACCGTGAGCGTGCCGTGGGCGTAGAGGTTGCCGGCCGTCTGCAGCCGCTCCACGATCTCCTCGGGGTCGATGGCGAGCAGGGCACGCCGGGCCTGCGCGGCCTTCTGCAGGTCGCGGCCCACGATCGCTCCGCCCACCTGGCTCACCTCGGCGACCGGTTCACCGGTGAGGAAGTGCACGAGCGTCTCGCGCTCGAGCGACTCGTAGGGCTTGCCAAATCGCCAAGCGGGCAGGTGCATGGGGGAACTCTCGGGTGCGTGAAAATCAGTAGACGCCCACGGTCGTGCTGGCCGCCAGTTCGCGGAACGGTCGCACGCCGCTGATGCCGTCCCAGGGATACGTGGCGTACGGCAGTTCCCGCTCCCCCTCGTCGCGTTCCAGAAACCCGGGGATGAACGTTTCGCGGGTCAGCGTGGTGAGGCGCACGCGGCCCGTGCCGCCGTAGGGCACCAACCGGTCGCGATCGTCGAAGTCGACCACTTCGATCACGGCCCGCGGTTGCGGCGCGTAGTAGGCGATCGTGTAGCCGTCGGCCGGAATCACCGGGCGGGATGCGGCCAGGCCCATCAGCGTGTTGCCGTAGGTGGGCGTCATGTAGGCGCCGTCGAGCAACTCCTCGACCGCGAACCGAGTCCACTGCGGCGTGAACTCGGTCCCACCGGAGAAGATGCCGGTGATCCCCGCCTTGCGGATCGTGGTGCCCTTCTTCTCCAGGGCCAGGGCCAGGGCCTCCAGCAGCTTGGGCGTGGTGAACATGCAGCGCACGTCGTGGCCGGCCTCCAGGATCGTGATCGCCTGGTCGATGCAGTGCTGCTTGTAGGCTTCGAGGTGCTCCATCCAGCCCTTCTGAATGAGCTTGATCACCCAGCGGGGATCGAGGTCGACGCAGAAGCAGATGCCTCCGCGGAACTGGGCCAGGTGCTCGATCGACAGCCGCAGCCGGCGCGGACCGGAGGGACCGAGCATCAGCCAGTTCGCGCCGCGCGGGAAATGCTCTTCCGGCAGCGTGGCCGAAAACTGCTCGTAGTCGGTGCGGAAGTCACGGGAATTGACCCGCGACTTGGGCACGCCCGTCGTGCCGCCCGTCTCGAACACGTAGATGGGCTGATCGGCGAGGCCCTTGGGCACCCAGCGTCGCACCGGCCCGCCGCGCAGCCATTCGTCCTCGAAGGGGGGAAACTTCTTCAGGTCGTCGAAGCACTTCACGTCCACGAGCGGGTCGAAGGGGAGCGACCGCGCGGCCTCCAGCCAGAACGGGCAACCGGTGGAGGGATGGAAGTGCCAGGCCATCATCTCGACGGTGTGGGCGTCGAGATCCGCGCGGGCCGCCGCCACGGCGGCGGCGGATGCGACCTCGAACACGGAAGGGCGGGAGGTCGGGGTCGTCGTGCCCGATGACATGCAGGCGGCTCCGGGGGGCTGGGGCTGGGGCCGTGCGTCTGGTTCGCGCGGCGGGATGTGGCGGTCAGCCGCCCGTGGGGGTGTCCGCTGGCGGCAGCGGGGCGCCGAGTTGCGCAAACAACTGCAGCACGCCGTTGAAGTGGGCGAGCCGCGGACCGTAGCGGTCGATGAACTCGCCGAGCGCGTATTCGCTGTCGGTGAAGTCGTCGGCGTTGTCGGCAGCCTCTTGGGCGATGCCCGAGAGAAACTCGGTGTGAACCTTGGAAAGCGATTCGGCGGCCTGACGGCAGGACGCCGCCAGTCGTGGATTCGCCTCCTTCCAGGCCTTCAATTCGGCGTTGCGTTGCCGCTGCTGCAACGACACCTGGTTGACCAGTTCGGCGAGCAGTTCGCAGCTCCGCTGCTGCAGGCCGACCATGTCGCGGAGCAGTCTGTTCGTTTCGGCGGCATCGGCACCAGACCGGTCCTGACCCGGCGAGGGCACCGAACCCACGGAGATGTCGAGTTGCGTGAAGATCGGGGGGCCGTCGTTCATGACCGTGTCTCGCGTGCGGGAACAATCCCTATGGTACGCAGCAAGGGTCGATTTTTCCACGTTCGCAAGCCTTTTCGGCGGCGCCGTCAGGGTTTCCCCA
>QWPN01000043.1 GCA_003671185.1 Planctomycetota bacterium
GCGCCCGTCAACCAGGGCCGCGGGCACGAACTCAACGCCATTGCTGCCGCGGTCGTGGGTGGATGCTCGCTCACCGGCGGCGTGGGAACAGTGCCGGGGACCGTGCTGGGGGCGATCTTCCTGCGGGTCGTGATTGACGCCGTGTCGAAGATCATCAAGACCGGGGCCGACGTCTACGAGGGCCTGATCGTGGGCATCGTCGTGGTGATCGCGGTCACCTTCTCCCAACTCGGGCAGATGGCCAAGGGGGGCCGCCGGCTCCTCCCCGGGGCCCTCGGCCTGTGCGCCATCCCCACCCTGGCGGTGCTCTGCGGCTGCATCGTGGCGATGACGGCCAACGCCCGGGCCGGGCTGGCGGCGGGGGCGGCGGCGTTCGTCCTGCTGGCGGCCGTGCGGGCCTGGGAGTCGCGGGCGAGGGCCGCATGAACGCCCACGCCGAGGCCGCACCGGCCATTCTCATGCGGGGTATCACCAAGCGATTTCCCGGGGTGGTGGCCCTCGAAGACGTCACGCTCGAGGTGCGCCGCGGCGAACTCCACGCCATCTGCGGCGAGAATGGCGCGGGCAAGAGCACGCTGATGAAAATCCTCTCCGGGGTCTATCTTCCGGATGAAGGGCTGCTGGAGATCGACGGGGCGACCGTCTACTTCGCCGGCACTCGCGACGCCGAGCGGGCCGGCATCGCGATCATCCACCAGGAACTGGCACTCGTCGAGGATCTGCCAGTAGCCGCCAACGTGTTCCTGGGACGGGAGCGACGCACTCGGCTCGGCTTCGTGGACGACGCCGGCATGCAGGCCGAGTGCCGGCGTCTGCTCGATTCGCTCGAGAGCCAGGTGCCCCCCGACGCGCGGACCGGGAGCCTGCGTGTTGGCGACCAGCAACTCGTGGAGATCGCCAAGGCTCTGTCACTCGACGCCCGGATCGTCGTCATGGACGAGCCGACCAGCGCCCTCACCGAGGCGGAATCGGCCCGCCTGGAGCGGACGATCGCCCGGCTCCGTGAACGCGGCACCACGATCCTCTACATCTCTCACAAGATGGACGAGGTGTTTCGCCTCGCTGACAGGATCACGGTGCTACGTGACGGCCGGCACGTCCGCACGGTCGACCGCTCCGCCACCACCCCGCGCGAGGTCACCGGTTTGATGGTGGGCCGCGACATCGCCGGGCACCAGTTCCACGGCGCCCGCAGCCGTGGCACAAAAATCCTCGAGGTCCGCAACGTCACGCTGCCCTGGCCCGAACACCCGCGCGGCTATCGACTGAAGGACATTTCACTCGACCTACACGCCGGGGAGATCCTCGGCATCGCCGGACTGATGGGGGCCGGGCGCACCGAACTCCTGGAGACGATCTTCGGGGCCTCCGAGCCGACCTGGGGCGGTGAAATCCTGCTGGCGGGCCGCCCCATTCGCTTCTCGCATCCGGCCGAAGCCTGCAACGCGGGCATCGCGATGGTCACCGAGGATCGCAAGCGGCTCGGCCTGTTCGCCGATCTCGACGTGGCGGCCAACGTGAGCCTGTGCAGCCTGCGCGACGTGCTGCGCGGCGGACTGCTGAGCCGCTCTCGCGAGGAGGCGCTGGTGGCGGCCCCCATCCGCGACACCGGCGTGAAGACCCCGGGCCCGCACGCGGCGATTACCGGGCTCTCGGGCGGAAACCAGCAGAAGTGCATCATCGGCCGCTGGCTGCTCACCAAGCCGAGCATCCTGCTCCTCGACGATCCCACTCGCGGTATCGACGTGGGCGCCAAGGCGGAACTCTACCAATTGATCGACCGGCTCTGCCGCGAGGGGCTGGCGGTGATCCTCACGTCGAGCGAACTCCCCGAACTTCTCGCCCTCGCCGACCGGATCATCGTTCTCGCCGAAGGCCGCGCGACCGCCGAATTCCCACGCGCGGAGGCGACCGAACAGAGGATCATGGAGGCGGCGACAGGGGCCATGGCACCGCCGCCCGTGGCCGCGGGACGCACGAGCCGGTAGGCAGGCCTGTGCCCTGCGAAGCCGAGGCTTTTCCGGGCGGCGAACGCTTCACGGTTCACCGTCCCCGCCCGGTCAGGCCCCCACGTACCGGGAGACGATGGCGCGCGCCCGTGACTCCTCGCGGGTCCCCGACACGATCGCTCGACCGTCGGCGAACACGGAGATGCGGATCCCGTCCACGAGTTCGGCGCGGACCATCCAGCTGTTGGCCGTGACCTTGGCCACGCCGGCCAACCGGGCGGCCAGGGCCTCGAGGTCGACGGCCGTGCCGGCCGCCGCCGGCACCTGAACGGCATCGCGTCCGCAGAGGGCGGTCGGCTGCCCGCCGCTTCGGCCCTCCAGCCAGGGCGTGTCGCCGGCCCGGCAGGTGGGACAGCCCGCGGCTGCCAGGGGCGTCATGTCGACCGACCGCCAGGCGTTCTCCCACAGGTCACAGACCAGCATCCGGCCGCCGGTCGATGCCGGGCCTGCAGCCAGCAGCTTGATGACCTCCGCCGCCTCCACGGCACCCACCACCAGTGCCGCGGAACCGATGATTCCCGCCGTGTCGCACGTGGGCAGCGAACCTGGGGGCGGGGGCTCCGGGACGAGGCAGCGCAGGCACGCCGTGCGACCGGGAACGATCGTCATCACCCGCCCCTCGGCGCCGATCGCCCCGCCGTACACCCAGGGAATGCCGCGCCGGCAGGCCACCTCGTTGACGAGAAAACGGGCCTCGAAGTTGTCACTCCCATCGACGATCACATCCACGTCCGCGAGCAGGGACTCGGCGTTCCCGGCGACCAGATCGACGACCGCGGGCTCGACCCGCAGCGCCGAGTTGATGCGGCACAGGTGCCCTGTCGCAGCCACGGCCTTGGGAATACCGGTGGCCACGTCGGCCTCGTCGAACAGCACCTGCCGCGGCAGGTTTGATGGCTCGGGCACATCGCGGTCGATGATGCGCAGAAACCCGACACCCGCGCGGGCCAAGGCCAGGGCCGCAACGCTGCCCAGGGCACCGCAGCCCACGACGGCCACACGGCCGGCCGCCAAGCGGGCCTGTCCCTCCACGCCGAGGGGCCCAAACCGCGTTTGTCGCGAATATCGTTCGGCGTCGAAACCGTCCATTCAGCGGATGCTACCAGACCCAGCGCCCGGTTGCGGGATGCCGCTCAGGCCACGATGTATCCCGCCCAATCCCAGGCCGGCCGCGCCGCACCGTCCGCCAGCCCCCAGGCAGCCAGATCGGCCTGCAGCACGTCGCAGCCACGCCGGTCGCTGCCAGTCTCGATCCGGCCCGGTCGCCACGCCACGAGCGGCAGCGCCGGCGCCGCGTCCCGCCAGGCGGCGTGTGGCAGCGCGGCGCCCGCCAGGCTGACCACCAGACAGTCGATACCCTCAGCCACGGCCGGCGGTGGCGGCGAGCCGCCATCGACGACTGCTCCGATGAGCAGGGTCCCCTTCAGGCCCCGGGCCAGCGCCGCGATCGCCGCGGCCTCCCCAGGGGAGTTCTCGGCCGGCACGACGGCCAGCACCACGGAAGGATGAATCGCCCAGGCCGCGATCCGACCGGCCGCGGCCTGCGGGTCCAGCGACGCGCCGGACGCAGTCGCCAGGAAGCCGATGATCGGCATGCCGATCTCGTCGGCCGCGCAGCACAGTCCGGCCGGCGGATCGACCATGGCCACTCCGAGTCCGGCCTGGTGAAGCGCAGCGGGATCGCATGTTGCCGCCACGCGGGAAACGCCGCGTGGCACCCAGCGTCTGCCGTCGAGCCAGAAGGACCTGCCACGCACGCCCAGCCTCCGCAGGCCAACCATCATGTCGAACGTCGCCACGGTGTGATCGCCGTCGGCGAGTCGGGCCTCGAGCCGGTACACGTTCGGCAGGTCTGGCGTCCAGTAGGAAGGTTCCGTGAGCACCGTCTTGGCCAGGGCCGCCGCAGCACCCGGGGCCGGGTTGGCGGCGGCCAGTCGGGCCACGACAGGCAGCGTAGACGCCCATCGGCAACGTGGCCCCACCAGCGTACCCCCCAGTCGCGGATCGACCACACCCGACGGCAGCCAGGCGCGGATGTAGATCTCTGCCCGCAGGTCGTCGCTGGGGCCGAGCACCAGCGTCAGGCCGCTCCCCTCGCCGACGGAGTCCCGGGTCCCAGTCACGAGGGACAATCCTCTACGAACCGCTCACGGGCCATGTCCTGAAGCCTGCGCAGGTCGAGCTTGCCCGAACCGAGCATGGGCAGTTCGGCGATCTCGGCGAAACCGTCCGCGGCGGGAACCCACAGGTTGGGCAGTCCGCGCTGCCCCAAACGACGCACGATCTCCCGTGGCTCGTGGCTCGTGGGCAGGTGGAACACGATCAACCGTTCCCCCTTAACGCGATCGGGCACGGCCGTGACGACCGCCAGCAACTCACCGTCGGCCGCTCCCATCTCCGCATTCACGGCCTCCTCGACATTGAGGTGCGGCACCATCTCGCCGCCGATCTTGGAGAATCGGCTCTGGCGGCCCGTGATCGTGATGAAGCCCTCGGCGTCGAGCCTGGCGATGTCACCTGTGCAGTACCATCCGTCCCTCACCACGTTGGCAGTCAGATCGGGCCGGTCGAGGTAGCCCTGCATGACGTTCGGCCCGCTGATCCAGAGCAGGCCCTCGGCGCCGACCGGCAATTCGCCGACTCCATCGCGGTCGGTGATCCGGGCCCGGCAGCCCAGAATCGGCTGGCCGACGGTGCCTTCGCGGGAGTCGACCGGCCGGCCCGGCACGTGCCGCGACGGTGGCACGTTGGCCGCCACCAGCGGTGCCAGTTCGGTGGCGCCGTAGGCCTCGCTGGGCCGCACCCCGAACTTTTTCTCGAAGGCGTCGCACACCTCCACGGGGAGTTTTTCGGCCGCTCCGAACACTGCCTCCAGCGTGGAGAAGTCCTCCGCCGGAGTGCGTCGAGTGTAGATGCGCAGGAACGTGGGCGTGGCCATGAGGATCGTGGCGTGGTGCTCCCGGGCCAGGCGACCCACGACCTGCCCGTCGCGCGGGTCGGCATGGTAGACCACGGCCGGGTCGAGCGCCAGCGGCGTCCAGAGCGTGGTCGTATAACCGTAGGAGTGGAAGAAGGGCAGCACGCCCAGCGCCACGTCGCCCGGCGAAAGGTGCAGCAGCGCGTCGATGGCGCGGACGTTGGAGCCCACGTTCTCCTGCGTCAGCACCACCCCCTTCGGGTCGCCCGTCGAGCCGGACGTAAAGATCACGGTCAGCACGTCATCGGCGCCGATGCGGTCCAGCCCCAACCAGCGTTCGAGGAGCGGCAGCGGCGTGATCGTGGCATGCAGGTAGCCCCGCAGCTTGTCCAGAGCCGTCGCCTGCCGGCGCAACTCGCCCGCGTCCAGCATCCGCTCTCCCACGTCGAGCTTCACCCGCGACAGGAAGTGGGGGCTCGTGATCACGTGCCGCAAGCTGGCTCGCTCCATGCACAGGTCGAGGATGGACTGCGACGATGTGTAATTGAGATTCACGGCGACGCGACCCGAAAGGGCCAGCGCCGCATTGACGATCGCGGCTCCCACGGTGGGTGGCAGCAGCACGCCCACCATCCGTTCGTCAGCCGCCAGGGTCCGCTCCAGCACGCTCCGCGCCACCAGGATTCGCGTCAGCAGTTCGCGACCGGTGGTCCGCGTCCCCAGCGAATCGGCCATCTTCATGCGGCGGGCGGCGCTGCGGCAGCTGCGCAGCAGCCGCCTCTGCAGGACCATCGGCCCCTCGCCCGGTGTCGGCACGCCGTCTGACATCTGCCTGGCACTCGCCGAGGGCTGGATTTGGCGGGCCGCGTTGCCCGTTTTTCCACAGGCATTAGAATCGCCGCCACACGGCCTGAACAGTCGAGCGGGGCATGCCGGCAACTCTCGTCCGCCACGGGCCAGAGGGGGTCTTCCCGCGTCCATTCCCCCGGCAGTCCACGGACACCCCGATGCCCCGCTACCAGCCCTCCCGGATCGAGCCCAAGTGGCAGGCCTGGTGGGAGGCACACGACACGTTTGCGACGCCGCGGCTGCCCGCCCCCGGGGCGAAGGCCTACGTGCTCGACATGTTTCCCTACCCCAGCGGTGAGGGCCTGCACGTCGGCCACCCCGAGGGCTACACGGCCACCGACATCGTGGCCCGCTTTGAGCGGATGCGGGGCACGAGCGTGATGCACCCCATGGGCTTCGACGCCTTCGGGCTCCCCGCCGAGGAATACGCGATCCGCACCGGCACGCCTCCCCGCGAGAGCACGCAGCGAAACATCGACACCTTCCGTCGCCAACTGAAGATGCTCGGCTTCAGTTACGACTGGAGCCGCGAACTGTCCACCACCGACCCGGAATACGTCCGCTGGACGCAGTGGATTTTCCTGGTGTTGTTCGACACGTGGTTCGATCCCGAACTGCAGAAGGGACGACCGATCGCGGACCTGCCGATTCCCGCCGACGTGGCCGCCCGGGGCGCGGCCGCCGTTGCCACCTGGCGCGACGAGCACCGTCTCGCCTACCAATCCCATGCGCCGGTGAACTGGTGCCCCGCGCTGGGCACCGTGCTGGCCAACGAGGAGGTGATCGGCGGCGTCAGCGAGCGCGGCGGGCACCCTGTGGTCCGGGTACCGCTACGGCAGTGGATGCTGCGCATCACCTCCTATGCCGACCGGCTCGACCGCGAACTCGACGGGCTCGACTGGCCGGCGAGCATCAAGAAACTGCAGCGGGACTGGATCGGCCGCAGCACGGGTGCGGAAGTCGACTTCTTCATTCCCGCGGCCGGTGGCAGGTCGTTCCAGGACTGGAGCCGGGAGCGGGAGGCCGGTGGATTCCCCGCCAAGCCTGGCGGGGACGTGCTGCGTATCTACACCACGCGGCCCGACACGCTGTACGGCGTGACCTACATGGTGGTGTCCCCGGAGCACCCGCTCCTCGAGTCCCTGACCACGCCCGGGCAGCGCGAGTCGATCCGCGCCTATTGCGACGCAGCGGCCCGAAAGAGCGATCTCGACCGCACCGACCTGGCCCGCGAAAAGACGGGGGTGTTCAGCGGATCCTCCGTGATCCACCCTCTCACGGGGCGGCCGGTACCCGTGTGGGTCGCCGACTACGTGCTCGCCAGTTACGGCACCGGGGCCATCATGGCGGTGCCGGGGCACGACGATCGCGATCACGAGTTCGCCAAGGCCTTCGGTCTCGAGGTGCTCACGGTGGTGGAGCCGGAAGGACCTGGCGGCGCCGCGCTGTTCACCGGTCACGGCCGCGCCGTCGCCTCCGGCCCCTACACGGGCCTGGACACGGCGACCGTCATCGATCGCATGTGCACCGACCTGAAGCGGGCGGGCCTGGGACGGGCGGCCGTGAACTACAAGCTCCGTGACTGGCTCTTCAGCCGGCAGCGGTTCTGGGGGGAGCCCTTCCCGATCCTCCATGAGATCGACTCTGCCGGGCAGCCCACCGGAGTGATCCGCGCCGTGGACGAGGCCGAACTGCCCGTGAACCTGCCTCACCTCAGCGATTTTCGGCCGGGCGAGACGCCTGATCCACCGCTCTCCCGGGCCGGCGATGACTGGCTGTACGTGGAGCGCGACGGGCGGCGCTGGCGCCGCGAAACGAACACCATGCCGCAGTGGGCCGGCTCCTGCTGGTACTTCCTGCGCTTTCTCGATCCGGGCAACGCCTCGAGGTTCGTCGATCCGGACGTGGAGCGGGCCTGGATGCCGGTCGACCTGTATATCGGCGGGGCAGAGCATGCCGTGCTGCACCTTCTCTACAGTCGCTTCTGGCACAAGGTGCTCTACGACCGCGGCCACGTCTCGCTGCCCGAGCCATTCGGCAGGCTCGTCAATCAGGGCATGATCCTCGGCGAGATGGAGTTCACCGGCTACCGCAGCGTCAAGGGCGGCTGGGTGTCGGCGGAACGCCGCGCTGCGGACGACACGCCGGCCCGCGTACCCGCCGATCAGGTGGAAAAGCACGGCGAGCACTTCGTGCTGCGCGATGCGCCAAAGATCCGCGTGGAGAGCCGTGCCTACAAGATGTCGAAGGCCCGCGGCAACGTGGTCAATCCAGACAGCGTGGTGCGGGACTTCGGCGCCGACTCGCTGCGGCTCTACGAAATGTTCATGGGACCCCTGGAGGCGACCAAGCCCTGGAGCACCGCGGGAGTGAGCGGCGTGCGCGGATTCCTCGATCGCTGCTGGCGGCTGGTCGTCGATGAACGTGCCGACGACCTGACGCTCTCGCCGCAGGTCGTGGACGCCGCGCCCAGCGACGACGAACTGCGCGAACTGCATCGCACCATCGACAAGGTGACGCGGGACATCCGCTCCCTGTCCTTCAACACCGCCATCGCCCGGATGATGGAATTCGTCAACTTCTGCACACCGCTGGAGCGGCGGCCGAGGGCCCTGCTGGAGCCGTTCGTGACGCTGCTGGCGCCGTTTGCCCCGCATCTGGCCGAGGAACTCTGGGAGTTGCTCGGGCGTCCGGCCCCCGTGTCGTTGGCGACCTGGCCCACGGTCGAGGACCGCTGGCTGCGCGACGACACGGTGGAGGTTCCGGTGCAGATCCAGGGCAAGCTGCGCGGCCGGGTGGTGGTGCCGGCGGGGGCCGACGCCGCCGCCATGGAGGCGGCGGCGACCGCCGACCCACGCATCGCCGAGCAACTGACGGGTCGAAAGATCGTGAAAGTGGTCGCCGTGCCGGGCCGGCTCGTGAACTTTGTCCTCGCCAACCCAGGGAACGAACCATGACCGTGCACCGCGTGTTGGCCCTCGTCCTGGGCGGCGGCCGGGGCACCCGCCTCTATCCGCTGACCCGCGACCGCTCCAAGCCGGCCGTGCCGCTGGCAGGCAAGTACCGCATCATCGACGTGCCGCTCTCCAACTGCATCAACAGTGGCGTGCAGAGGATTTACGTGCTCACGCAATTCAATTCGGTGAGCCTGCACCGTCACATCCGTCGCACCTACACGTTCGACCCGTTCAGCGGCGGGTTCGTGGAGATCCTTGCCGCCCAACAGACGCTCGACAACTCCGGCTGGTACCAGGGCACGGCCGATGCGGTGCGACAGAACCTGCGCTACCTGCAGCAGCCCGACATCAAGCACGTGCTCATCCTCTCTGGCGACCAGTTGTATCGCATGAACTACGCCGACATGCTGGCCACGCACCTGGAGCGGCGGGCCGACGTCACGATCGCCGCCATTCCCGTGCACGAGTCCGCGGCATCGGCCCTGGGCATCATGCGGGTCGACGGTGAAGGCCGCGTGGAGGGGTTCCTGGAGAAGCCACAGACCAGTGCCGAACTGGAGATGGTGCGAACCGACCCGGCGTGGATCGAGCGGCAGGGGATCGCGCCCGCAGGACGATCGCTGCTCGCCAGCATGGGCATCTACCTGTTCGACCGCGATTGCCTGCTGGACCTGCTCACCAAGACCGACTACCAGGACTTCGGCCGTGAGGTGTTTCCTGCCGCGATCCGTGCCAAGAACGTGCACCTTCACCCCTTCGATGGCTACTGGGAGGACATCGGCACCATCCGCTCCTACTTCCAGTGCAACCTCGACCTGGCCGGCAACGCGCCACCGTTCCAACTGGCCAGCGCCGAGGCTCCGATCTACTCCCGCGGCCGCTTCCTCCCGCCGTCGCGAATCGACGGGGCCAGCATTCGCAACAGCCTCGTCTCCGACGGCTGCTTGGTGGAGCAGGGGGCGGTGATCGAGAACAGCGTGATCGGCCTGCGCTGCCGCATCGGCCGCAACGTGGTGATCCGCAACTCGGTGATCCTAGGCAACGACTTCTACGAGACCGCCGACGGTATCGCCGAGGGCACGGCCAGGGGCATCCCCCCGCTGGGGATCGGCGAGGGCACGATCATCGCCGGGGCCATCGTCGACAAGAATGTGCGCATCGGACGGCGCACGCGGATCATCAACGAGCATGGCTGGGATACGACGCCGGACAGCGACCGATTCACGATCCGCGACGGCGTGGCGGTGGTGCCCAAGGACGCCGTCGTGCCGGATGGTTGGCTCCCCGAGCCCGGAATCGTCGCCCCGCAGTGACGCCGGTGTGCCTCCCCGGCCAGCCTGGACTGTCACTGAACGGCACCGACCGCACGTCCGGCCACCGCCAGTGACCAGACGGGGTCAGTCGCGGGTCCGCCAGCCCGGCGTCTCGGCCAGCGGAGCCGGGAGTGATTCTTCTAGCGGCTGCGATTCAGCGACGTCGGCCGGCGCCACCGCATCATCCTCATCCGCGGCATCGGCGGCGACGCCCTGCTCGGAGCTGACCGGCTTCACGACATCCACCGAAAAGTCGGTGGCGGCGACCCGCACCCCTTCGTCAGCCAGATTCTCGTCACCTTGCGGCGACCGTACGTCCGCCGGCGCCGGCCCGGCGTCGACCAACGGGGGAAACGGTCGGGGTGCCGCGCCCAGCGGCAGGATGCCGTTGCTGCGTGCCCGAAAGTCATTCTGCGGCGGGGAGCCGTTGGGCACGGGCCCCGAGTAGTCGAACGGATCCGGTCCGATCGTGCACCCGGCAGCAGCCACCGTCAGCACAGTGGCGAGCAAGGACGGAAACCACGGCAACCAGTCACGATCGGCAGTCATGCGCACCACGATCCTTCCTCGGCAACCCTACCCGCGGCCTGCACGGCGCGCAGGATGGACCTGCTCCAGCGGCTGTTCCCCCCCCCAAGACCCCGGGAATTGATCGGATCGGCACAACCGGATTCTTCAGTAAATCCCCGGCTGGAGCGGATTGTGTCGGGGAACCGCCCTTCCCGCAGCTTGCGGTGCACGACCGCCGAAGCGCGGATGTCTGTTCCGCACGCCGTCAGAGATTGACGCCCATCTCGGCCAGCAGCAGTTTCATGTCGTCCCACACGTCGCGCTTGGCGGAGGGATTGCGCAGCAGGTAGGACGGGTGGTACGTGCACACCACCCGGGCGGTACCGTAGGTGAACCAGCGCCCCCGCAACTTACCGATCGGTTCCGTGGTCTGCAGCAGGGCCTGCGCCGCCGAGGTTCCCAGGCAGCAGATGAACTGCGGCGCGATGGCCTGGAGCTGACGCTCGAAGAAGCCACGGCAGTTCGCCACCTCGTCGGGCAGAGGAGACCGGTTTCCCGGGGGACGGCACTTGAGGACGTTGAGGATGTACACGTCCTCGCGCTTCAATGTGCAGGCCTCGATGATCTTCGTGAGCAACTGACCGGCCCTGCCTACGAAAGGCTCGCCGCAGGCGTCCTCGTCGGCACCGGGCGCCTCGCCGAAGAAACAGAGCCGGGCGTCGGCGCGGCCGGTCCCAAACACGGTGTGCGTGCGACCGGCGGCCAGTTCGCCGCAGCGGCTGCAGGCGGCCACCTCGTCGCGCAGCACCGCGAGTTGCCGGGCGGGGTCGCCCACAGCCGCAGCCGTGGTGGCTGACACCGTGGGCTTGGGCGGGCGCGCCGATGCGGCGCGGCGTCCGGACACGGGAACCTGTTTCACTCCCGCCGCGGCCAGACTCTGCAGCCGCTGACGCAGGGCTCGGGCCGGCTGTCCATCCATGGCGTGCCTCGCTCCGGCCGGACGCTACAGCGCCCTGCGATGCCGCTTCGGCCCCCTGCCCTTGCCCAGCAGCGATGCCGCGGGGGCCTGCTTGGGCGGTTCCGCGGCTGGCGGCGGTTCGGCCGGCAACGGCTTCCGCGTGAAACCGCCCGTGGGCACGGCCTCCACGGGTGCCGGGCCCGGCCGCCGGTCGAAGGCATCGAAGCCCTCGATCTCGTCCCTGGCCAGAAGCCGCTCGATCCGCATCTCGATGTTCGTCAGTTGCGATCCCTCCTCGGGACTCACGAACGTGAAGGCGATCCCCTCACGGCCCATGCGGCCCGTGCGACCGACCCGGTGCACGTAGTCGTCGCAGAACTCGGGGATGTCGTAGTTGATGATGTGGGACACGCTCGACACGTCGATGCCGCGGCCGACCACGTCGGTGGCCACGAGGATCTTCGTGCTGCCCTCGCGAAACTGCCGCATCACGCGGTCGCGGACGTTCTGCGCCAGATCGCCGTGGATGCAGGCCACCTCACCCGGCTGCCGTGAACGCCGTCGCGCCAGTTTCTCGTGGATCTTGTCGGTGCCGCGCTTCGTGCGGCAGAACACGATCACCTGCCTGGGCTTCTCCCGCTCCAGCAACCGCTCCAGAAGGTCGAACTTTCGCGTCGGATCGACCGTGAAATACCGCTGCTCGATCGTCTCCACGGCCAACTCGTTGGTCGAGAAGTCGAGGATCTCCGGATCCCGCATGTAGCGGGTGGCCAACCGGTGTACCGCCGGCGGCACCGTGGCCGAAAGCAGCAGCGTCTGCCGGCTTTCCGGACAGCGGCGCAGAATCTTCTCAATGTCGGGCCGAAAACCGATGTCCAGCATCCGGTCCGCCTCGTCGAGCGTGACGATGTCGATCGCAGAGAACGAGATGGTGCCCCGGCTCATGTGATCGAGCACGCGGCCTGGCGTGCCGACCACCACGGCAGGATGCCTGGCCAACTTGTCGATCTGCCCCTTGATCGGCTTACCGCCATAGACGGCGACACACTGGATGCGGGATCCGTGGGCCAGTTTCTCGAACTCATCCTTGACCTGCACCGCCAATTCCCGCGTGGGCACGAGCACCAGCGCCCGGGGGCCACCCGCACGTCCCGGCTGCGCCATGCGCTCCAGGATCGGCAGCACGAAGGATGCTGTCTTGCCGGTGCCGGTGCGGGCCTGCCCCAGCACATCGACGCCAGCCAGAGCCCGGGGGATGAGCCCTGCCTGCACCGGGGTGGGCACCGAGTAGCCCGCTTGGTCGACGGCCGCCAATGTGGCCGGGGACAGCCCGAGATTGTGGAAGTCGGTGGCCGCCATCCCGTCCATGCGCCGCGGCGCCGGCGGCTCACCTCTGGACGGAAAATCCTGCGATTCGTTCGTGTCGTGCGTTGTGGCCGGCCTGCCCGACTCCGCCGGGCGTCTGCCCCTGTTGTCCCTGAACACTCGTAGCCCTCGTGCGTCCTCACGTTCCCGGCCGCGCGTTCGTTTCGGGCATCCGGTGCCCGTCGACTCACACGACTCCGCTGGCGACGCTGTTCGAGGTCGCCCCATCTGACTGTGGACAGTACCACGTTCGGGGCGTCGCGTCCAAGCCGCCCGGCGAGGATGGTTGAATTCGGCGGCCAGAGCCCGGTTTGACGCCGGTGCGGACCAGAGCCCGGCAGACCCCGCCGTCAGCGATCGAACAGCTTGCGGATCGCCCACACCGTGGCGGCGCGGCCGGCCCGGGCGATCGATCGCGTCAGGGGGATGCGTTTGGGGCACACCGCCACGCAATTCTGTGCGTTACCGCACATCTGGATGCCGCCCGGGGCCGTCAGGGCCTGCAGCCGCTCGTCGGCGATCATCTTTCCCGTGGGGTGCCCGTTGAAGAGCATCGCTTGGCTGATCGCGTGGGCGCCCACGAAGCCGGAATCGAAAGCCGCCCGCCGCCGCTTCTCGAAATCCGCTTCCGACTCGTCCTCGCGGCGCACGGCCTCGAGTTTGGTGAACTGCGGACAGGCCTCCAGGCAGCAGCCGCAACTGATGCACTCGGCGAGCGGATAGGCGTCCTCCTGTTCCTCGGGCGAGATTCTCGGGCCGGGTCCGTGGTCATAGGAGCCGTCCACGGGCACCCAGGCCTTGACCCGCTCCAGCGAACGGAACAGCCGCCGCCTGTCGACGACCAGATCGCGAACCACGGGAAACTTCGACATCGGCCGCAACTCGATCTCCTCGCCGTCCTCCTCGACCAACCGGTCGACGAGCGCCGAGCACGCCATGCGGGTCCGGCCGTTGATGAGCATCGTGCAAGAACCGCACACTTCCTCGAGGCAGGAGCAGTCCCAGGCCACCGGGGCCACCCGGCGGCCGTCCCGGGACCGAGCCAGGGCCGCGATCTTCTGCAGTACGCTGATCACGTTCATGTTCGGCTCGTAGGGAACCTCGAATCGCTCCCAGTAACTTTCGCCGCCGGCGACATCCTGTCGCAGCACGCGCACACGCACCATCCGTGCTGCCGGGATATGGCCGTGCTCGTGGGACGCGTCGCCGTCGTGGCCGTGGGCTGCCGTGATCATTGGTGGTTCTCCCTGTCCGTTCGCGTGTCAGGCACCAGCCGCAACGGGCCGGCCGGCCGCCGATTCGCGGGCCCCGGCAGCGGCCGACTGGCGCTCCTTCCACACCTCCTCGATCGCCTCCCCCCCCACCAGCCCGTACAGACGCGGCCGCGGTGGGATCAACGAGGTGTCGACGTCCTGGTACGTGATTTCGGGGCTGCCATCGGCGGCACACGTGGCGATGGTCGACTTCAGCCAGCGGCGTGTATTGGCCTCGAACCGGTCGCACCACTGCTCCGCCTCACGGCGTTTTCCGGCGGCGTCCGTGGCGGCGAGGCCAGGCATGGCGAAATCGGGCTTGAAGTGGGCTCCGCGGCACTCGTCCCGCAACAACGCCCCCTTGAGGATGAGCTTGGCGATCGGAAACATGTCTCCCAGCGCCTTAGTGAACACCACGTTTTGGTTGGTCCAGTTGCCGGTATCCGACACGGCGCACCGCGCCCAGCGCTCCTCCATGCCACACACCTCATCGTAGGCAGCGGCCAGCTGGTCGTTACGGCGCACCACCGTGGCTGTGCGGGTCATCAGATTGCCAAGTTCCTGATGCAGGCCGTAAGGATTCTCGCTGCCGGTCGTCCGAGCCAGCAGGGCCCGGTGCCGATCCTCCTGCCGCCGCAACTCGGCCTCGAAGAGCCGTCCCTGCGAATCCGCGGACGTGGCTCCCGAGCCCGCCACGGCGGCCAGCGTGGGCGCCACGAACAGACCGCTGAAGATGCAGGACAGGAGCGAGTTGGCCCCCAGGCGATTGGCGCCGTGGTACTGGTAGTCGCACTCGCCGATGGCATACAGCCCGGGGATGCTCGTCTGCTGGTTCCGCGCGGCTCCTTCAACCATGCCGCCAGAGGCACTCCGCTCGTAGTCCACCCACAGGCCGCCCATCGAGTAGTGGACGGCGGGAAAGATTTTCATCGGCACGGCCCTGGGATCGACCCCCTGGAACTTCTCGTAGATCTCCAGGATGCCGCCCAGCTTGCGGTCGAGGGTCTCGCGCGGGATGTGCGTGAGGTCGAGGTACACGCAAAGCCGGTCCTTTTCCACGGACAGGCCGTCGGTCGTGCAGACATCGAAAATCTCACGCGTGGCGATGTCGCGCGGCACCAGGTTTCCGTACTTCGGGTAACGCTCCTCGAGGAAGTAGCAGCGTTCCGCCTCGGGGATCTGCCGCGGGTCGCGCGGGTCCTGCGGCTTTCGCGGCACCCACACCCTGCCGCCTTCACCCCGGGCGCTCTCGCTCATCAGCCGCAGCTTGTCGGCGCCGGGGATGGCGGTGGGATGGACCTGGATGAATTCACCGTTGCCATACGACGCGCCGGCCCGGTAGGCCCGGCTCACGGCACTGCCGGTGCATACCATCGACATGGTGGAGCGGCCGTAGATCAGCCCGTTGCCGCCCGTGGCCAGCACCACCGCGTCTGCAGGAAAGGCCCGGAACTGCATCGTCACCATGTCCTGGCAGACGGCCCCGCGGCAGCGCCCCGAGTCGTCGAGGACCGGGGTGAGAAAGTCCCAGAACTCCCACTTCTTGACCCTGCCTTCCACCTCGCAGCGACGTACCTGTTCATCGAGGGCGTAGAGCAGTTGCTGCCCCGTCGTGGCCCCGGCAAAGGCGGTGCGTTTGTAGAGCGTGCCGCCGAAGCGGCGCTGGTCGCGGAAGCCCTCCGACGTGCGGTTGAAGGGCACGCCGAGACGGTCCATGAGGTCGATGATGCGCGGCCCCCAATCGGTCATCTCCTTGACTGGAGGCTGATGCTGGAGAAAGTCCCCCCCGTACACGGTGTCGTCGAGGTGCTTCCACTCGCTGTCGCCCTGTTGCCGCGTCAGGGCATTGACGCTGTTGATGCCGCCCTGGGCGCAGACGCTGTGCGACCGCTTCACGGGCACCAGGCTCATCAGGTCGACGTCGATGCCAAGCTCCGCGAGCCGCATCGTCGCCGCCAAACCCGCCAGACCGCCACCGACCACGAGAACCCTGGGATGCGCCATGGCGTTCAGACTCCAGTGTGCGCGGCCGGTTCCGGGGATCCGACCGCCGCGGGCTCGAACTGCAGCTTCCGCTTTTCCATCCGCTCCTCCTCCGCCTGCGCCTTGTCGCGGTCGAGCGTGAGCATGCCGGCCAGCGATCCCAGGCCCGCCCCCGCCAGTGCCAGGCCCACCACGACGCTCACGGCGTTGGCGCGGCGCATCGCTGCAGGGCTCGTCCATAGGCCCCAGGTGATGCCCAGCGTCCACAGTCCGTTGGCGAAGTGGAACACCGTGGACAGCACACCCACGGCATAGAGGATCGCCACCAGCGGGTGCTGCAGGGCGGCGGCGGCGGAACTGGCCGCCCGATGCGGGTCGAACTGGCCGCCCCCCAGCGGCTTGCCCATCCAGTGCAACTGCACGATGTGCCAGATGATGAACGCGAAGGCGATCATGCCTGTGGCCCGCTGCATCGTGTAGCGGACGTTGCCCACGTAGGGGTACGAACCGACGTTGGGAAGCCCGTTCGCGATGATCACGAAGCCCACGGCCGCATGGAACAGCATGGGCAGGAAGATGAACGCCCACTCGATCGGCACCAGCAGCGGCCCCAGGGAGTGGATCATATCCACCCGCGACTGGAAGGTGCCGGCACCGGCGAGCACGGAGGCGTTGGTGAGCAGATGGACGACGAGGAACGCCCCCACGGGCACGAGCCCCGCCAGGGAGAATAGGCGGTAGATGAGGAACTGGTGACGTTCCAGGAACGACGCGGAGGAATCGCTCACGATCAGCCTCGGGACGATTTGGCTGCAGCGGCCGGGCGGCGGGGTGTCCGTGAACCGCGCGTCGACCGCTCCGCAACCGTTGGGAGTATAGGTGCCGCGCTGGCGGCGACAACGGTGCCGGCAGATTTGGCGGCCTCGCGGCACGAATTTATACTTTCCAAGAGAATCACGCGACGGCTTCGGAGGGTGGTTGGTGGCGGAGCATCCGGACGGCATGGCCGACGCAACCCGGGCATCATTCCCGGATCGCGACATCGTCGAGCACCTGCCCGACGGCGTCGCCGTCCTCGAAAACGGCGCCACGATCCGTTGGGCCAACGGCCGGTTGGCCGGATGGTGCGACGGCAGCGACCCGTGCGGTCGTGATTTCTTCGCCGCCCTGGGAATGTCCCCGGCCGAGCCGGGCGCGACCGCCTCCGAACTCGCGGCGATTCGCGAGGCGCTGGCCGCCGGCCGCGTTGCCAGCGGCACGCTGCGTGGTGCCGGCAATCGCTTCTTCGACATCCAGGCCTCCGCCGCGTTTCAGCCGCGCTCATCCGCTGCGGCGTCCGCAACCCGCACGGTGATCACCGTGCGCGACGTCACCCACACCATCCTCGAGCAGCAGAAGCGCGCGGCGATTCATGCTGCCGGACAAAAACTCGCCGATCTTTCGCCGGCTGAACTCGCCGACATGACGGTCGCCGAACGGATCGAGCTCCTGAAGAGCAACATCATCCACTACTCCAAGGATCTGTTGCAGTTCGACGTGCTGGAAATCCGCCTCCTCGACCGGCAGACAGGCCGCCTCGAGCCGCTGCTCGCCGAGGGCATGCAGCCCGAGGCAGAGGCTCGCATCCTCTACGCGCGCCCGGAACACAATGGCGTCACCGGCTATGTGGCGGCGACGGGCCGAGGGTACTGCTGCAACGACACCACCAAGGACCCGCTGTACTTGGAGGGCTGCAAGGGGGCCAAGAGCTCCATCACCGTGCCGCTCATGCTCCACGACCACGTCATCGGCACGTTCAACGTGGAGAGCCCGGAGCCGGGCGGCTTCGACGGCACCGACCTGCAGTTCCTGGAGATCTTTTCGCGGGACGTTGCGGCGGCGCTCAACACGCTCGAACTGCTCGTCGCCGAGAAGGCGTCGACAGCCGCCGAGAGCATCGAGGCTATCCACGGTGCGGTGGCCCTGCCGGTCGACGACATCCTCAACGACGCCGTCAGCGTCATGGAGCGTTACATCGGCCACGACGCCGACGTGGTGGAACGACTGCACCGCATTCTGCGGAACGCCCGGGACATCAAGCTGGTGATCCAGCGGGTGGGCGAAAAGATGGCTCCCAGCGCAGCCCATGCACAGCGTCGCCCGGGCGAGCGTCGCTCCGCCCTCGCGGGCCGGCGCGTCCTCGTCGTCGACTCCGACGAGCAGGTGCGGGCGGCCGCCCATGCGCTGCTGGAAAAGTCGGGCTGCACTGTGGAGACGGCACGTGACGGCGCGGAGGCCGCGTCGATGGTGCGCTCCGGCGGCGGCGACGCCTACGACGTGATCATCGCCGACATACGCCTGCCTGACATGAGTGGCTACCAGTTGCTTCTGCGGCTCAAGGAACTGATCGACCCGGTGCCGTTGGTGCTGATGACAGGGTTCGGATACGACCCGGGCCACTCGATCGTGAAGGCACGGCAGGCGGGCATCGATCTCGTGCTGTTCAAGCCGTTTCGCATCGATCAACTGCTCGATACGGTGGAAAAGGCGGCCGCCCGGCAGCGGGCCGCCACCACGCCGACCTCCTGACGGCGGCCGTCTCTGCCCCGCCGCGTGTTCGCAGCCTCCCCGGGTTGCCGGCCTTGCGGTAGCCGCCCACCCCACCGGTGTTTCCATCTCTGACGTGGCCTTGACCCACGGCTCGATGGGGCGGTACTCCTCCCGCCCTTCGGAGCCTCCCGCACAGGATTTGCACCCCATGCCACATCCATTCGCCCGGTGGTCGGATTCTCGCTGCAGCCACGATCGGCAGCGCTCGTCCGCCATCGGCCTCCTCGCCGTGATGGCCTGCGCCCTGGCCACGGCCGTGCCCCGCGGCGTGACGCATGCCGAGGAGTTGCCTGCGCCGGAGGCGGCCAGCAACGACGCCGACGCGGCGCGGCGGCTGATCCAGGAGGCGATCGAACAGTCGGCCGCACAGGGCAGGACGGCCCAGGCGCCGCGCGAGAGCAATCCGGTGGCCGACGCTGGTGATGTGCCCGACACGCTGCTCGTGGCCCGGGCCTCCGCCGAGGTGGCGGCCCGCCAGCTGGAGGCCAAGCGGCTCGCGCAGCGGTCGCCGGCCGATGCCCTGGCCCTGCTCGACGAAACGGCGGCGGGCCTGGAGAAGCAACCCCTACCCGCCGAGACGCGGGCCCAACTGCTGCGGCGCATCGAGCGCACGCGGCGCGACGTCGAGGAGTCCACCGGCAAGCGGCGGGCGGAACTGGCCCTGGAGCGGCAGAGCAGCAGGGTCGAAGCCCAGATCGACCGCGAGCGGGCCCAGAAGGTCGAGGTCGATCAGCGTATCGCGATGCTCGTGGAGGAATACAACACCCTCATCGACACCCAGCGATTCGCCGAAGCCGAGGCGATCGCCAAGAAGGCGGGCCAGTTGGCACCCGATAATCCGGTGGTGCGGCAGTTGCTGGCCCAGAGCCGCGTGATCCGGCGCATCGACACGCAGCGGACCATCGAGGGCCAGCAGAACGACGGCTTCCTCGACGTCGTCGAGGACATCGATCGCTCGGGGCGCCCCTTCGCCGGCCCGATCGCCTTTCCGGAGGTCAAGGAGTGGGACGTCCTCACTCGCGACCGCAAGAAACTCCTGGAGGGCGGAGCCCGGGTCAGCGCCGCCGAAGTCGCCATCCACAAGAAGCTCGACACGAAGGTCAAGCCGGCCTACCGCAATCAGCCACTGGCGACCGTGATCGATGCCCTGGCCACCCAGGCCGACGTGGCCATCCACCTCGACCTGGTGGGGCTCGAACAGGAGGCCGTGCGCAGCGACACGCCCGTGACGCTGGCACTCGACCAGCCAATCTCCTTGAAAAGCGCCCTCAAGTTGCTGCTCGAGCCACTGCATCTCGGCTACGTCGTCAAGGACGAGGTGCTGAAGATCACCAGCCCCCGGCTCGTGATGGGCGACGTGTACGCCGTCACCTACCCGGTCGCCGACCTCGTGCTGCCGATTCCCAACTTCACCTCCGACGGCCTGGGCATCACCGGCGCCCTGCGGGATGGCTACTCGCAGGCCGCGCAGCGCAACGCCCTGTCGGTGGAAGTCGGGCCGCCCCCCGTCGGTGTCAACCCACTGGCCCGGCCGGCGGCCGCCGGCGATGGGTCGCTCGATGCCGCCTCGCTGGCCCAGGTGCCGCCGCGCGGCAACAACGCTCCGGCCACCGGCACCGCACCGGCCATCCCCTTCGGTTCACCGGGTGCCGGCGGCCGGCAGACGGACTTCCAGTCGCTCATCGACCTGATCCAGAGCACGATCGCACCGGAGACGTGGGACGTGATCGGCGGCCGGGGTGCCATCAAGCCGTTCGAGACGAACCTCAGCCTGGTGGTGAATCAGACCCAGGAGGTGCACGAGAAGCTCGCCGACCTGCTGGAGCAGTTGCGCCGGCTGCAGGACCTGCAGGTCACGATCGAGGTGCGCTTCATCACGTTGAACGACACCTTCTTCGAGCGCATCGGCGTCGACTTCGACTTCAATATCCAGTCGACCTCGCGGCAGCCGCTCAACATGACGGCCGTGCCCACACAAAACAACAGCTCCAACAATCCTGTCAACTACGGCATCCGGGCGGCCCCGGGAGGCCCCACGCAGCTGATCGGCCTCGATAACGCGGGCAACCCCGGCGTGGCCCTGGGCCCCGCCGTAAACCCGGGGGCCGGGGGCGGCGTAAACCGCGCCGGCGTGCCGGGCCGGAGTTTCTTCTCGATCCCGTTCCGGCAAAACAGCTTCGGCAGCGCCACTGTGCCCTCATTGCCGGGCCTGCCCGACCCGGCCACGTCGGCGGCCAACTTCGGATTCGCGATCCTCTCCGACATCGAGGCCTACTTCCTCATCCAAGCCGCCCAGGGCAACACCCGTTCGAACGTCATGCAGGCGCCGAAGGTGACGCTCTTCAACGGCCAGCAGGCCTACGTCTCGGACACGCGGCAGCGGCCGTTCGTGACCGCCGTCGTGCCGGTGGTGGGCGACTTCGCGGCCGCCCAACAACCGGTCATCACCGTGCTCAACGAGGGCACGGCGGTGAACGTGCAGGCCGTCGTGTCGAATGACCGGCGTTTCGTGCGACTGACGCTGGTGCCCTTCTTCTCACAGATCGGCAAGGTGGAGGAATTCCAGTTCGAGGGCTCCCGGTCCACGAAGTCGAAGAGCAGCGACCAGCAGTCGGGCGTGAACGTCGGGGCTCCGGGCGCCAACGGCTTTGCCGGTCTGAACGGCAACTCGGCGCGGACAGGCGAACTCGAGTTGCAGTCCAACGGCACGACGATCCAGTTGCCGGAATTCGTCTTCACCACCGTGACGACGACCGTCAGCGTGCCCGACGGCGGCACGGTGCTGCTGGGTGGCATCAAGCGCCTGCGCGAGGGACGCAACGAGTTCGGCGTCCCGATTCTCTCCAAGGTCCCCTACATCAACCGGCTGTTCAAGAACGTGGGCCTGGGCCGGACGACCGACAGCCTGATGCTGATGGTGACGCCCCGCATCATCATCCAGGAAGAGGAAGAGGAGAAGCTCCTGGGCACGAACAAGCCGTGACGGAGGATCGATGACGGCCCGGCGTCCGGATTCCGTGCCGGGTCACGACGGGGAAACCCCGCTGACCCGATGCTGCATCGTCGCCGGGACCCTGCTCGGGGCCACCGCGGTCGCGGGGGGCGCGTTCGGCGCCCACGGCCTGAAGCAGATCCTCGAGGCGAATGGCCAGGCCGCCAACTGGGAAACAGCGGCCCGCTACTGCATGTACCATGCGCTGGCGCTCGTGGCCCTGGGGATGCTCGCCACGCTGCGGCCACGGCTCAGGGGAACGATCGCCGCGGCGGCGATCTGCTTCATGGCCGGCACGCTGGTGTTCAGCGGCTGCCTGGCGGTGCTGGCCCTGACGGGGGTGAAAATTCTGGGAGCCGTCGTGCCCATCGGGGGCGTGCTGCTCATCGCAGGATGGCTGCTGGCGGCCTGGGCTGCCGCCCGCACCGAGGACACCTGACGGCTCCCCGGCTCACGGGGTGAAGGGCTCGCCTTCCCCAAGGCCGTTCTGTTCCTCCATCGGCGGCTCGGCTTCGCGCTCCGCGGGGAGGTCGGCGGCGGCATCCCCGCTGCCGCCATCGGCTTGGGCATCCCCGGCCGCCGTGTCGGCCTCCTTGTCGTCCTTCATCTCCTCGGCGGGTTCCTCGGCCGGCTGCCGCACGGGCTCGGCCATGGGCTCTTCAGGCGCGGCATCAGCCGGCACACGCTCGGAGGGCTCTTCCGCCGCCGGCTCGGCAGGCAGCCGTTCCGCCGGCTCGTTCATCGGCGGCGCTTGCAGATTTTCCCGGGGGTCCGACAGCGGCGGGAGTTCGGCAGGCGGCTCACCGCCTGCTCCCTGGTTCTCCTGAAACTGGTCGATTTGCTCGCGAATCTCCTCGTCGCGACGGGGCCGTTGACGCTGCACTTCGTCCTGGGCATCCATCGTGTCCAGGTACCGGCGCTGGCTCGCGCGGCGGTTTTGCTGCTGGCTCACCAGGCGGGCCCGGGTCCGGTGCCGCTCCAGTTGCAGGCGATCGGGGCCCTGCACGCGTTCCAGCGACCGGGCCACGTCAACCGCCATCAACCGCTCGGGATCGGCCTCCAATTCGGCGCCTTTGGTGAAGTCGGCCTCGGCCTCGTCGGTGCGTCCCATGCGCAGTGCCGCCAGCCCGCGAAAGTAATAGACCCGCGGGTCGCGGGAGCCGGCCTCGATGGCGTTCGTGAGGTCGTCGTAACTCCGGCCCAGTTGGCCGGCGAAAAACGAGTGCACGCCGGCACCGTAGACGGCCTGGGTCGGCACGCTGTCGACGCTGGGCTGTGCCGCCAGCCGGCCGCCCGCAAGCCCGGCCAGTACGGCCATCACGAGCACGGTTCCCACACTCCTCCGCCCGTCATCGCAACCTGTCATGTCGATCCCTTTCTCGTGGCACAACGCCGAACGTTGTCGGATATCGACCGAACCGAGTGCCTCAGCCGCGGCCTGACCGGCGGAGGCGGAACAACTGTCACCACCCGACATTCAGGCCGGCCGCAGGGTTTGCCCATCCCCGGCAAGGCCCCGGGCATGAGCATGCCTGCAAAACGTCTCCTGGTCGAGGAATACCGCGGCCCGAGTGAGCTGCATGATCAGGGACTGGGCAGGCCAGCCAAAGGCTCCCAGCAGCTGCTCGAATTCGGCGGCCGGACAGCTTCCCTTGAGGTCCACCAGGAGAACCCGGCCGGCCTTCTCGAACGCATTGCCGTCCACCTGCCACCACGTCCCCTCCCGGGGGCTCGTCCACACGAACGACCCGTCTGGCTCGGCGTACAGCCGTTCCAGGGCGGCAAGGCCGGCCAACGCCGCGTCGAAGTCGACCGCCATCGGCTCGGCCAGGGCGTCGTGCGGCGCGTCCAGAACCGGCCAGGTGCCCCAGGCGTCCGCGTGCGTGCCACCGGGTCGAGCATTCGCCGGACGGGCGTGCAGCGTGATCTCGAAGGCGTAGGGCCCGTCAGGCCGCATGGTGTCCGTCTCCCCAATGCCACCGGCGTCGAGTCAGCCACCGTCGACGTAACCCCGCACCCAAGCAGCGTAGGCGGGCGATGCCGACACCGGAGTGACGAGCAGTTCCGGGGTCTCGTAGTCGTGCAGGGCGGCGATCCCCCGCAGGCACGCGACCTCGCCGGCGGACGTCGTCTTGCAGGTGCAGCGCCACTCCTGCACGGATTCGATCGCCCCGTTCCAGGCATACGTGCTGTGCAGGGGACCGTCCACTTGGACGCAGGCCGCCAGCCTCTCGTGCACCAGCCGTGCGGCGCACGCCTCCGCGGCGCCGCGTGAGGGGAACGTCGTGCGAATCTCCACGATGCCGGGCAGGGAGGGTGCGACGACGGAGCGAACGCTGGACATGGGATCGGCATCTCCGGGCGCGGACGGGGCACCCGCTCATCATGCCGCGTCGACGACCCGGCCGCCAACGGGGCAACGGGCCTGAGGCCGGTCGATCGTGACCACGGCCGAGGCGCCGGCCGCCGACTCGAGCCGTTCCCGATGAAGCCGGCCGCCGGCGTCGACGCCCACCACGACTGCGGCGTGGTGGTCGCCGGCCGCGGAACCACGCCCCGCCACCACCACGTCTCCGCAGCCTTTCCCAGCGGACTGCGGCAGGCAACCCCACGGCTGATGGCCAAGCACGTCCATCCCCGGATCGTGGTCCGCCGCCGCCAGCCGCTGTTCCACGGCCGCGGCGGCAGCATCGTCGGGGCGGCCCAGCGCGGCCCCAAGCACCGGGACGAGCGCCGCGACGGCATCGAATTCCACGGCGCAGCCCGGCGCGGAACGCCGGGCTGCCTCGCCCCAGGCATCGACGGCCCGGCGCCAGGCGGGCTCGATCGAACTGCGGAGCACATCGGCAGTTCCCGAGTCGACGACCGCCGCCGCCCACGCCGCCAGCCTGCGGGGAATGTCGACTGGCCGGCTCGCGGCCAGCAGGCGGATCAGCGGCCGTGCGGCGTGCCACGCCGTCCCCCGCGACCGCAGCGCCACGGCAAACGGCACGAGGAGATCGACCGCCACGCTCTCGGCGAGCGTGGGCGGCCGCCCGTACGAACCCGCCGCCGATCCGGCCTCGATGTGACAGGCGGGATCGAGATCGTGACCATGCCGCACCGAGAGCATGCCGTCCGACCAACGCAGGCCGGCGGAAAACGGATGCCGCGAGGTCGGCGTCACCACCTCGGTCAGCCAGAAGTCACGGTCACCAGCGAGCAGCGTGAGCCGCACCGGAACGATCTGCCGAGCGGCCCAATCGGGCCGGCCGCGGGCGTCGGCGGCCGACACCGGGAGTCCGCAGCGCACCCAGCGTGCGAGGCGCCCCATCAGCCTGCGCGCCGCCCAGAGCGTCTGGATCGCGACCGCACGGCGCACGGCGCGGGCTCCTCGGCCGGCCTGCCAGGGCCGCGCTCCCCCGCACCAGGCATCGGACACCAGCCAATCAAAGGTGTCGCCGGCCAACACGAGATCGACGCCGTCGACAGGGCGATACCTTCCGTCGCGGCGGAATCCGGACCGCATCACGGCCCGGTGGATGGCCGTCAGCAGCCATTCACACCCGCCGGCCGGCCGACTCACCAGCCTGCCGTCGGAGAGCCCCCAGTTCGATGCGACCACGAGCATGACTACCTCCGCCCGTCGTCATCGGCCCGAAGCGGCCCATGGCTTGGCGTGGGCGGCGGATCGTGCCGATGCTGCCGGTCGTGAGGCTGCCCGGAGCGGTTCAGGGCTCGAGGAACGTGGTCTGGCAGCCGCGTTCCAACGAGCCGTCGAGTTCGGCGCCCGTGAGGATCGCAGTTGCCTTGCCGATGCCGCCGGTGGGCAGTCGGTAGGTGATTTCGAACGTCTGCTGGCCGCCTGGCGGGATTCCCTGGATCGATTCGAACGACACCCGGGCATCCTCCACCCGGACGCGGGCGGGACTCGGGTCGCCGACGATGCGGGCCTGATCGGGAAGCACCAGCACGAGATCAAGCCGGCCCGACGCCGCCGTGCCTCCGTTGCTGACGGTGCATACGAGCGTCGTGGCACCGCCGACCCGCACCGGATCGTCGAGGTCCGCCAGCGAGAGCCTCAAACCGGCCTCCGACGGCGACCGGATGCGGGGCCGCGGCGTCGTGGAGGTGACGAGCACGCAGACCTCGTCGGCCACCATCGCGCCACCCGCCAGCCCGTTGAGCACGCCGCGGATACAGGTCCGGCCGGGCGGTGAGTCGCGGAACGCGTTGGCAGGAGACTGGGCGCGGAGGTTGATCTGCCGTTTCATCTGCCCGCCGGGTTCGATAGCCGGAAGATTCCACGACACCCGCGAGGCCACCAGGCTATAGCCGTCAGACGCCTCCAGGGGGGTGAGCAAGTCATCCCAGGAGAATTGCAACGACGTCGGCCCCGACGCCACGGCACCCGTGTTCTTCACAGTGGCCAGGCACTCCACGACGCCTCCCGAGGCGGTCTCGACCGGTCCCACCAGATCGAGTTCCAGCGCCGCTGCCGCCGGCACGGTGACGGTCGTGCCAGCCGCGGGCGCGGGGACGAGCGTGGCGGGCGGAACCGGAACGGGAACCGCGAGCGGCGGCGCGGTGGTGGCGGAGGGCGGTGCCGTCCCCGGGGCCTGTCGCGGCGCGACCGCAAGTGCGGGCGTGACCTCCACGCAGTGGGTGGCGCCCCCCACGAAGACATGCGATTGATCGAGAATTTCCACGCGGTGACACTGCCGACCGGGTTCGTCGAGCAGGAAGTCGAGCGTCAGCCGCCGTGCCGTGCCGGGGGCCAGATCGATCGTTCCCTTCTGCTCGATGGGGCTCTTCGACGCGTCGTGGTGAAAGCCGGCGTCAAAGTAGTCGATGACACGCAGCTGCTGCAGCGGCTTGCCGGACCGGTTCACCAACTCGACCTCGAACGACACCCGCTCGCCGACCTTGCCCACCAGAGGACCGGTGACCGAAACGAGCACGGGGTCTTCCGCCAGCGCCGTCGCGGCCGCGCTCACCAGCAGGGCGGCCAGGGTGGCGGGAAGAAGCGTCGAACGGGCCGAACGTTGGCTCATGGAATCACCTCGTGGGTATCCCGGCAGGTGCTGCCCCCCGGAAAAGCGGCCCTCAGAGGCTACCATGGGGCCGCCGTGGCCGTGAAGTCAACTCTCGGCCCGATGGCGGACGATGTCGCCCTCCACCATGTACATCACGTCCTCGGCGATGTTGGTCGCCATGTCGGCGATCCGCTCGATGTGCTTCGACACCGAATTGATCCGCAGCAGGTTCTCCACGCTGTCAGGATCGTCCTTGATGGCCTGCATCACCCGGCGCTGCACCCTCTGGCGGGCGTCGTCGACCACGTCGTCCTCCTCGCGGACCTGACGGGCCAGTGCGGGATCACGCTTCACGACGGCGTCCAGACACTCCTTCACCATCTCCTGGGCCTGCATGGCCATGGTGCGGATTTCCGGCGGCAGTTCGTTGGGCTTGCTGCCTGCGAGTTGCGTCACCCGTTTGGCGATGTTCTTGGCGAGGTCTCCCATGCGTTCCAGGTCGTTGTTGATCTTGAGCACGGCCACCACGAAGCGCAGATCCGTGGCCACCGGCTGATAGAGCGCCAGGATCTTCAGGCACTCCTCTTCGACCTCCACTTCCATGCGGTCGATCTCGTCGTCGTTGGCCATCACCCGCCGGGCGAGGACCAGATCGCGATTGATGAGGGCCGTGATCGACTTGGAGATCGCCTCCTCCACCAGCGTCCCCACCCGCAGGATGCGCTCCTTGAGGCCCTCGATCTGACGTTCGATGTGCCTGGTCATGGTCGCCCCGTTCAGCCGAAGCGGCCGGTGACGTAGGACTCCGTCTCGCGCAGGATCGGCTTGGTGAAGATGTCGGTGGTTGGTCCGTACTCGATGAGCCGGCCCAGGTACATGAAGGCCGTGTAGTCGCTGGTGCGGCTGGCCTGCTGCATGTTGTGCGTGACGATGAGCACCGAGTAGCGGCCGCGCAGTTCCTGGATCAGGTCCTCGACCTTGCCGGTGGCGATCGGATCGAGCGCCGAGCACGGTTCGTCGAGCAGCAGCACCTCCGGTTCCGCGGCGATGGCCCGGGCGATGCAGAGCCGCTGCTGCTGGCCACCCGACAGCCCCAGGGCACTGTCCTGGAGTCGGTCCTTGACCTCGTCCCAGAGCGCCGCCCCGCGCAGGCTCGCCTCGCACACCTCGTCAAGCACGCCCCGGTTCCGCTCGCCATCGATGCGCAACGAGTAGACCACGTTCTCGTAGATGCTCATGGGAAATGGGTTCGGCTTCTGGAACACCATTCCCATGCGCTTTCGCAGATCGATCACGTCCATGCGCGGATCGTAGATCGAGTCGCCGTTGAGCCTCATGTCGCCGGTGATGCGCACGCTCTGCACGAGGTCGTTGAGGCGGTTCACACTACGCAGCAGCGTCGACTTGCCGCAGCCGCTCGGCCCCACGAGGGCCGTGACCTTGTGGAGCGGGATCGGCATGGTAATGCGGTGCAGGGCCTGCTTCGCCCCATACCAGAGATTGAAGCGGTCGACCTCCAGCACCGGCGGCTCCTGGAGCACGGCGTCGTGCACCTCGGAGTCGACCTCGCGGCCGGCCGCCACGGCCTGCAACCGGTCCGTGGGAGAAGCATCCGCAGTGCCGCCTGCCTCCGGCGTCATGTCCCGCTTCTGGCTGTCCGCCACCTGCATGATCGCCGTCCTCCGCGAGGGGTCATCCGACCCGGTGTCATCCTACCCAAGGCTCGTCAAAACTGCTGCGAGACGTATCGGCGCCGCAGCCGTGAGCGGACCCAGATGGCGGCCACGTTGAGCAGGGCGATGATCGCCACCAGCAGGAACGTGATCGTGAACACCATCGGCCGGGCCGCCTGGCTGTCGGGACTCTGGAACCCGACGTCGTAGATCAGGTAGGCCAGGTGCATGAACTCGCGCTCGGGGTGGACGAACGGGAACGTGCCGTCCACAGGCAGGTCGAGTGCCAGTTTCTTCACGCCCACGAGCATCAGTGGCGCCACCTCGCCGGCGCCGCGGGCCATGGCCAGGATCAGCCCGGTCATGATGCCCGGCAGCGCGCGGGGCAGCACGATGCGGCGGATCGTCTGCCACTTGCCGGCACCGCACGCGTAGGACCCCTCACGCATCGAGTTGGGCACCGCGGACAACGCCTCCTCCGTGGCCACGATCACGACCGGGAGTGTGAGCAGTGCCAGCGTCAGCGACGCCCAGAGCAGCCCACCCGTTCCGAACGTGGGCTGTCCGTCGGCCACCAGGCTGGCCTTGAAAAACAGTTCGTCGATCCCCGCACCCAGGCCGTAGCAGAAAAATCCCAGCCCGAAGGCGCCGTACACGATGCTGGGCACACCGGCCAGGTTGTTGATCGCCACGCGCACGGCGGTGGTGACCGGGCCGCGGGAGGCGTACTCCCGCAGGTACAGCGCCGCCAACACGCCGAACGGCGCCACCAGCAGGGCCATCATCAACGTCATCACCACGGTGCCCCAGATGGCCGGGAACACGCCGCCGGCGCTGTTGGCCTCGCGAGGGTCGTCGGCGAGGAACTCCGCCCAGCGCGAGGCATAGACGCCGAGCCGACCGGCCACTGAAAGCCGGTTCGGCTGCCAGCCGCGCACCACGGCGTCCATCGGGACCGCCGTGACAGCGCCGGAGGCGGTCTCGAATTCGATGCCCCAGCCGGCATTGCGCTCCCGCAGGGCCGCGGTCCGCTCGTCGAGCTTCTTTTCCTCGGCGGTCACGCGGGCCACGACCTGTCCCGCGGATTCGGCGGCGGCCGCCTCCTGCGGGCTGCCTGCGCCGGAGTCCAGCCCGGCCCTCACCACGGCCAGTCGGGCGGCCCGCAGTTCCCGCTGCAGCGTGCCGCGCTCGACCTTGTCGATGTGTCGCACCTCGTGCAGCCGCCGGCGCGCGGCCGGATGCTCCCGGCAGAAGGCCTCCCAGGTCGCGGCCGGCCCCTCCGCCACCACTTCGGCACCGTGCAGCAACCGCCTGGGAAATCCGTGCAGGCGGCCCCCTTCCATCCGTTCCACGACGGTCGCCCACTCCGGCCGGCTCGTGTCCGCGATGGCGGAGTCGTCGATCCACTCCGAGTGGGTACCGGTGGCGGCGAAGTCACCACTGCGCAGCAGCCGGCGCGCCGGCCGGCCCGCCACCTCGCCGCGCGGTGCCATGCCCGCTTCGCGCTGCGTCACCTCACCGAGCACGCGGCGACCGTCGGCCAGGTGCACGAGTTCCAGCGGCACCGGCCAGAACGTGGCGGCGCCGCGAACGGCGATGAAGGCCAGCAGGCCGACGATCATCACGATCGTCAGCGCCAGCGAGCCGGCAGTGATCCACACCCAGGGCTCGCCGTGGGCGGCCAGCGTCGCGTGGGCTGACCGGCGCCGGCGTTGGCGGGGGCGTTCAGAGCTCATGTGCCCGCCTCCGAAACCGCTGCCTGACCAGTTCGGCGACCGTGTTGACCACGAACGTGATCGCGAACAGTGCCAAGGCCGCCAGGAACAGCACGCGGTAGTGCGCGGAGCCACGGGCGGCCTCGGGCAGTTCCGTGGCGATCGCGGCCGACAGGGTCTGGAATCCGTTGAACAGGTTCCAGCCGATGAGTGGCGTGTTGCCGGCGGCCATGAGCACGATCATCGTCTCGCCGACGGCGCGACCGAGCCCGATCATCACCGCCGAGAACAGGCCGCTGGCCGCCGAAGGGATGATGACCCGCACCGCGGTCTGCCAGGGCGTGGCTCCCGCGCCCAGCGAGGCGCTGCGCAGGTGTTCCGGAACGCTCGACAAGGCGTCGTCGGCGATCGTGAACACCAGGGGAATGATCGCGAAGCTCATGCCCACCGCCACGACGAGGGCGTTGCGCTGCACGTACGTGCCGAACAGACCGCCCCGGGTGTCGAGCCGCAGCGCGTCGAAGAACAGGGCGGCCGCTGCCGCCAGCGCCAGCGCCGCGATCACACCCAGGAGGAACACACCCAGCGACGCCAGCGACGCCTGCCGCTCGCTCCAGTTGCCGCTGGAGCGGCGCAGCCAGGGATTGACCAGCCGGCCCACCACGGCCGTCGCCACCACAGCGGCCAGCGGCAGCGCCGCCAGCATCCAGCCACCGAAACCACTGCCTCCCCGGCCATCGAGCCAGTCACGGACGTCCCCCTGGAACAGCATTCGCTCCATCCAGGGCGCCACCAGCCGGGCCACGACGATCCCCAGGGGCAGGGCCACGAACCCCACGACCGGCAGCCGCCAAGGGGCCAACCGGCCGCGCCACCCGGCTGGCTGCAACTGCCACAGATGCGCCGCGAACAGCACCGCCAGCGGCACGGAAAACAGCCCGGCGATCACCGGCATCAACGCCTCCTCCAGCAGGGGCGCGAACACCAGTCCAGCGATGAAGCCCAGCACGACGCTGGGCAGGCTGGCCATCATCTCGATCGTGGGCTTGATCCGCGCTCTCCAGGCGGGGTGCATGAACTGGCTGGCGTAGATCGCGGCCAGCAGGGCGATCGGCGTGGCGAAGAGCATCGAATACACGGTGGCCTTGATCGTGCCGAAGATCAGCGGCACGAGGCCGAACTTCGACTCGAAGGCCTCGTGGCCGGTCGTCTCCCAGGCGTGCACCGGCCCGGGATAGTTCTCGTACCACATCGGCCGCAGCAGCGTGCCGAAGGAGACCTCCGGGTAGCCGGTGTCGATCGACCAGGCCGCCAGCCCGTGGACACCGGCGGCCAGCAGCCGGTTCTCCCGCGGCGCGATGCAGAGCACCGCCGGCGGCTCGGGGGCCGACCCGCGTGCCTCGGCGTCATGTTCATTCGCCTGCACCGTGAGCGGCGCCGCGCCCGTGGTCGAGTGCAGCAGCCGCACGGTGCCGTCGGCTCCGCCCACGGCGAACAGCCGTGATCGCGGCGACGCGGCGATCGCCGTCACTGCCGGAGCCTCTCGGCCGCCAGGAAATGTCCGCGCCACCGTCATGCGCAGGCCGTCGGCCGCCGCCGCATCGGGAGAGCGCGCCGCGAACACGATGCTCACGTCACCGCTGCTGTCGGCAACGGCGAAGGCGGCTCCGCCGAACAGCCTCTCCAGCGCTGTCACATGCGTGGCTCCCGGGGCCACGTCGAAGGTCTCCATCGCCAGCGGTGCCGCCACGTCGCGGATCAGGTAGCGGCGGGCCGCCCCGTCCGCGGCCACCAGCAGCATCTGGTCGCCGAGGTCGGAGACCCGCACGAAGCGCGGTGTGAAGCCCTCGGTTGGCTCGATGGTGGCTCCCATCGCCACCCGTGTCGTCTTGCCCGTGAGCATGTTGCGCTTCGACGTGGCGGTTTCCAGCCGCACCCGGCCGCCGTCGTCAATGGCGGCCACGAGCGGCCCACCGGCCAGTGGCGTGACGTCGACATCGATGATCCGACCAGGCAGCGGCTCCGCGGCGGGGCCGTCGAACTCGGTCACCAGCCGCAGCCGGGCGAACTGGCCGCCCGCGGCCCGGACGACGATGCCCTCCCCGAACCGGACGGCCTCGCCTGGTCCCGGTGCGGCGACCTCGGCCGGCAGATCGCCCGCCGCCAGGAACGCCGACTCCAGACCGATTCGCCCGGTGCTGAAGGAGCCATCCTCCCGGCCCACGGCCGCCAGCATGCCCACGGGCAGCACGCGAACGACCGTCGCATCCTCCAACCCGCCCTCGGCCGCCGACCGTTGCTGAAGCGTCATGCCGTCGCCCAGCCCAACGACGCGCACGCCCTGCGAACCGCCATCGAGCAACCAGGCCACGGTGCCCGATTCGTCGATGCCCGCGGCGGCGACGCTGCGCCCGTCGAGGGCTGCCACGCGGCCAGGGCCGGCGATCGCCGAGCGGAACAGTGGCAGCGTCACCGCCAGCAGGAACACGCCCACGAGCAGCACGGCCACGATCGTGCCGATGCCGCCCATGGTGATCAGCAGCCACGCCAGACGATCACCCGCCCGCACCCAGGGATCTGTCGAACGGCGCCGGGCACGACCTGTGAACGTGGCCTTGGCCTGCATGAGTCGAGCCGCCGGAGTGTGTGGACGGGGGCGAGCCCCGCCGGCCGCGTATCAGGGAGACTTGATGCCCACGGACTCCAGCGACTGGACGGCGACGGCCCAGGTCAAAGGGAGATAACCGTCCTTCTTCACGTCGGCCTGCCCCTGCGCGCTGAGCACGTACCGGAGAAACTCACGCCGCAGTGGGTCGAGTTCGGTGCCCGGCTTGTGGTTCACGCTCAGGTACAGGAACCGGGCCAGCGGGTAGTCGCCGGCGTAGGCGGCCGCCGCCTTCGGGGCCACGGCTGCCTCTCCCGTCTTGGCCGCCAGCGGCACGGCCCGGACATCGGCGGTCGCGTAGCCGATGCCGCTGTAGCCGATGCCAAACCGGTCACTTCCCACCGCCTGCACGACGGCCGAACTGCCGGGCTGTTCCTTGACGGTCGTCTTGAAATCCCCCTTAAAGAGGGCGAACTCCTTGAAGTAGCCATAGGTGCCGCTGGTGGCATTGCGGCCGTACAGACTGATCGGCTTGTCCTTCCACTCGCCATCCAGGCCGAGGTCGCCCCAGGTGCGGATGTCGGCCTTCGCCCCGCCCGTGCGGTTCTTGGAGAAGATGGCGTCGACCTCCTGGAGCGAGAGCGACTTGAGCGGATTGTCGCGGTGCACGAACACCGCCAGCATGTCGATCGCCACCGGCACGACCGTGGGCGCATATCCGTGCTTTGTCTTGAAGGTGTCGATCTCCGACGGCTTCCAGTCGCGGCTCATCGGCCCGAACGTGGACGTGCCCTCGGTGAGCGCGGGTGGCGCCGACGCCGAACCTTTGCCTTCGATGCCCTCGCGAACGCTGGGATAGATCTTCTTGAAGCCCTCGGCCCAGAGGGCGACGAGGTTGTTCATGGTGTCGGAACCCACACACTTGATGGATCCGGCGACCTCGCCCGCCGAGCGGGCATACTCGGGCAATTTCATGGCCTCGTCGTCGACCGCCCGGGCCGGCAGCGCCGACTGCAGCAGGCACACCGCCACGACCAGGACAGACCAGCGGCACGGCGGGCATCCGAACGGCATGTGATGACTCCCTGTGGCGAAAGGCGGCGACACTCCCGCGCGGGCGGTTCGAGGCCCGCCGACGAGGTCAGTGGTGTAGCCACCGATTGTGAGCGCTTCGTGAGAAGCCGCCAGCGGCGGCCGTGGAGGGCCTGATTTTTCAGGTTTTTCGCCCGTCCCCGCCGGGCCGAATTGGGGCGAACCCGCGTCGCATCGTGTTTTCCGTCACCGTCCTGGGCACCACGAACTGGAGCATGTAGTCGGGCCCCCCCGTTTTGCTGCCGATGCCCGACAACCGGAATCCGCCGAAGGGCTGGCGATGCACGAGGGCACCAGTGATGCCCCTGTTCAGGTAAATGTTGCCGGCCGCCAGCGCCTCCCGGGCCCGTTCCAAGCGGGCGGGACTGCGAGAGAAGACACCCGCCGTGAGGGCGTAGGGCGTGCCGTTGGCCAGTTCGATGGCATGCTCGAAGTCGCGGGCGCGCAGCACGCCGAGCACGGGCCCGAAGATCTCCTCCTGGCCCAGCGGTCCCCCGGGGTCCACGTCGGCGAACACGTGCGGCCCCACGAACCAGCCGCGGTCGGCCAGGTCGCCCAGGTCGACCCCCGCCACCTGCCGCGCCGTGCGTTGGCCCAGCGCGATGAACGATCGCACCCGGTCTCGCGCCTCCTCGTCGACGAGCGGGCCGACCCGCGTGCCGGGTGCGGCGGCCGGCCCCACGCGCAGGGAACGCACGGCCGAAGCCAACCGCTCCACAAAGGCATCATGGACGTGGTCGAGGACGATGGCCCGCGAGCAGGCCGAGCACTTCTGCCCCTGGAAGCCGAAGGCACTGTGCACCACGCCCACCACCGCCTCATCGAGGTCGGCGTCGTCGTCGACGATGACGGCGTTCTTGCCCCCCATCTCGGCGATCACCCGCTTCACGAGTCGCCCGCCACCGGCCGACGCCTGTGCGGCGGCGGTGTTGATCGCCATGCCGACGGCGCGGGAGCCGGTGAAGGCCACGAGCGCCGTGTCGGGGTGCGCGACGAGCGCGGGCCCCAGCACCTCACCGCGGCCGGGCAGGAAACCCAGCGCCGCGGCCGGCACGCCTGCCGCCAGCAGGATGTCGTGCAGTCGCAGGGCCACCAGCGACGACTGCTCGGCCGGCTTCATCACCACCGTGTTGCCGGTGACGAGGGCGGCCGTCGTCATCCCGGCGAGGATGGCGAGCGGGAAGTTCCAGGGGGCGATCACCACCGTCACGCCGCGTGGGTCGAAGCTCGTGGCATTCTCCTCGCCCGGCACGTCCACGCGCCGTGGCACCGCCAGTCGCAGCGACTCGCGGGCGTAGTACTCGCAGAAGTCGATGGCCTCGGCCACGTCGGCGTCGGCCTCACGCCACGGCTTGCCCACCTCGAACACCTGCAGAGCCGCCAGTTCGCGACGTCTGCTGCGCATCAGCGACGCGGCCGCGCGGAGGATCTCGGCGCGACGTGGGCTGCCCAGCGCCCGCCAGCCGGGCAGCGCCTCGCGGGCCACGTCCACTGCCCGCAGCGCCGTCTCGACGGAGGCCGCGGCAACCTCGGCGATGGCGCGGCCGTGGTCCGACGGGTCGTGTCGCATGAACCGCTCGCCCCCCGAAACCCTGACGCCGCCGATCACGGGGGCCACGAGCACCGGCCCCTTGGCAAAGGCGGCCTCCGCCTCCGTCACGGCCCGCGTCATGCCGTGCCGGTTGGCCTCGATGGCAAAATCCGTGAGCGGCTCGTTCGAAAACCATTCGGCTGCCGGCTCCGGGTCCGGCGCCGCAGCCCCGGCCGCCGCCCGCGGAGGCGCCAGCAGCAGTTCTGGCGGGACGTGCTTGACGAACCCGGCCCTGAGGAACGAATCGTTCGAGGAGTTTTCCAGCAGCCGGCGCACCAGGTAGGCCATGCCGGGCACGAGTTGTCCGTACGGCATGTAGACCCGCATCCGCCAGCCGGCCGCCGTGACCGCCTCCTTTTCGGGGTCGCCCATGCCGTGCAGCATCTGCATCTCCACGTTGCGCCGGTCGAGTCCCAGGTGCTCGGCCACCGCCATGCCATGCGCGAGCGAGCGCAGGTTGTGGCTGCCGAGCGCCGGCCGCAGGTGGTCGGCATGCTCCATCACGAACGTGGTGGCCGCCTCGTAGCAGGCGTCGGTCTGCCACTTCTCGGCCCACACCGGCACGGGCCAGCCCGCGGCGCGGGCGTGGACCGTCTCGTAGTCCCAATAGGCGCCCTTCACGAGCCTGATCCACACCGGCGTGCCCCGCTTCCGCGCCCACTCGGCGAGCATCACCAGGTCGTGCGGAGTCTCGTGGAGATAGCACTGCACCACGACGCCGCAGTGCGGCCAGCAGCGAAATTCGTCCTCCGCAGCGATGCGCTTGAAGATGTCGAACGTCAGGTCCTTGGTGGCGTGGCTCTCCATGTCGACGTGCACCTGGGCGCCGCGGTCGCGGGCCAGCCGCCACAGCGGCCGCAGCCGGGCCAGCACCCGTTCGGCCGTGCCGGCGGGGTCGATGCAGTCGAACTGGCTGTCGAGGGCCGAGAGCTTCAGCGACACGTTGACCCGCGGCAGTGGCGTGGCGGCGCCGGCCACGGCCGGACCGTCATCCACCAGCGGATCGTGTGCCCACTCCGCCGCCCGCGGCGGCAATTCCTCCAGCAAGCGGGCGTAGGCCGCAGCATAGGCGTCCGCCTCCGCCTCGCTCGTCACCGCCTCGCCGAGCAGGTCGAGCGTGAAACCGCGATGTCGGCGCCGCTCGGCGAGCGCCGCGCGGGCGACCTCCTCCGGGTTGGTGCCGGCGATGAACCGGCGCGCCTGGGCGAGCATGGCGGCGCGGATGGCCCGGGCCGCGAACGGGGCCAGGACGCCGTTCCGCGCGGCCTTGAGCGCCGTGCGCAGCATCGGTGGCAGCCGTTCCATCACGTCGTCGTCGATATATTCCCGCAGGTGCCGCTCCACGGCGGCCGGGTCGTCGAGCATCGGCATGCAGTCGACGAGCCGGAATAGCCGCACCTTGAGATCGTCGTCGGCGGTGGCCCATTCACCGGCCTGCTGCGCCCACCACTCGGGCGACACCATCGTGGGCTGGGCGGCCAGTGACGCGGCCAACAGTTCGCGGCCGATGGCCTGCGTGCGCTCCTCGATCCGCCGCCGGTCGCCGGCGTCGAGCCGGCCGGCCAGCAAACCATCTCCGGGCACCGCGCCGGCCGGCGACTGAAAACCGTCGCTCTTCACGCGCCGACTCCAAGCAAGGGGAAGACGGGCCGCATTCGGTCGGGCACACGATTCATTATAGAACAGGACGGTGGCGCCCGGCCCGCCGTCGGACGCCCGGGCCGGCGGTGGCCGACCAATCGCCGTCCCCGATCGGCCGACTGTCCACGGGACGCGGACACCCGAATGAGATCCTGCTCGACTGACGGCGCGACTGGCGGGGGCGAAGGGCCGGCGAACCCCGCTTTCGACGCCGCCTTCGCATCGGCCTGTGCCCGGGTGGCGCTGGCCAACGTGGCCCGGCCGTATCCGCACAAACTGGACCACCTGCTGGTGGCAGGTGCAGACGCCACCGCCGCCGACCACATCGCCCTGCACCCGGTGTTTTCTGGGAGTTACGACTGGCACTCCAGCGTGCACATGCACTGGCTTTTGGTCCGCATCCTGCGGCTGCATCCCGGCGTGCCGGAGCGAGGGCGGATCGTGGCCTGGCTCGACGACCGGCTGACGCCTGCGCTCCTGGCCCGGGAACGGGCGTACTGCGCCAGCTCAGCGGGCGGAACGTTCGAGCGGCCCTACGGCTGGGCGTGGTTGCTGGAATTGCGCGCCGAACTCGAGCGGCTGCGGCAGTCCGATTCGCGGGCTGTGGCCTGGTGCGCGGCCCTCGATCCCCTGGCGGTCGATCTTGCTACCCGACTGGAAGCATTCGTGCGTTCCGCCCCCTACCCGATCCGCACTGGTGCTCATGCCAACACGGCCTTCGCGGCGATCCTGGCCATCGACTACGCGCATGCCTGCGACGCCCCGCAGCTCGCCGCCGTGCTCGAGGACGCGGCCCGCCGCTGGCATGGCGACGACCGCGACGCACCGCTGCACTGGGAGCCGTCCCTGACCGACTTTCTCTCCCCGAGCCTGGCGGTGGCCGCGTTCGTGCGGGCGGTGTTGCCCCCCGCCTCCTTCCCCGCGCGGCTCTCCGCCCTCCTGCCGCACGGCATCGGCCCGCTCGCTGATCCGCCCCGGGTCAGCGACCGCGCCGACGCCCAGATCGCCCATCTGGACGGCCTGGCACTGTCGCGGGCCTGGATGCTGCGCAGGATCGGTGCCGGGCTGCCCGCCGACGACCCGCGGCGGGACGATCTGGCCGCCGCCTCGGCCCGCAATCTCGCCGCCGGCCTGCCGCATGTGCTGGGCGGAAACTACGTGGGCGAGCACTGGCTTGCTTCGTTCGCGGCCCTGGCCCTCGGGGACGTGCCCTGACGGCTCACCCGATGTCTGGCGGCCCTCGGCGGCCTGCGGGGGGCCGCACGGCCACGCCGGCATCGTCGAGCGCGTTCCGCACCGCGCGTGCCAGCGACACCGGATCGCTGCCATCGCCGTGGAGGCACAGGGTGTCGGGCCGAATGGCGAGGTCGGTGCCCGCCACCGACGCCACCAGGCCCGCCTCGACGAACCGACAGGCTCGGGCCGCCGCGGCAAGTGGATCGCGGATCACTGCCCCCGGCGCAGACCTGGGCAGCAGGGTGCCGTCGACGGCGTAGCCGCGGTCGAGGAACGCCTCCGCGGCGACTGCCAGGCCGGCGCTACGAGCCAGGGAGGCGAATGGGCTGCCGGCCAAGGCGTAGACCGCCAGCCGGGGCCAGTGATCGGCCAGCGCCGCAACGACGGCAGCGGCGCGATCCAGATCGCGGTTCACTGTCGCGTACAGAGCGCCGTGCAGTTTCACGTGGTGCAGTCGCGGGCCGGCGATCCGCGCCAGGGCGGCGACCTGCTGCAGCACGAGGTCCGCCGTCGCCTCCGGAGTGAGCGGCACCTCGCGCCGGCCGAAGCCCGCGATGTCCAGGTAGCCGGGATGGGCCCCGATCGCCACGCCATGGCGGCGGGCGAGGTCGACGGCAGCCGCCATCGTCGTTTCGTCGCCGGCATGTCCGCCGCAGGCGATGTTGGCCGAGGAAATCAGCGGCATCAGCGTTGCGTCATGCACGCCGCCTTCACCGAGATCACAATTCAGGTCGATCGTCATTCACGCGCTCCAGGTCACGCGGCCCGCCAGGGACTCCCGCAGTGCGGCCAGCCATGCCGCCTGCTCGCGGAGCGCCGCATGGGCCTCGGCAAGCCCGACCTGCCGCCAGTGCACGACGTCGCCGGGACGCAACTGCGCGGCCCGGGGCAGGTCGGCGGCGATCACCTGCCCGATCACGGGATAGCCGCCGATCGTCTGCGCATCGGCGAGCAGGATGATCGGCCGGCCGTCGGGTGGGAGTTGGATCATGCCGGGCAGAACCGCGGCCGACACCATGTCGGCCCGCCCGCCGGACACAGGCTGGCCCTCGAGACGGATGCCCATCCGGTCGGAGCGGCTGCTCACCCGCCACGCGGTGCGCCACACTGCGGTGTCGCTCTCGTCGGCATGGGCGCCGGGGATGACTCGCAACTCGCATGGCGACCTGGCTGTGGCGCCGAGGTCCGCGGCCAGGCTCCAGGCACCGCGGATCGTGGCCGCGCCGGGCAGGATCGGCACGCGGTCGCCGGCCGCCAGCGCCGCGCCGGTCGCGCCGCCGAGCCGGGCGGGCGCGTATGTGCTGCGGCTGCCCAGTCGCAGCGGCACGGTTACGCCGCCGGCGATCGCCAGGTATCCGCGGCAGCCCTGCCGTGCATGCCCCAGCGACAAGACCGTGCCGGCCGTCACCCGCACGGGACGCCAACGCGGCAGCCCGGCGAACTCGCCGCCGCCGAGCGCCACCACGGCATCGCACTCGAACCGCAGGTCCGGCCCCACGAGCGTGAACTCGAGCCCCGCGGCGGACTCCGCATTGCCCACGATCAGGTTCGCCACGCGCATGGCGATCGCATCCGCCGCTCCGCCGAGCGGCACTCCCATGGCGCGGAACCCGGGCCGTCCCAGGTCCTGGATCGAAGTGGCCAGTCCCGGCCGTACGACCTCGATCGCGGTGTCCGCGGCGGCAGGCGCAGGCGGCGGCGACTGCGCCAGCATCTCGGTCAGGTCCGCCGCTGTCGTCTCCACGAACCGCACGCGGTCCCCGGCCCGCAGCAGTGCCGCCGGCTCGCGGCCTGCATCGAAGAGGACCGCGCCCGTCCGTCCCACGAGGTTCCAGCCGCCCGGCGTGGCGCACGGGTAGATGCCGGTCTGCCCGGCACCGATACCGACCGCCCCCGCGGGCACCATGGGCCGCGGCGTGGCCCTGCGGGGCGTGGCCAGTTCCGCAGACAGGCCGCCCAGGTAGGGAAAGCCGGGGACGAACCCGATCGCCTGCACGCTGTAGGCGGGCGCCGTGTGCAACTCGATGAACCGCGCGCGGCCGATGCCGTGCCGCTGGCACACTTCGTCGAGATCGGGGCCGTGTTCAGCGCCGTAGCAAACGGGAATCTCGTGGAGCCTTCCGGCTGCCGAGACGCCGGCCGCGGGCACCGTGTCCGCGACCTTGGACAACTCGGCGAGCAGGGCGGCCTGGCTGCCGATCCGCAGGATGTCGTAGACCACCGTGACGCGGTCGAGCGACGGCACCACATCGACGACACCGGCGGCCGCCGCTCGACCGACCGCCGCCGCCAGGGCGGCGGCGCGTTCCGCGGACACATCCCCGGGCGCGCCTGCGATGTGCATCACGACGGCGGTGTCCCCCAGCGGCTGTGGTGTCATGGCATGGCGCTCCGGGCGCCCGGGGCGCTGCGTTCAAGGTACCGCTCGGCCGGGTTTCGCGAAGGCCGGGAGAGGTCGCTCCCACCCCCAGCCGACACGGCGCAACCCCCTGTGGGGCAACGCAGTTGGCCGCACTCCACGCCCATTCGGGCCGTTGTGTAAACTGGACGACGATGCGGGCCGCAAGGAGGCCCCGCTCCGGTCCTCCGTTCGCATGCACGTGACGCACCCGGCAGGCCAGGCTTTCGACACGGTGACGGCAACTCTCGCGGCCCATGGGCCCGTCGTCCTGCCCGCCCTCCTGCTCTGTGACTTCGGCCACCTGGCCCACGAGGTGGGGCGGCTGGAAAAGGCCGGGGCCGCCGCCCTGCATCTCGACGTGATGGACGGCCGGTTCGTTCCCCAACTCACGTATGGCGCCGTCGTCGTCGAAGCCGTGCGGCGCGCGGCCCGTGTGCCTATCGAAGTGCACCTCATGGTCGAGGAGCCGGAGCGTTCGCTGGCTGATTGGGCAAAACTCGGCGTCGACATCGTGACCGTGCACGTCGAGGGCCTGGCCGACCCGCGGGCCGCCCTGCACACGATCACGTCGCTGGGCGCCCGGGCCCATCTGGCGATCAGCCCGGGGACTCCCGTCGACCGCATCGAGCCCTTTCTCGATGCCTGTGACGGCGTGCTCGTGATGAGCGTGGAGCCGGGCTTCGGCGGCCAGCGATTCGAGCCGGTGGCGCTGGAAAAACTACGCCATCTGGCCGCGCTGCGCGGCCGCCGCTCGGGCTCGTTCCTGCTGGGCGTCGATGGCGGCATCTCCGCCGACACGGTGGGGCCCGCGGCCGCCGCCGGCGCCGAACTGATCGTGGCCGGCAGTGCCGTGATCCGATCCTCCGATTACTCCCGCGCCATCTCCGAACTGGAATCACTGGCGCGATCGGCGGCCTGACGCCGCCGCATCCTTCCTCCTGGAGACCCATCCCATCCGATGCCCGACCACCTGATCCTGATTCGCGCCGGCATCACCGACTACGACCTGCAGGAACGCATCCGTGGCACGCTCGACCTGCCGCTCTGCGCAGCTGGCGTGAGCGAGGCGGAGAACGCCGCGGCCCTGTTGGCCACGGCTTCTCCCGCGGCCCTGTACGCGGCGGACTCGCAGTGCGCGACCGAAACGGCGCGCATCTTCGGCCGCGCCTGCGACCTGCGTCCGCGCCGGGTGGCTGGGTTCGCCAATCTGAACATGGGACTGTGGCAGGGCATGCTCGTCGACGACATCCGCCGCAAGCAGCCGCGGCTGCACCGCCAGTGGCAGGACAACCCGTGGGCGGTGGCGCCGCCCGAGGGCGAACTGCTGGAAGACGCCTGCGTGCGTGTGGAGCACGCTCTGGAGAAAATTCTCCGCCGGCATCCCGCGGGCAGGATTGCGCTGGTGGTGCCGCATCCGCTGGATCGCGTCGTCCGCTGGATCGTGTCGGGCCGTTCGATGGGCGACCTGTGGAGCCTGGAGTCGGAGCACGACCCCGTCAGCGAACTGCCCGTGGCCGCCCAGTGGCTGTCGCGACGCGGCTCCCTGGAAGGGGGACGGGCGGCACGATTGAGGGACGCCACACCCACCTGACGGGCCACGGCCGGCGGCGATTCCGGCGCAGCATCGGGACCGGTCACCGCGATACACTTTTCCTTACCCGCAGCGTCGGAAACCTCCTCCCTCAGCCAGCATGCAGCGCCGCCGCCCATCCACCGCGAGCCGAGCAGACACGGCCGTCGACACCGCGCCGCCGCCGGCGGCCGCGCCGCGACCAGCCGCCCAGACCCCGGCGGACAACCCGGCCCCCCCCGCCGCAGGCCGCGGCCCGCGTGCCAAACGCGGCGTGCCCGAGGGCCTGTGGCTGAAGTGCGACGGCTGCGGTGCCACCATCTACCGCAAGGAGGCCGAGGACCTTCTCAACGTCTGCCCACAGTGCGGCTTCCACTGGTATGTGTCGGCCGCCAAGCGCATCGAACAGCTGTTCGATGCCGGCACGTTCGAGGAATGGGATGCCGGCATCAGGCCCACTGACCCGCTCGGCTTCCGCGACAAGAAGCCCTACGCCGAGCGGATCGTATCCGAGCAGAAGCGCACCGGCCTGCGCGACGCGGCCCTCACCGGCACCGGCATGATCCGGGCCCGACGCGTGGCCTGCGGCGTCACCGACTCCGCGTTCATCATGGGCAGCATGGGCAGCGTGGTGGGCGAGCGGCTGACGCGACTCGTGGAGCGGGCCACTGCAGGCAAGCTGCCGCTCATCATCATCAGCGCCTCTGGCGGCGGTGCCCGCATGCATGAGGGAATCCTTTCCCTGATGCAGATGGCGAAGGTGTCGGCGGCCCTGGCCCGCTATTCCCAGGCCGGCGGCCTGTTCATCTCCGTGCTCACGAACCCCACCATGGGCGGCGTGGCGGCCAGCTTCGCGTCGCTCGGCGACCTGTGTTTCGCGGAGCCGCGAGCCCTGATCGGCTTCGCCGGCCCGCGCACGATCAAGGCCACGATCCGGGTCGATCTGCCCAAGGGTTTCCAGACCAGCGAATTCCTGCTGCAGCACGGCTTCGTGGACCGGATCGTGACCCGCAACGACCTGAAGAGCGAGATCGCCCGGGCCATCGACTACTGCGGTGGCTGAGGCCCGGGACCGGTTCGGCCA
>QWPN01000097.1 GCA_003671185.1 Planctomycetota bacterium
CGCAGCGCGGCGGGCGGCCCGCCGTCGTGCGCCCCGCGCCGCAGCCGGTCCGGCCCGATCCCGCCAATCCCGAGACCTGGGAGGCGGGGGCGGCCGTGTTCACCAAGGAACTCGCCACCGACAAGACGAGCGGCGGGGCCGTGGCCACGGCGCACCTCGCGGCGGGCATCTACCGAGCCACGTTCGAGATCCCGGCCCGGGGCGACGTGCCGGCCGTGAAGGCCACGATGCTCGTCGAGGTCGTCGATCCGGCGGCCGATCGCTATGGCGTGAAGCGGCCCTTCGTGATGAAGTCACGCCAGCAGTCGGTGGAACCGGGCGGCCAGTTCGAGGCCCTGCTCGGCACCGGCTACGGCTCCGGTCGCGTGCTCGTCGAGGTGTCCCGTGCGGGCGAGGTGCTGGAGCGGTTCTGGACCGATCCCAAGCGGACGCAGTGGCCGGTGGCCGTGAAGGTGGCCGACGAGCACCGCGGCGGCTTCACGGTGCGTGCCTGGATGGTCCGCGAGGGCCGGCTGCGCTCCGAGTCGCAGGTGGTGAACGTGCCCTGGACCAACAAGAAGCTCTCCATCACCTGGGAGCGGTTCACGCGCCGGCTCGAGCCGGGAGCCAAGGAGGTGTGGCGGGCGAAGATCGCCTCCCTGGCCGATCCGGTGTCGGGGCCGGCGGTGCCGGCCGTGGCGGAGATGGTGGCCACGCTCTACGATCAGTCGCTCGACGCGCTCGCCGCGCACCAGTGGCCCGGCGCCGGGCTCATGAACCTGTTTCGGCAGGAGTGGGGCGCGGTGTCGGTCGCTTTCACGAACGGCCCCGAGGGGTTCAACCACGTCCGCGGCGCGTTTGCCGTGGCCTACAAAGACGTGCCGGCCACCACGTACCGCGCGCTCCGCGACCCGTTTGGATCGCCGCTGGGCGGCCAGTTTTGGGGCATGGGCGGCGGTGGCATGGTCCGGCGCGGCATGGCGATGAGGGCGGGGCCAGGAGAGCCCGCGGCGTTGATGATGGCCGATGCGCCATCGGACGCGGCTGCCGCGCCGATGGCGAAGGCCGCCAACCAGCTCGAGCAGCAGGGGCAGTTGGGCAGAGACAAGGACGGCACGGGCCCGGGGCAACCACCCGCCGCCGGGGCCGTTGGCGCGGCCCCGCCGCCGCGGAAGAACCTCGTCGAGACGGCGTTCTTCCTGCCCACGCTCGTGGCCGACGAGCAGGGAAACGTGACGATCGAGTTCACGCTCCCCGACACGCTCACCACCTGGCAGTTCAAGGGCCTGGCCCACGACGCCCAGCTCCGCTCGGCCACGATCAGCGACACCTGCGTGTCGGCCAAGGACCTGATGGTCGAGCCGCTCGTGCCGCGCTTCCTGCGTGAGGGGGACGTCGTGCAACTGCCCGTCAAGGTGAGCAACACCTCGACCGGCCGGTTGTCGGGCAGCGTGCGGCTCACGCTTGCCGACGCCCGGACGAACGACGATCGCAGCGGCCTCATCAGCGGCCTCAAGGAGCAGCCCTTCGATCTGGCGGCGGGCGAATCGAAGCCGGTCGTGTTCACCGTGAAGGTGGCCGACGGCACCGACGTGCTCCGCTACCTGGCCACGGGCACGGCCGGCAAGGCCAGTGACGGCGAGGAGGCGCTCCTGCCGGTGTTGCCGCGGCGGGTGCTCGTCACCGAGACCGTGCCGGTCACGATCCGCGGCCCCGGCGAGCGGAAGGTGAATCTCGAGCGTCTGGCCGCCTCCAAGGGCAGCGCCATCGAGAGCCAGTCGCTCGTCGTGCAGGCAGCCTCGAATCCCGCCTGGTACGCCGTGCTCGCCCTGCCCTGCCTCATGGAGGAGGCCGACGAGAGCACCGAGACGCTGTTCACCAGGCTCTACGCCAACAGCCTGGCCCGGCACCTGGCCACGAGTGATCCGCGGATCGCCAGGGTGTTCGAACAGTGGCGCGGGACCGCGGCGCTCGAGAGCCCGCTCGAGAAGAACACCGATCTCGTCAAGACGCTGCTTGCCGAAACGCCCTGGGTGCGCGACGCGGTGGACGAGAAGGAGGCCCGGGCCCGGATCGGCCTGCTCTTCGACGCCACCCGCGCGGCCAACGAGACGCAGGCCGCGCTCGCCCGGCTCCAGGCCCTGCGCAGCGGCGACGGGGGCTGGCCCTGGTTCCCTGGCGGACGCACCTGCGACTCGGTGACGCTGGGCATCATCGCCGGATTCGGCCGGCTCCGCGCCGCCGGCGTCGACATCGACGTGCAGCCCGCGCTGCAGGCGCTGCCCTGGCTCGACGGCCGGCTGGTGGAGGAACGCCGCTGGGCGGAGAAGGTCAAGGAGCCGGTGCTGACGCCGATCGGTGTCTACGCCCTCTACGCGCGGAGCTTTTTCAGCAAGGACGTCCCGCCCCAGGGCGAGGCCGCGGCCGCCATCGAGTGGGGCCTGGGCGTGGGCCGCACCACGTGGATGAAGCTCGACGCGCGGCGGTCGCAGGGCCAGTTGGCGATCGCGCTCAAGCGCGCCGGCGACCGGGACACGGCGCTGTCGATCGTCGACAGCCTCAAGCAGCGGTCCGTCGACGCGGACGTGAAGCCGGGCGCCGAGAAGGAGTCCTGGCAGGGGATGTGGTGGCGGGACCGGCATCCCTGCTGGTGGAGCTGGGCCTCGGCCCCGATCGAGACGCAGGCGATCATGATCGAGGCCTTCGACGAGGTGGCCGGCGACGCCGAGGCCGTCGAGGCGCTCAAGGTCTGGCTCCTATCGCAGAAGCGCACCAGCCGCTGGCCGGGCAACCGGGCCACGGCCGACGCCGTGGGGGCACTGCTCGGCCGCGGCGGCGACCTGCTCGCCGCCCAGCAGCTCGTCACGGTGACGGTGGGGGGCGAGCGGGTGCAACCCGAGAAGGTCGAGGTCGGGACCGGGTTCTTCGAGACCCGGCTCGTGCGCCGCGAGATCACTCCGCTGATGGCGGCCGTGACCCTGCAAAAGCCCGAGGCGGGCCTGGCCTGGGGCGGCGTGCACTGGCAGTACCTCGACGACATCGCCAACGTGCCGGCCGTGGGCCGCGAGGAACTGGCGGTGGAGAAGAAACTGTTCGTGAAGCGATTCACCAAGGCCGGGCCGGAGTTGGTGCCGGCCAAGGACGGGCAGGCCACGACGATCGAACTCGGCGATGAACTCGTCGTCCGTCTCGTCGTCACGAGCGACCGCGACTACGAGTTCTTGGAACTGGCCGACCACCGGCCCAGCCTCACCGAGCCGGTCGACGTGCTCTCCGGATGGCGCTTCGCCGACGGCGCGGGCTGGTACGTGGCCGTGCGCGACACGTCGACGCAGATGTTCTTCGAGCGGCTGCCGCGGGGCACGCACGTGTTCGAATACTCGCTCCGCGCCGCCCACCGTGGCGCGGCATCGAGCGGCTTTGCCACGATCCGCAGCCGCTACGCCCCCGAGTTCTCCGCCCACTCGCAGAGCGTCGCCGTCGAGGTCCGGTAGCCCCATGAACGACTCGGGTGACGATTCGCGGCACGACACGAGCCTGGCCAACGAACTGGCCCGGGAACGCAACCGGGAGGCGGCCGACCGCACGCTGCTGGCCTGGATCCGCACCAGCCTGGCCATGATCAGCCTGGGGTTCGGCATCGAGCGGCTGGGGCAGGCGGCGCTGAACCTGGACGGCCGACTGTCCGGCTTCTCCGCTGTCAAGACCCGCGCGTTCGGTGCCGCACTGATCCTGCTCGGCGTGGCGGCCACGTTGGCGGGAATGTGGGAGCACCGCCGCATGCTGGCCGCTATCGCCAGCGACGACTACCGCTACGCCAACCGCCCCCCCATCGCCCGCTACATGGGGGTGGCGCTGGTGTGTGTGGGGCTGGCTGCCTTGGCGGTGATACTCGTGGCCGGCTGACGGGTCGTTTGCCTTTCCCGATCCGGGGGCGAATAATACCGGCATCAGGGGCATGACGGTTCCGCGGCGCGCAGCCGCCCGTTCGCACGGAGGTGCGTCATGTCCGGCTCCTGGTTTCCGCGGCGGCCGATCCGGCGCCCGCGTCCACCGTGCGTGGTGTTTGAGACCTGCGAACGGCGGCAGGTGATGAGTGGCACCGGCCTGCTGCCCGCCTACGACCTGGGGACACCCGTCGTGGCCGATGTCTGGGTCGACCCCGTCGCCGGCAGCGACGCCCGGGGCGGCGGCAGCCGGGGCGAGGCCCTGCGCACGCTCTCCGAGGCCTGGCGCCGCGTGCCGATGGGCACGGAACTGTCCACCGGCGTGCGCATCAATCTCGTCGCCGGCACCTACGGCGAATCGATCGTGCCCAACTACTGGGAAAGTCGCCACGGCACCCAGGCCGCGCCCGTCATCATCCGCGCCGCCGACGGGGCCGGCTCGGCCCGGCTGCCGAACATGAACGTGTTCGACTGCCGGCACCTGGTGCTCGACGGGCTGGACCTCACGGCCGGCGGCGGAGACGTGCTGCACCTGGAACGCTGCACGAACGTGCTCGTCCGCGACACCACGATTCGCGGCACGGGGGACATCGCCGCCTACGCCGCCCCGCAGGAGACGTTCAAGGCCAACCAGTGCCAGCACGTCTACGTCGAACGCTGCGACATCTCGGGGGCCACCGACAACGCCGTCGACTTCGTGGGCGTGCAGTACGGCCACGTGGTGGGCTGCCGCATCCACCGCTCCAACGACTGGGCGATGTACGTGAAGGGCGGCTCGGCCTACCTGACCGTGACCGGCAACGAGTTCTTCGACGCCGGCACCGGCGGCTTCACGGCCGGCCAGGGCACCGGCTTCGAGTTCATGGTCTCGCCCTGGCTGCACTACGAGGCCTACGACATCGTGTTCACGAACAACGTGATCCACGACACCGCGGGCGCCGGCATGGGGGTCAACGGCGGCTACGACATCCTCATGGCGCACAACACGCTGTACCGCGTGGGGGCGCGGAGCCACGTCATCGAGGTCGTGTTCGGGTCGCGGACGTGCGACGGCGACCAGGCCACCTGCCGGGGCTACCTGGCCCAGGGCGGCTGGGGCACGACGGTCGTGGGGGGCGACGAGCCGATCCCCAACCGCAATGTGTTCATCCTCAATAACGTGGTCCTCAATCCCGACGGCTTCGCCAGCCAGTGGCAGCAGTTCACGGTGGCCCGCTCGCGGACCCCTTCGGCCGGCTCGAACATCCCTGATCCGGCCCGGGCCGACGACAACGTCGTGATCCGTGGCAACGTGATCTGGAACGGTGCTGCGGACATGCCTCTGGGGATCGAGTCGGAGACGCTCGCGGCCGACGTGCTCGCGTACAACTCGATCAACACGGTGCGTCCGCGACTCGTCGATCCGGCGGGTGGTGACTTCCGCCTCGATGCCGCGTTCCTGCCGCCGGCCACGGTGCCGATGCCGACCTTCGGCTGGTCCGACGCGCCCGCCCGGCCTGCCGTGCCGGCCGGACGCACCGACACGGCCGTGGCATACGACTTTACGGGTGCGGCACGGTCGGGCCCGCAGGCGGCGGGCGCCTTCGCGTCCGCGGGCGTGGCCGTCGTTCCGCCGCCGCTTCCGCAACCGCCGGAGGCCGTGTCGGTGCAGGGTGTGAGCCTGCCCGCGGCCGGCGTGCGCCGGGCCGGCGACGTGCTCACGTTTCAGATCGTGATGACGGCGCCGGTGACGGTGACCGGCCGGCCGTCGCTCCCGCTGGTGATCGGCACGGCATCGCGGTCCGCCGCGTTCGTGGGCGGCTCCGGTTCGGCCACGCTCTCGTTCGCCTACACGGTGACCCGGCAGGATCAGGATGCCGATGGAATCGCCCTCGGCACGGCTGTCGGGGTGCCGGCTGCGGCGGCACTGCGCGGCCCGGGGGCCGCGACGGTGCGGGTCGCCCTGCCGACGGTCGACGCCTCGTCCATCCGCATCGACACCGTTCCGCCGCGGGTGCTGGCCGTCGTCGTGCCGGCTGCCGGGACGTACCGGGCCGGCGACGTGCTCACCTTTTCCATCCGCTTCAGTGAGTCGGTGACCGTGACCGGGACGCCGTACGCAAGCCTGCTCGTGGGCCGCACACCCAGGCGTGCCGCGTACGTGTCCGGCTCCGGCACCGACACACTCGTGTTCCGCTACGCGATCGTGCCCGCCGACCGGGCGCCCGCCGGCATCACGGTGGGCCGACGGCTGTGGCTGCCCGCGGGGGGGGCGATCCGCGACGTGGCCGGCAACGCCGCGCTGCTGTCGCTGGCGGCGCCGTCCACGGCCGGAATCCGCGTGCGCCAGGCCGCGGCGGCCCCGCTGCGGGCGGTGCGTTGACGGCGGCGGCCGCCGCCCCCATGCTGCGGCCATGGAACCCACCGCCGCCGATCAGGCCAACCAGCCCCAGAGCCGCATCCGTCCTCTCGACGCCTTCGAGCGACGCGTGCTCGGCGTGCTCATCGAGAAGGCGAAGACCACGCCCGACCAGTATCCGCTGTCGCTCAACGGCCTCGTCACCGGCTGCAACCAGAAGAGCAACCGCGACCCGGCGATGACGCTCGACGAGGAGCAGGTGATGCGGGCCGTGCGGGGGCTGCGGGAATGTGGAGCCATGGCCGAGGTGTTCGGCAGCGGCAAGATCCCGCGCTACCGGCACCTGGCCTATGAGTGGCTGGGCGTGGAGAAGGAAGAGTTGGCGATCATGGGCGAACTGCTCCTGCGCGGCGAGCAGACCGAGGGCGATCTGCGCGGCCGGGCCAGCCGCATGGACCCGATCCCCGACTTGGAGACGCTGCGCAGCCACCTCGACAAGCTTGCAGGCCGAGGGCTGGTGATATGGCTCTCGCCGCCGGGCCGTGGTCGCATGCTGACCCATGGACTGCTGCCGCCGGAAAAGCTGGAAAAGGTGCGGGCCGGTCTGGGGGTCTCGGCCGGCGCGTCGGCTGTCGGCGGCGCTGCCGAGGTCGACGACCAGGAGACCGATGCCGGCCACGCGTGCGGGAGCGACGCCGGGGGCATGAGCGCACGGATTGTGGATCTTGAGCGGCAGGTTGCCGAACTCCGCGAGCGCCTGCAGGCCCTGGAGGGGCTCGTCGGCGGGGCCTGAACGGCTGCTGACGCGGGGGCGCCGCTTCCTGTCGCGCCGACTCTGCCGGCCGTGCTCGGGCCGGTGGTAGCGGTCGTACGGCCTCGTCGCATCGATCCGATCGCATGAGCGCCCGGCCGTCGATAGCCGTTGGAGTTGGGGGGCGCCGTGGCGGGGCATGACTGTGTGGTGTGGTTGGCTTGTGGGAGAGGGGTCATGATCGCGAGCAGGCTTGGCTTTGCGATCATTGCGGCGCTGGCTGTGGCGGCCGGCCGGGTGGGAGCCGTGGAAACGGACCCCGGCACGCCCATCGACCTGGCGGCACTCTCGCGACTTCCCGGCGCGTCGCCCGCTCCGCTTCTGCCCTGCGCCACGATCGACGCCGGCGGGGATGCGGGCCCGCGGTTTTACCTGGCCCCGATCGTGGGCAGTTCCTGGGCCGCGCTGGCGGCCGATGATGATGTGATCGCGTCGCGGAACCTGTTCACGGCGGGCGCTGCGGCCGGCATGGCGCTGGCGAGGCCTCGCGGCCAGGTGCGGCTCGAATTCGAGGGGCGTTATCGGGACGGCTTCGCGCTGCAGGAGTCGAGCCCGGACGCATTCGCCCGTCTGGCCATCGACCAGAACTGGTCGGCACTCGTCAACCTCTGGCGGGACGTGTCGATCGGCGAGCGGTTCGGCGTGTATGCGGGGGGCGGCATCGGCGCCGGTGGCTACAGCTTCGACTACACGGTGGTCGATCGGACGTCCGCAATCGAAATCCTCGGCGCCAACGCCATCGCGCAGTTCGCCTGGCAGGCCGGTGGCGGCCTGCTGTATGCCGTCAGTGACCGCATCACCCTCGACCTCGGCTATCGCTTCTACGGCGTGGGCACGGGGCAGAGCCTGCTCACCCTGTACAGCGGCGGCGTGCCCGTCGACAGCGGGCTGGTGACGACGGGTTTCTCCGCCAGCGAACTCCTGCTCGCCGTGCGGATCTACGAGCCCTTCCGCAGCTGGCGTTGACCGCGGACGGCATCAGTCGTGCCGCCCCAGCCACTGCTCCTTGAGCCGCTCCATCGTGCCGTCCTCGCGCATGCGCAGGATGATGGTGTTGAGGTCCTCGCGGAGCGGGCTGTTGCTGGGCAGTCCCAGCCCGAAGTCGAACGAGTCGAAGAGCGGCCCCACGAGGCGGAGATTTCCTTCGCGTCGTTCGTTGACCGTGTACATCAGCGACTGGCTCTCGGCCGCGACCGCCTCCACCATGCCCAGTTCCAGCGCATCGAGCGCCTCGCGGATCGTCGGGTATTCCTCGGCGCGGCCGCCGCGCTGGCGGACCGACGCCACCGACACCGCGCCTTTCTGGCAGCCGACCGTGCGGCCCGCCAGGTCGCGGGCCGAGCGGATCGTGCCCGTGACCCGCTCGGCGGTCATCGTCGCCGTCAGCGCGCTGGTGAACGCGGCCACCAGCACGATGCCGCCGATCATCCAGGCGAAGGCCAGGGCCCGGCTGGCAGCGCCATCGACGTGCTTGTCGTCGCAGCCGCCGGAGACGACCGTGGAGGCGATCCACCACACCGCCTCCCAGACGCCGCGCGGGTAGGCGGCCGGGAACGAGTGAGGGTTGTGCCAGCGCTCCAGCCACCAGAGCAGGTGCCCGGAGAGGACGGCCAGCACCAACACCCCGCCCAGCAGGCCGAGCAGTTGCCACGAGATCAGCGAGCGGATGGCCGGCAGAAAGCCCGTTTCGGTCCGTTGCCGGATCGCGATCCGCAGGCCGGAGTGGAAGATCGGGTGCGTGAGGTCGATGACGCGTTCGCGTTCTTCGGTGATCGCCAGCGGTCCCAGCACGACGTCGACACTGCCGGAGGTGACCATGTCGAGCAGGCCGGACAGCGTGTCGGTGCGCTGGAAACGGGTCTTTACGCCCAGCCGGCCGGCCATCTCGTCCCACACGTCGACGATCACGCCGGTGGGACGGGGCCCCGTCCATTCGAGCGCCGCGGCCATGGGCATCACGCCCACGACGAGCGGCGTGGCGTTGTGCTCCGTGGGCTGGGCGTCGGCCGGCGCGGCCGGGAGGGAGGTGAGCATCGCGCCCGTGCAGAGCCAGGCACCGAGCAGGCCTGCCCTGCCGCGATGGGATGTCATGCTGGGTCGTTGCACCGGTGGGAGGCTCCGCGTCCCTGCGTGCCGGCAGCGATCATGGCCGCGCCGACGGCCAGACATCCTACCGCGGCCGCCACGATCGTGGCGGGCACGGCAGCGCCGCCGGCCATCCGCTCGTCGGCGAGGGCCACGAGCACGACGGGCACGGCGTTGTGGGCCGCGTGGGCCACGATCGCCGGGAGGATGCTCCCGGAGCGGAGCGTCATCCAGCCCAGCACGAGTCCCAGGATGAATGTCTGCGGCAGCCGTTCGGGAAGCAGGTGAAAGGCCGCGAACGCCGCCGCCTGCGCAGTCACGGCGGCCACGGCCCGCGGAGGCGTGGGCCGTGCACCGGACCAAGCCGAGAGCAGCCAGCCACGAAAGAAGAGCTCCTCACCGACAGCCGGCAACACGGCGACCAGCAGGCAGGCCCACCACCAAGGGCCGCCGCGGACGAGTTCCAGGAGCCGTTCAGCGAGGAGCCTGGCCTCGGCGGAGAGTTCCGTCCCGCGCACGGTCACCAACGCCGCGGCACCGACCACGAACAGGCCTGCGCCCAGCGCCGCTGCGCCGGCCAGGCAGGTTGCAGCGCGAACCGGGCCATCGCCGGGAATCCGCAGGCCGAACGTGTCGATCGCGTTCACCCGTTGCCAGGCGGCGACCACCGCGAGTGGCACGAGCAGTGCCGCCTGGTTGAGCGGCACGGCGAGCAGGAGATCTTGCAGGGCGAACGCCTGCACGTACCACAACGCAGCCAGGGCGAGCAGCGTGGTGACGAGGCCGTGACTGGGAGCCGGCAGCCGCCGTGGGGCCGGCCGTGCGAACGGACCGACCGCGGCATCGGGACCGCGGAACAGCAGTTCCTCGTCGCCGAGCGCCGCCGCCGTGATCCGCAGGAACAGCCAGGTCACCAGGACCGACGACGCGAGCGACACCAGCAGCAGCCAGGGCCATCCCGCCGCGCCCTCGAACATCCCCTTGGCCACGGACACGTGACCAGCGAAGGGCAGCGCCGCGATGGCCACGCCAGCGAATCCGGGCACGAGCGCCGCGCCAGCCAGCCCGCTGACGAGCAGGATCACGGGCGTAAGCGTGTTCTGCGCCTCCTTCGTGCTGCGCGCGGCGCAGGTCACGGCCAGGCACAGCGCCGCGGCCACCGCCGCCAGCCCCGTGAAGGCCACGAGCGAGACCAGCGCGCAGGCGGCCGTGAGGCCGATCCCCGGCAGCGCGCCAGCCGGTGCCAGCCGCACGAGCACCGCGGCGGTGAGCCCGATCGAGAGGGCGTTGGCGGCCAGCGTGGCCAGCGTCACGCAGAACACCGCGAGGAACTTGCCCAGCACGATGTCGCCGGCGCTGCAAGGGGCGATGAGCAGCGTCTCGATCGTGCCCCGTTCCTTCTCCCCGGCGATGGCGTCGATGGCCGGGTAGAAGGCGCCGGTCGCCGTGAGCAGCGCGAGCAGCACGAGCACGCCGCCGACCGCCGTGGGGAGGACTCCCTGCAGGCCCGCCCCGGCGGCCTCGCCCGGCGCGTCGGCGAACGAGAGCACGACCGGCTCGAGGACGCTCCCGGGCAGGCCGGCGCTCGCCACCCGGCGGCGTCTGGCGTCCTCGGCCAGCGCACGCAGCACGGCCACGAGGTCGTCGCGCTGCCGGCGGCCTGACGGCCGCGACGTCGACAGTCGCGCACTGACAGTGAGCGTGCCACGGCCGTCGAGCGTGGCGACCGCGTCGTCGCCCACGTCGATCCAGGCATCGACGTCGGCGTCGTCGAACCGGGCTGGCCCATCGGCCGTGGGCGGCACCTCGATCACGATGGCGGCGGGCCAGTCGGGACCGGCCGCACGTCCCGCCGCTGCGAGCACCTCGCGCAGCCGTTCGGCGAAGGGTTCCGCGTCGGCGCCCGTCACCGCCAGCACCAGCCGGCGGGCCGTCTGGCGGGCCTCGAGGTCGGCGACGGCGCTGCGCACGCCGAGCATGCTGGCCAGCGCCAGCACCGGATACATCGCCATCGGCATCAGCAGCGTGACGAACAGCGTGCGCCGATCGCGGACGAATTCGAGCAGGTCACGCCGCGCCAGCGCCGCCACGGCCCTGCTGCGGCCGGACTCCCGCATCATGGCCCCACCCCCGCCTCGAGGGCCGCGAAGAAGGCCTGCTCCAGTCCCCCGGGACGGCCGGCCACCAGCGCGTCGCGCGTGCCCTGGTCGACGATGCGGCCGGCATGGACGATGAGGAACCGGTCGCAGCGGTGCTCGATTTCATGCAGGCGGTGCGTGGAGAGGAGGATGGCGCGGCCGCCGGCCCGCAGGCCGGCCAGCAGGTCGAGGAGGTCGCGAGACCCCATCACGTCGAGCGCGCTTGTCGGTTCGTCGAGCACGAGCACCGGCGGATCGTGCACCAGGGCCCGCCCCAGCGACACCCGTTGCCGCTGTCCCGAGGAGAGACGGCCGCAGGGACGGTCGGCATAGTCGCCGAGCGCGAGGTCCTCGATCAGTCGCTCCGCGCGGCCGGCCGCCGCGGAGCGGTCGAGGCCGTGCAGCCGCCCGCAGGAATGGAGCAGTTCGCGGGGCGTGAGCCGGTCGGGAATGCCGGTCGTGGCCGACAGGTAGCCGAGCCGGCGGCGGACGGAGAGCGGATCCCGGCCCACGTCGTAGCCGGCGATCCGGGCCGTCCCGGAGCCGGGTCGCAGGAGCGTGGCCAGGATGCGCATGGTGGTCGTCTTGCCGGCGCCGTTGCCGCCCAGCAACCCCACCATCTCCCCGGGCGCCACGGTGAACGAGAGTCCGTCCACCGCACGCACGGCGCTGCCGTCCGCCGCCCGAAAGTGCTTCACGAGATCGACGACCTCGATCATGTCAGGACTCTGCGGACGGTGGGAACTGCCGGCGCTCGAGGATCAAGGTCGCCACTACCAGCAGCGTAGCCGCCAGCAGCAGCAGCGCGGCGATCTGCATCCACGGCGGCCGGTCGTCGATGATGAGGCGGAACTCCGCGGGCAGGACCCGTCGCCAGGCCATCCAGTCTACGAGCATACTGCGCAGCCGCAGGCTCACCGTCAGCTGGTTGACGACTGCCGGTAGGAATCCCGCCAGGTATTCGACGACGACCGCCACGCCGACGCTGGCCACGAGCGCCCGTTTGGGGACGATTACGGCCGGCAGCGCGAACAGCGCGGCGCGGCCGAGGCAGGAGAGGATGATGAGCGCCGCGAACATGGCCGCCAGCCCGGGTGAGCCGCCCAGCCCGGCCGCCGCCAGGGCCAAGGCCAACGCCACCATGGCGATGCCGGCCGTCCAGGCCACGGCCGCGATGAAGGTGCCCACGAGGAGCGAGCGGCGGCCCCGGGGCCGGACCACGACGTGCGGCCACGTGCCCCGCTCCAATTCGTCGGCCACCGCGGGGCACATGCTCACGAGCAGCCCTAGCATGCACACCGCCTCCGGGATCAGGGCGTAGATCAGCGCCACGAGAACGTTGCGGTCGATTTCGGGTTCGATGCGGCGCACGGCGAGCACGAGCGCCGCGGGAAACGCCGCGCCCACCAGCCCCAGCGTCAGCCGTTGCGGCGTGACCAGCCGGCGCAGCTGGAAGCGGGCCACGGCCGCGATGCCCGTGACGGCGCTCATGGGCCGACCCCCCGGTGCAGTTGCACGAGCCGGTCGAAGACGCCTTCGAGCGTCTGGTCGCCGGCCGTGATCCTGCTCGTGACGATGCCCGCGTCGTGGGCGGTCGCAGCCACGAGTTCGGCCACATCCCGCGGGCGGTGTGTGCCGACCACCAGGCCGTCGCGGCCCTCGAACCGCAGGCTGTCGGCGAGGCCCGAGCCGCATAGCGCCTGCGCCATGCGCCGCGGGTCGTCGCAGGCGATGCGCACCTCGGCCGGCACGGCGTCGACGAGGTCGCGGATCTCGCGGGCGTCGCCGCTGGCGACCAGTCGGCCGCCGAGAATCACCGCCAGGCCGGCGTCCAGGGCCTCGATTTCATGGAGCAGGTGACTGGCCACGAGCAGGCTGCGGCTGCCGGCCCAGCCCCGCACCAGCGACACGAGGTCGTGTCGCGCCACCGGGTCGAGCCCCACGAAGGGCTCGTCGAGCACGAGCAGGTCGGGGTCATGGGCGATGGCGCCGGCCAGTTTTGCCCGTTGCCGCGTGCCCTTGGAGAGCGTGCCCAGTGGCCGCCGCGCGGCGGCGCCCAGACCCACCTGCTCCAGGGCCCGGTCGGCCCGCAGCCGGGCCTCCCGCGGGTGCCGCCCCGAGAGGCGGACGAGATAGGTCACCCACTCGCGGGCCGTGGCCCGCCGTTCGCCCAGATCGCTGGCCGGGCAGTAGCCGATGCGGGCCAGCACCCGCGGGTTGCCGAACGGCGGGGCGCCGAGGACCGTCACCCGTCCCATCGTCGGTCGCAACTGCCCCGTCACCAGGCCCAGGAGCGTGGTCTTGCCGGCACCGTTGGGGCCCAGCAGTCCATGGGCGCCGGCGCCCAGGTCGACCGTCACGTCATTGACGCCGATCACCGTGCCGTAGAGCTTCGTGACGTGTTCGAGCGAGATCATGGAACGGTGTGCCGGCCGCGCCGGTCAGGCCCTGGTCGGCGCATCGACGCGGACGAGGAGCACGGCGAGGGAAACGGCCGCTATGGCAGCCAGTGACAGGCAGGGCGGCAGCAGCGCGGCGGGCCGCTTCTCCAGGCCGAAGATGCCGGCCTGCACCACGCCCAACGCGTGATACGGCGACAGCCATGCCCAGCGATCGACCGGCGCATCGATGCCGGCGGCGGTGGCCAGCCAGCGCAAGCGACGCGGCGTCCGCCCTTCGGCCACGGCCTCCAGGTCGGCGAACGGATCGGCGGCGGCCGCAGCGTGTGGCCGCGCCGCCGCGGCCGCCATGTCGGCGCCGAGCAGCGCGCCATGCGCGATGAAACCGGCCACCCAGGTGGCGAACCAGGCGAAGGCGGCGATGCGGCTCTCGGCCGTGAGCGACGAGTAGGCCAGCGCCAAGAGCACCGTGGGCACGGTGAGAGCCGCAGTGGCCAGGGTGATGCGCACCGGCAGGTCCCAGGTGGCCGCCGCCACCATCAGGCTGGGGCTGACGAGCACGCCCACCAGCCAGAGCACGAGTGCTGGCACCATCGTGATCAGGGACACGATGGCGGCCAGCACGGCGGCCTTGCCCAGGATGTACTCCCCCCGCCCCAGCGGCCGCGTGAAATACACGAACCAGGCCTTGGCCCGCAGGTCCCCCGACACCAGCGGCGGCGCGACGAGGCCGATCACGATGGCCAGCAGGATCGCCTGCGGGGCGCGCATGAATGCCAGCAGGAGCCGCGCCCAGACGAGCCTGCGGGTCTCGTCCACGTCGGCGTCGGCGGCGGCTCCCAAGGCGTCGGCAAGCATGACGCCGAACATGCCCAAGCCGTCGAACGCCCGGCCGGCGCCCAGTGCGCCGGCCTGCTCGCCCAGCAACCGCTCTTCGACGGCCTGCTCGAAGGCAAAGAAGCCTCCGGCGAAGACGAGCGCGGGGCTCCACGCGAAGAGCACGGCCCGACGCAGCCACTGGCTTTTCCAGGCCAGACGGATGCCGGTGCCCGCGATCACGGCGGCGGCCAGGCCGCGCGGTCGCAGCACGCCCTGCCAGGCGCGGTAGCCGACGTCATGGAGCGGCATGGCAGGCCTCCCGTGCGGCTTCCTGCTCGAGTTCCGCCAGGAACACCTCCTCCAGCGGCCGCGTGGCCGGCTCCAATGACCGGACCGCCACGCCGCACTCGTGCGCGGACCGCCAGACGGCGCGAAGCGCCGTCTCGTCGGCCGGTTCGAGGACGATGGCGGCATCCACCCGGCGTGCCGGCACGCCGGCACGGGCAAGTGCCGCCACGAGCGCGTCGAGGGGCCCGTCCCCCTCCAGCCGCAGCGCCCGCGAGTCGGCCCCCGTCAGTTCGCGAACCGAGCCCGCCAGCCGCACCCGGCCGCGTACCAGGAGCACGACGCGGTCGCAGATCGACTGCACGTCGCGCAGCACGTGCGTGGAGACGAACACAGTCTTGCCGTGGTCGCGGGCCAAGGTCACGAGCCGGCCGAGCATGGCCCGTCGCTCCAGCGGGTCGAGACCGTTCGTCGGCTCGTCGAGGATCACCAGCCTCGGATCATGGACCATGGCCGCCGCGAAGGCCACCTTCTGCCGGGTGCCCACCGAGAGCGTCTCCACGGGCCGGTAACGCTCCTGTCCGGCGTCGCACCAGTCGAGCACCTCGTGGGCGCGGCGCAGCGCCTCGCTGCCCGGCAGGCCGGAGAGCCGGGCGGCGTACTGCACCATCTCCACACCCGACAGGCCCGGCACCGAGCAGTCATCCTCGGGCACGACGCCCACCAATCGCCGCACCCGGCGCGGGGCCCGGGCCGGATCGATGCCGAACACCTGCACGCCGCCGGCCGCGAGTCGCACCAGCCCGAGCATGGCTCGCACCAGCGTGCTCTTGCCGGCCCCGTTGGGGCCGACGAGCCCCGTGATGCCCATGGGAACGTCGAGCGTGACGTCATCGAGGACGGCACGGCCGCCGTAGCGCTTGACGACCCCGGCCAG
>QWPN01000091.1 GCA_003671185.1 Planctomycetota bacterium
CGCCCGCCGCGCTGCGGCCGGCGTGCGGGACGCGGCATGGGCACCGCCTGGCCGTCGCCCCACATCTCGCCACGGGCCACGGCCTCCGGCTGCACGAGCTTCGCCACGGTGAGCGTGCCCGTGGCCGCGCGGGGCTCGCCGTCGAGCGTGGTCGTGGAGAGCGTGATCGCCACGGCTGCCGGCTCGCCCTTCTCGACGGCCTGCCAGTCGGCGGCCGTGAGCGCCGCCTCCACGTCGGTGTAGCCCGCGCTCACGCTGCGCTCGTCCGACCGGGTCTCGCCACCCGGATCGGTGACGTCGGCCACGAGGCGGTAGGTGAACACGGGCAGCGATTCCCGGGGCACGCCGCGGTCGGGCTTGGCCGTAAAGGCCACCGTGAACTTTCCATCGGCGTCGGTGCGGGCCGTGCCGCGCGCGATGCGCTGCGCCTCGCCGCCGAAGGGCAGCCCTGGGAAGAACCAGCGGCACCACAGCGGCCAGCGCACGAGCCGCTCCACCCGCCAGGCCACCTTGGCATCGGCCACGGCCAGACCCGTGTAGGTGGTGGCCGTCCCCGCCACCGACACCTCGCCGCCGAGCACGGCCTGCGCCTCGGGCGCGGCGAGCTTCACCTTGAACTTGGGCCGCTTGTACTCCTCGACGCGGACGCCCACGGCGCCCTGCACGCCAGCGCCCGCCGCCAGCAGCGTCCACTGCCCCGGCAGGGCACCGGTGGCGATGGGGAAGTTGCCATGAAAGGAGCCGTTGGCCGAGGTGCGGTGCCGGGCCTTGGCCACTTCGCGGCCGTTGGCATCGCGGAGCACGACGTCGATCTCGCGGTCGGCGACGGCGCGGTACGTGCCGCTCGTGAACTCGCTCTCGCAGGCGATCCCCTTGTAGAACACGATCTGCCCGGGGCGGTGGATGCCGCGATCGATGACGAGCACGATCGTCGCCGACTTCGCCGGCATCACGTTGGGCCAGACGTGCGTCGAGTCGGTGGCGATCTCGTATGGCTTGCCGCCCAGCGTTGCCGTGGCCACGACGATGAGTTCCCGCCCCTGCGGCGCCACGAGGTCGTAGCGGCCCTCCCTGTCGGTGGCGGCCGCCGCCACCTCGGCGAAGCCCTGCTGGTTCGGTCCCTGCTCCCGTGCGAAGGCCTTTACGGCGGCCCCGGCCACCGGCTCGCCTGTGGCGATGTCGACGACGTAGCCCGACAGGCTGCCGGTTCCCTGCTGGGCCCGCGGGCGGCGGGGCCCGCGGGCCGCGCCGTCGGCCTGCCCTTCGAACACCGGCCGCCCCTGCTCTGACACGATCGCCAACCGGGTCACGCGCACCATCGTCACCGCCACGACGTTGTCCTGGTCACCGAAGTCCGCGCGCCGGCTGGCAATCACCCAATAGCAGCCCGGCTCGAGCGACTTGGCATCGAGGGCCTCGGCCACGGCGATGTCCTCATGCCGCTGCCGGAAGTCGGGCGTGGCCGGCAGCTCGGCGGCATGCTCGCGCACGGCAGGCAGGGCAAGGATCGCGGCCCGATCGGCGTCGTCGAGCCAGGCCGGGTGCGGCCGGCCGGCGCGCAGCCGGGCCTGCCAGTCGGCCTTGCAGACCCGCAGGTGCACCTTGTCGATGTTGCGGTAACTGACGCGAACCACGGGCCAGGGCTGGGCCCAGGCCCGCTCCGTGACGAGCGACAGTTCCTTCTGCTCGATGGTGGCCACGAGGTTCGCGCACTGCGCGCCCCCGGCCGACTTGGGATGCGACTCGGCGCCCACGGCGGCCAGCGTGCGGGCCGCCACGAGATCCCCCTGCTCCTGCAGGAGTGTGGCGAGATGGAACCTGGCCAGCGACGCCGTCTCGTGATCGGCCGCGCGCTCGATGAAGGCCTCGAGGGCGTCCTGCTTGCGGTCGGCGAGTTCAGGACCCAAGGCCGAGCCCGCGGCCCAGAGGATGCGGTCGAGGTCTGCGGCGAGCAGCGCCGTCGGATCCTTGTCGGCGCTGTGGAAGGCGATCAGGGCCCGGTAGAGCCGGGCCGTTTCCAGGAGCGGCGAGGACGAATCGGTGACGGCCGGATCGGCCTCCGGTTTCCAGGCCAGGAACTCCTCCATCGTGCCCAGGGCGGGCGACTCGGCATCGAGTTCGAAGGCATCCTCGGGATTGACAAGCCCCCGTTCGCCAGAGGCGGCGAACTCGAGTGCGTCGCGGGCCACGACGTCCCACACCGTGGGCCGGTAGGCGTCGGGCATCGTGCCGGGCCTCAGGAGTGCCGACCAGTCGGCGACGGGCAGTGCCTGGAGCGCCTGCCGCTCGGGGCTGCCTTCGGCGCCGACGGCGGCGGCGAACCGCGTCCTGATTTCGGCCACGATCGTGGGCAGGTCCCATTCGGCGATGCGGTTCAGATCGGCGGCGTCGGCGCCCCCCTGCGTGCGCTGCTGGAAGCGCCAGCGGTTCTGCTGGAAGAAGCCCCACGTCCAGTTGGCGCGGATCGCCTCCAGGACGCCGCGGGTCTCGGCCGGCGCCTTGTCGATCGCGCCGGCCAGGAGGACGAGCCGCTGGGGATCGTCGGGTGGCCGATCCCCGGTCTCGGCGACGATCCGCGAGGCGATGGCCCGGGCCACCTCGGCCCAGGCCTTGTCGGCGACGGCCGCCTGCTCGACGCCGGCCAGGGCCTCGAGCGCCGTTTTCGGCTTGCCCTCGTCGAAGGCCTTCTGAACCCGCTGCCAGGCGCCGGCCCGCGGGCCCTGGGGCGTGTCATCAGCCCTGCCATGCTCTGTCACGATCGCGCCTCCGAGGATGCCGAGCACGGCGACGAGCCCGCTCCACCGACCGCGCCGCGAAGCCACGCCACCCATGATGAGCCCTCCAGCAAAACCCCGGTCGCCCGCGGCGGGGAAGTGTACGCGAACCCACTCGTTCGATGGGCCGGCAGCCGGAAAAGTTCCCGCCCGATCCACGCGGCGCAAGCCCAAGGCCGCACGGGTGTTACGCGGGAACGATTCCCCGTGCCTCTGGCCCTGGAGGGTGCTATGATTGGAGGTGATGAACAGCCTGTTTTCCTGCTCCAGGGTCACTCACAGCGGGCTCACATCGCTGCTGGCCCTCGGCGCACTCATTGCCTCCCCGCGGACCGCCCCGGCGGCCGACGCGGTCGCCTACAACCGCGACATCCGCCCGATCCTGGTGGAGAACTGCTTCTCCTGCCACGGCGCGGACAGCGGCTCGCGCAAGGCCGACCTGCGGCTCGACCGCCGCGACGATGCCGTCGAGGCCGGGGCCATCGTGCCGGGTGACCCCGACTCGAGTCCCATCCTCGACCGCATCTGCTCCGACGACCCCGAGGAGGTGATGCCGCCGCCGGCCACCAAGAAGACGGTCACGGCGGCCCAGCGCGAGTTGCTCACCATGTGGATCGCCGCCGGCGCACCCTACGAGCCCCACTGGTCGTTCATCCCGCCCCGGCGACCGGAGCCGCCCGCCGTGAAGAACGAGGGCTGGGCCCGCAACCCCATCGACCGCTTCCTCCTCGCCCGGCTCGAGGCGGAGGGCCTGGCGCCGGCCCCGGAGGCCGACCGGCGCACGCTGGCCCGGAGGCTGGCGCTCGACCTCACCGGCCTGCCTCCCGACCCGGCGGCGGTGGAGGGCTTCGTGGCCGACGCCCGGCCCGACGCCTACGAGCAGTTCGTCGACATGCTCCTGGCCCAGCCCGAGTGGGGCGAGCACCGCGGCCGGCATTGGCTCGACTACGCCCGCTATGCCGACACGCACGGCATCCACTTCGACAACTTCCGCGAGATGTGGACCTACCGGCAGTGGGTCATCGAGGCCTTCAACAAGAACATGCCGTTCGACCAGTTCACGATCCAGCAACTGGCCGGCGACCTGATCACCGACCACGGTCCGGATGCCGCCCCCGAGCGGGTCCTCGACGCCCGGGTGGGCAGCGGCTTCAACCGCTGCAACATGACGACGAACGAGGGGGGCGTGATCGCCGAGGAGTACCTCGTGCTCTACACGCGGGATCGCACCGAGACCACGTCGGCGGTGTGGATGGGGCTGACCACGGGCTGCGCCGTGTGCCACAACCACAAGTTCGACCCGCTCACGCAGCAGGAGTTCTATGAACTCGCCGCGTTCTTCAACAACACGACCCAGGGGGCGATGGACGGCAACGCGCACAACACGCCGCCCATCGTGCCGGTGCCGCGGCCCGACGATCGCCAGCGCTTCGCCGAGATCGAGCGCGAGCTGCCGGTGGCGCAGGCCGCCATCGAGGAGCGGAAGCGCGAGGCGCGGCAGGAGTTCGAGGCCTGGGTCAGGCAGGCCACTCCGGAGGGCGTGGCCCAGTCGCTGCCACAGGACGTGCCGCTCCTCGATCTGCCGCTGCGCGAGGGACAGGGCCTGACGACGCAGTTCACTTCGGCGGGCGTTCCGAGCGAACTACCGCTGACGCCGAACACGAAATGGCTGGCGGGCCCCGGCGGCGCGTCGGCAGTGCTGCTCGACGGCCGGGCCGCGGAACTCGCCAGCGGCGGCGACTTCGAGCACGACCAGGCGTTCAGCGTCACCTGCTGGCTGCGGGTGCCGGCCAACGACTCGGCCTACGCCGTCGTGGCCCGGATGGACGAGTCCCAGGGCTACCGGGGCTGGGACGTGTGGGTGCAGCAGCGGCGGATCGGCATGCACCTCGTCCACCAGTGGCCGGGTGACGCGCTCAAGATCGTGGCCGGCGACCAACTCAAGCCCGACACCTGGACGCGCGTGTCGCTGACCTACGACGGCTCGGGCCGGCCGGAGGGCGTGAAGATCTTTTACGACGGCCGCGAGCAGAAGACCCGTGTGGAGAGCAACTCGTTCAAGAAGGGGACGATCCGCACCGGCGTGCCGCTGGTGATCGGCGGCCGTTCCGCCGCCTCGACGGCCCATGGCGTGGGCCTGGCGGGACTGGCAGTGTGGGGCCGGGCCTTCACGGCCGGCGAGGTGGACGGGCTGGGCCGGCACCAGGCGCTCGCCGACCTCGTGAAGCTGCATGCGGAGGAACGCGTCAAGGCGGCCGGCGGCCTCTACGACTGGTGGATCGCCACGCAGGACGGGGCCATCAAGGCGGCCGTGGCCCGGGTCGCGGCCCTGGAGGCGCAGCGGGGCGAGATCAACAAGCGCAGCACGATCGCCCACGTCATGAACGAGAAGAACGAGATGCCCAAGGCCTACGTGCTGGAGCGCGGCGAATACGACAGGCGCGGCGCCGAGGTGAAGGCCGACACGCCCGACGTGCTGCCCGAGTTCCCCGCGCACCTCCCCAGGAACCGGCTCGGCCTGGCCCAGTGGCTGCTGCTGGCCGAGCACCCACTCACCACCCGGGTGACCGTGAACCGTTTCTGGCAGGAGGTGTTCGGCACGGGCTTGGTGCGCACGAGTGGCGATTTTGGCACCACGGGCGAACTGCCCAGCCATCCGGAACTGCTCGACTGGCTGGCGGTCGAGTTCCGCGAGGGGGGCTGGGACGTGAAGAAGCTCTTCAAGCTCATGGTGACGAGTGCCGCCTACCGGCAGCAGGCCCTGACCACGCCGGAGAAACTCACCAAGGACGCTTCCAACCGGCTGCTCTCGCGCGGGCCGCGCTTCCGCATGGACGCCGAGATGATCCGCGACCAGGCCCTGGCCACGAGCGGCCTGCTCGTGCGGCGCCTCGGCGGGCCGAGCGTGAAGCCCTACCAGCCCGACGGGGTCTGGGAGGCCGTCACCATGCCGGAGAGCAACACGAAGTCGTACAAGCGCGACACCGGCGAGAATCTCTACCGGCGCAGCATGTACTGGTTCTGGAAGCGATCGGCACCGCCCGCCTCGCTCGACGTGTTCAACGCGCCGTCGCGGGAACTGTGCACGGTGAAGCGGGAGCGGACCAACACGCCGCTCCAGGCCCTGGTCACGCTCAACGATCCGCAGTTCGTGGAAGCCGCCCGGGCGTTGGCCGATGCGGCCCTCGAGCAGGGCGGTGCCGACGACGCGGCACTTGATTTCATCGCCCGGCGCGTCCTGGCCCGGCCGCTCACGGCCGACGAACTGGCGATCGTGCGCCGGTCGCTGGCCGACCTCGCCGAGTGGTACGGGGCCCACCCCGACGATGCCCGCCTCCTCGTCACGGTGGGAGACTCCCGGCCCAAGGCCGCCGATGTCCCGCGGCTGGCCGCCTGGACGATGCTCTGCAACGAACTCCTCAACCTCGACGAAGTGCTCTGCAAATGAACCCGCCCATCCGCACGCCGCTCGACGAACTGGGGCTCAACCTCACCCGGCGGCGGTTCTTCGAGCGCGGCAGCCACCTGCTGGGCGGCGCGGCGCTGGCGGCGCTCTTGCCCGAGCGCTTCGCGGCCGCGACCGGACCCGGCTTCGACCGCGTGCCCGGCGCCGTGGGGCCGCACTTCGCCCCCCGGGCCAAGCACGTCATCTACCTGCACATGGTGGGCGGGCCGCCGCAGCAGGACATGTTCGACCACAAGCCCGTGATGAACGACTGGTACGACAAGGATCTGCCCGAGAGCATCCGCAACGGCCAGCGGCTGACCACGATGACGTCGGGGCAGAAGCGCTTCCCCATCGCCCCCTCCAAGTTCAAGTTCGCCCGGCACGGCGAGTCGGGCATGTGGGTCACGGAACTGCTTCCCTGGACGGCGAAGATGGTCGACGAGATGTGCTTCATCCGCTCGATGCACACCGAGGCCATCAACCACGAGCCCGCCATCACCTACATGCAGACGGGCAACCAGATCACCGGCCGCCCCTGCCTGGGGTCGTGGACGAGTTACGGGCTGGGCAGCCTGAACCACGACCTGCCGGCGTTTGTCGTGCTCGTGGCCCGCTCCACGAAGGTGGAGCAGGCGCAGGCCATCGGCGCCCGGCTCTGGTCGAGCGGGTATCTGCCCGGCGAGTATGCCGGCGTCAGCTTCCGCAGCGGCGGCGACCCCATCCTCTACATCAACAATCCGCCCGGCGTGCCGGCCGACGTGCGGCGCAAGACGCTCGACGGCCTGCAGGCCCTCAACCAGCGCACGCTCGAGCAGATCGGCGACCCGGAGACCCGCACGCGGATCGCCCAATACGAGATGGCGTTCCGCATGCAGACGAGCGTGCCGGATCTGACGAACATCGCCACCGAGGCGGAGAGCACGCTGGCCCTGTATGGCGACCAGGTGAAGAATCCGGGCTCGTTCGCCAATTCCGTGCTCATGGCGCGGCGGATGGTGGAGCGGGGCGTGCGCTTCGTGCAGATCTACCTCAATCACTGGGACACGCACGCCAACGTGGCCGGCCGGCTGCCCAGCGGCTGCCGCGACATCGACCAGGCCTGCTACGGACTCGTCAACGACCTCAAGGCCCGCGGCCTGCTCGACGAGACGCTGGTGATCTGGGGAGGCGAGTTCGGCCGCACGGTCTACTCGCAGGGCGGCCTGTCGCGGGACAACTACGGCCGCGACCACCATCCGCGCTGCTTCACGATGTGGATGGCCGGCGGCGGCGCACGGCCCGGGCAGATCCACGGCGAGACCGACGATTTCTCCTACAACATCGTCAAGGATCCGGTGCACATCCGCGACTTCCACGCCACGGTGCTGCAACTCTTGGGCTTCGACCACGAGCGGTTCACCTACCGCCACCTGGGCCTAGACCAGCGGCTCACCGGCGTCGAACCGGCCCGCGTGATCCCCGAACTGATGGCCTAAGCCCCCGCTCGTTCGCGTCCACCCGGTGCCTGGCCCGCGGTCGATCAGCCGGCGCCGGGCTTCCAGCGGGTGCCGTAGCCGCGGCGGGCGAGCCAGGCGCTGATCGCGTGGTTTGAGCCGTTCTGGGGGGCGGCCGCCCGGTGCCTGTGTGGCCGTTCTTTCCGGAGTCGGCACCGGTGAACGCGAGCGGGCCGTCGAGCTTAAAGGTGCCACCTGCGATGTTGACGACGATGTCGCGTCGCTGGGGACGGCGGCAAGCGGCCGTGGGCCCGCGGTCAGGCGGCGCCTTCTGCGGACCAGGGCCGTGAAAATCAATGGCTTCATCTGGGCGTCTGTGTTTTTTGCATCTCGTTCGAACGTGGGGTAGCTTCCTTAACAAGTCTTGCCCCGGTGGTGGCGCATCTCTTCCGCCGTCTGCCTTCTTTCTTTGGAGCCCCACGGATGTTCCAGTCCCGGTCGTTCTCGCGTCGCCGCATCACGTCCGCCCCGCTCCGGCGCCGCCGCCCCGAGGCACCCGCGGTCGAGCGTCTCGAGTCGCGGCTCGCCCTCTCCGTAACGCCCACGGCCACGAACTACATCACGCTCCAGGTCAACAACAATTTCGACTCGTCGCTCCTTTCCAAGGCGGCCGAGTATTTCGGCACCACGATCGACAGTTCCGCCGTCTGGCTCTACGCCAACTCGTACTGTGGAGTGTCCACGCCCCTGCAGTACACCCGCGGCACCCCCGCGCTCCATAACTGGACCGCAAGCAGCGCCGTGCAGCTGGAGACGACCGACGGGTTGATCGACCAGATCTTCCTCCCCGCCGGCGACTCGCAGTTTGCCCGCATCTACGCGTTCGTCGGCACGTCGACGGCGCCCACCGGGGATCCGGGCCCCCAGACGGAGGCCACGCCCTACGCGGTGTTCGAATACTCGACGCCGAACACGGGGTCGCCCTGGGGGAACTGGGTCGTCGACATTTCCTACGTCGATCAGATTTCGATCCCCATGCAGCTGTCGTTCAACGGCACTCCGCAGGCGATCTGGGGATCGAGCGCAACGCAGACGGCGGACGTGCAGAACGCGATCACGGACGGCTTCCCGACCACGACACAGGTCGACGGGCCACAGTACGGGTATCTGCCGATCCTCACGGCGGCCCAGAGCGCGACGCAGGGCGCGGGCGGCATCGCCCTGACGGCCGACGTCCGGCAGGTCTTCCAGGGCTTCTCCACCTCGTCGTGGAATTCAAACGCCCAGGTCGAGGTCTTGACCCCCGTCACCGGCGCGGCGCCGAGCGCCTACCGCCGAGTAGCCTCGAACCAGTACGTCAACTGGCAGCCGGCGACGGTCGTGGCGGCCGACACCCAGGTGTTCGCCGCCTCGACCCCGAGTTACCAGAGCTACCTGCAGTATCTCTACGACAACCAGCCCACCGATGGCTACTACCTCGATTACTCCGGCAATAACGGCTTCAGCTTCTACCTGAAGATCGAGGAGAGCCAGATCCCGCTGACGCCGAGCGGGACGTTCACGACCTACGACCTCGTCGTCGACACGATCCGGGTCGGCACCGGCCAGGGCAGCACCGGGAAGTATGTGATCAACACCGGCGCCGGCGCGCCCTTGGGTACGAATGCGGGCATGCGGCTCGTGGGCAACGGCACTCCGTGCTTCTATCCCACGGCCGGAGCGCAGGGGGCGCCCGCGTGGTTCGTGATGAACTGGGTGGACTACATGGCCGGCGCGATCGGGCTGCCGTCGCAGGCGATCGATGGCTCGCAGCAGTGGACGGGCGCGCCCCTGTCGTACACCGGCGACTGGGCCGGCCAGGCGGCGACCTATTCGTCAACAATCTGGTACACGGTCTCGAACGCGATCGCCAGCGGCATGCTCTCGAACGCCGACTACGTGGCCGCCGTCTCGCCCACGCCCACGAACGGCGGGAACGGGTCGTCGTACATGTACAACAGGTGGACGCTCGACGAGATCCGCGCCGGTCTCTACCGGGGCCTGCTGCCCGGCAGCGATCTGCCCGGCATCGGCCGGTCCTACACCGACTGCTACGTGAACGGCCTGCTGGCGCAGACGGCATCCGGCTTCTACTATTCCGCCGCCTCCGACCGCTTCGCGGCCATGGGCTCGGACGTGCAGGTCTGGAGCCCGTCGCCAACGAGCTCACAGCCAGCGGCAGGCAGCGTGGGCACCGTGACCTGGGATCTCGGCATCCAGAACACCTGGGGCATCACGGGCCCTGGCGCCGCCACGGCCGGCATGACCTTCCAGGCCACGGTGACGGCCGGCGACGGCGACATCCTCACTTTCACGAGCAGCGACCCGCAGGCCGACTTGCCGGCCGCCGGGGCCTTCGATTTGTCGAGTCCGCAGTATCCGATCACGCTCAAGACGGCGGGCACCCAGACCGTCACCGTCAGTGACACGGCCGGCCACACCGGGGTGCTCACGGTTGTCGTCGCGCCCGGCATGGCCGCGAAGCTCGGCTTCGTCCAGCAGCCGCAGTTCACGTTCACGAAACGATTCTTCCCGCAGGCGGTCTCGGTGCAGGTGCAGGATTTCTACGGCAACGCGGTGGCGCAGGGCGGCGACTTGGTCAGCCTGGCCTTCAAGTCCGCCAACGGCGCCACGCTGATGGGCACGACGAAGGTCAACACCAACGCGACGGGCCTGGCCTTGTTCCCGCGCACAGGCGCGACCACCGGCCTGCGGGTAAGCAAGCCCGGCAACTACGCGCTCATGGCCACCTTCACCGGCGGTGGCCTCACCGCCGCCACGTCGAGCACGTTCAGCGTGTCGCGCGTGGGGCCCCTGGTGCTCCAGGCACCGGCCACGGCCACGCAAAACTCGCCCTTTTCGATCACGGTCAAGGGCACGGACACGAACTTCCAGGGAACGGTGAAGTTCGTAGCCAACAGCAACGCCCGGGTGCTGAACGGCGGCACCTGGGTGCCGCTCAATGGCTACACCTACACCTTCCTGCCCGCCGACCTGGGCAGCCGCAACTTCACGGTCAAGCTGGGCACGCTCGGCCGTACCAGGTTGACCGTGTCGACGAACTTGGCGGCCCAGTTCAACGGCGTCGACGTGGTCACCGTGCAGCCGGCCGCGCCAACACGACGCGCGCGTCGCTAGTCGCCCGCGGAAAAAGTCGTGTCCGCGTTTTTCCCCGGGGCGGGCCGGCGGATGCGCTGGTCCGCGGAGCACCGTGGCTGGCATGATGTGGCGCAGCCACGATTCGTGCATCCTCACGGCTGACCGCGCATGCCCTGGTCTCACATCTACGATCCGCTGGGATCTCCCGCGCTCTCCACGCTCGTGGCCTTGCTGCCGCTGCTCGTGCTCCTCGGACTGCTCGCCGCCGCCGGCTGGCCGGCCTGGCGGGCGGCCGTGGCGGGCCTGACGGCGGCGCTCGGCATCGCGGTGGGCGTGGTCGGCATGCCCGCCAGCGCGGCCGCGGCGGCGGCTGTGCACGGCGCGGCCTTCGGCCTCTTTCCCATCGGCTGGATCGTGGTGGCGGCGATGTTTCTCCATGCCCTCTGCGTCGAGGCAGGCGCGCTCGAGGTGATGAAGCGGTCGGTGACCGGCCTCTCCGCCGACCACCGGCTGCAGGCCCTGCTCATCGGCTTCTCCTTCGGCGCCTTCCTGGAAGGTGCGGCGGGCTTCGGTGCTCCCGTGGCGATCTCGGCCGCGTTGCTCGCGGCCACCGGGCTGCCGGCCTTCGAGGCGGCCTGTCTGGCACTCCTGGCCAACACGGCGCCCGTCGCCTTTGGCGCCCTGGGCACGCCGATCATCACGCTCGCCAGGGTGAGCGGCCTCGACGAGCAGGCGATCTCCGCGCTCGCCGGCCGGCAGCTGCCCTTCTTCTCGCTCATCGTGCCGGCCTGGATGGTGGCCGTGCTGGCGGGCTGGCGCGGTCTGGTGGGCGTGTGGCCCGCGGTACTCGTGTGCGGCGCCACGTTCGCGATCGTGCAGTTCGCGATGGCGAACTTCGTGGGCGCGGCACTCGTCGACGTGGTGGGAGGAACCGCCAGTCTGGTGGCGCTGGCCGTATTCCTGGCCATGTGGCGGCCGCGACAGATCTGGCGGCATCCCGATGCAGCCCCGCAGGCCCAGCCCACCACCCGCGACCCCGTGCGCACGGTGGCCTGGGCGTGGGCGCCGTGGGCCTTCCTGTCGCTGGCCGTGTTCCTCTGGGGGCTGCCGGCCGTGAGGGCCGCGCTCGAGGGCCGGTCGGCGGTCGCGGGCAAGATCGTCCTGCCGGCGGCGACCGTGGCGCCGGAATTCCCTGTGCCGTTCCTCGACGGCCGCGTGGCCAAGGTGCCGCCGGCCACCCGCGAGTCGCGCGAGATCGAACGGGCCGTGTACCGGTTCAACTGGCTCTCCGCCGCGGGCACGGGCATCCTCGCGGCGGCACTCGTCTCCATCCCCTGGCTGGGGATCCCCTGGCGGCGGGCCTGGACGCTGTGGTGGGAAAACCTGCGGCGGCTGGCGGCGCCGCTCGTCACCATCGCGGCCATGCTGGCGCTGGCCTTCGTGACCCGCTATTCGGGCACCGACGTCACGCTCGGGTTGGCGCTCACGCGCACGGGAAGTTTGTATCCCTTCTTCGCGCCGCTGCTCGGCTGGCTGGGCGTGGCGCTCACCGGCTCCGACACGTCGAGCAACGCCATGTTCGGCAGCCTGCAGCGGATCACCGCCGAGCAACTGGGGATCGACCCGCTCCTGGCCTGCACCGCCAACAGCACCGGCGGCGTGATGGGAAAGATGATCGACGCCCAGAGCATCGTCGTGGCGGCGGCCGCCACCGGCGACCACGGCCAGGAGGGCAGGATTCTCCGGCGCGTGTTCCCCCACAGTCTGGCACTGGCGGCCCTCATGGGCCTGCTCGTCTGGCTGCAGGCCGGCCCGCTCGACTGGATGGTGCCGCACACGCCCCCACCCGCCGGAGACGTCCCATGAGCGCTGAAGCGTTCTTTCAGATCACGAACACGCTGGCCCTCGTGGCCTGGATTCCACTCGTCGCGTTCCCCGGGCACGGGCTCGTGTCGCGATTGCTCTGCGCGATCGTCGTGCCGGCGCTCTTGGCGGCGGCCTACGTGGCCGTGATCGGCTCTCTGCTCGCTGCCGGCGGCCCGCCTCCGGGCGACCTGATGACGATCGCGGGTCTGCAGGACCTGTTCGCCGACGACTGGGCGTTCGCTGCCGCCTGGACTCACTACCTGGCCTTCGACATGGTGGTCGGCGCGTGGATCGCGCGGGACTCCGTCCGCCTGGGCATTCCCTGGCCGCTGCGGACGCTGGCGCTCGTGCTCACGTTCCTGGCCGGCCCGGCCGGGTTTCTGCTCCACGCCGTCACGCGGGCCGCGCTGCGGCGGAGCCTGGCGGCCGACGACGGACAGCCGCCCAGAGAATGACGCCCACCGGCACGGCTAGGCAGGCGCCGCCCGCGGCCAGCACGGCCGCCGCGGCGGGCATTGCCTCGAAGCGACCGCGGCCGGCGAGCGTCTGCCCGAGCGCGTAGCCGAGCACGAGCAAGGTGCCGAGCGTCGCCGCCGCCACGCAGGCCAGCCGCCGACGATCATCGAGACCGGCCCGCTTCGCCGCCCAGGCCACGAGCGGCAGCCACTGCAGCGCGTGGATCGCCGCACCGTGCGGAAACTTGACGACGCCCGCCGCACCCAGCGTCTCCGGGGGCAGACCCAGGGCCACGCGACGGTCGCCGTGCACGCTCGCCCAGATGCCGAGCAGGCACGACACGAAGAGCAGCGCGAGGCCCGCTCTTCCCGCCAGCAGCATGGCGGCATCACAGCCCACGCGGCCCACGCACCAGCGCACCGTGAGGTCGAGCGAGACCAGCGTGACCCCCAGGATCAGGCCGCCCATCAGGTCGTAGAGCGCGGAATCGAGCGGAGTGCCGCGGTTGAAGTGGCTGGCCACGCCCCGCCAGCACTGCAGGTCGATGAGCACGACCTCGACCACGAGAGCCAGGCTCGTGGCCCATGCCAGCCAGGCATCACCCCAACGCCGCGCGAGCTTCGCCCAGGCCCAGCCCAGCGACAGGCTTGTGAGCCCGCCCGAGATGCCGAACAGAATCGGCTTGCGCCAGCTCAAGGGGCCCTCCCAGGGCCCGCCCCAGGCGGCCCACACGGCCACGTGGACGAGACCCGTGAGCACAAGCACAGAGCCCCCGGCGGCCAGCGGCAAGGCACGCGGGTCGTGCCACCAGGGTGAGTCGGGGGTGGATGCTGGGGTGGGCGTCACGCTGGCAGTGTAGACGCTGATCGGCCACACTGGCCGCCATGCACACGCGCACCTTCGGACGAACGGGTTGGCAGGTCTCGGAAATCGGCTTCGGGGCCTGGGGCATCGGCGGCGGCCAATGGGGCGGCGCCGACGAGCAGGAGTCGATGGCGGCCCTCCACGCCGCACTCGACAACGGCATCACCTTCTTCGACACGGCCGACGTCTACGGCGACGGCCTCTCCGAACGGCTCGTCGCCCGCCTGCGCCGCGAACGCTCCGAGCCCTTTTATGTGGCCACGAAGGCGGGCCGCCGGCTCTCTCCGCACGTCGCCTCCGGCTACACCGCGGCAAACCTCGCCGCCTTCGTGGACCGTAGCCTGAAGAACCTGGAGGTGGAGAGGCTCGACCTCGTGCAACTCCACTGCCCGCCCACCGAGGTCTACTACCGGCCCGAGGTGTTCGCGGCGCTCGACGACCTGGTGCGCGCGGGAAAGATCCGCTTCTACGGAGTGAGCGTGGAACGGGTGGAAGAGGCGCTCAAGGCGATCGAGTATCCCCACGTGCAGAGCGTGCAGATCATCTTCAACGCCTTCCGTCTGCGGCCGGCAGAGCTGTTCTTCGAAGCGGCCCGAAAGCGGCAGGTGGCGGTGATCGCCCGCGTGCCGCTGGCCAGCGGCATGCTCTCCGGCCGCTTCACGCGCACGACTGAGTTCCCCGCCGACGACCACCGGGCCTTCAACCGCGAGGGGGCGATGTTCGACCGCGGCGAGACCTTTTCGGGCGTCGATTACGAGACGGGGCTGGCGGCCGTGGAGCGGCTCCGGCCGCTCGTGCCCACGGGAGCCACGCTGGCCCAGTTCGCCCTGCGCTGGATCCTCTCCTTCGACGCGGTGACATGCGTGATCCCCGGCGCCCGGCAGCCCGCGCAGGTCGCCGACAACGCCCGGGCCGCCGCGCTCGAGCCGCTCGGCGCCACCACGATGGCGGCCGTGCAGCAGATCTACGACGACGCCATCCGCCCGCTCGTCCACCAGCGCTGGTGACACAGCCAGCGCCGGTCAGACCCGCCAGCCCGCCCGTTCGTCGCGGCGAAGGAGGGTGTCAGCGTCGGCGCGGCCGGTGGTCAGGCTGGTCGCATCCCGGTCGAAATCACCCTGGATGCGGTAGGCCACGTTCGCCAAGGGCACGCTCTCGGTGAGCGGTCCCGCATAGCCACAGTGGCAACTGGCGGCGGGCCCGCCCCGGCAGGCGTCCAACCACTCCCGGTGAAACCCCGGCGACGGCGGCCATGCCGGATCCGGCCCCTCGAACCCGGCGAACTCCTTCTCAGGCAGCAACCGCCAGCCATCGAAGCCGCTGGACGCCGAGTTACGTGGCCAGTTCGTTCCCGCCGGCAGCGAGGGTGAGCCGACGCACCTCTTCGACCTCGTGGGCCAACGGCTTCTCCAGGGAGACGTGTTTGCCTCGTTCCAGCGCCCACCAGGCCGGATGGAAGTGCGTGTGGTCGGGCTTGCTGATCACGACCGCGTCGATGCCCTTCTCCATCTCGTCGAACATGATGCGGAAATCGGCGAAGCGCCGCGCCCTTCCATGCGTCGCGAAGGCCTTTCCGGCCCGCCGCTCGTCCACGTCACACAGCGCCACGATGGTGTGTCCGGCGACCGCCTTGAGGTTGGCGGCTCCCTGTCCGCCGATCCCCTCCACGGCGATCTCGAGCAGGTCGGA
>QWPN01000034.1 GCA_003671185.1 Planctomycetota bacterium
AGGTCGCGCGAGATGGCGAACACGGCCTCTACTTCGGCGGCCGACATGTCTTCAGGAACGATCAGGTGGCGCATGAACGGCGGGCCCGGACCGGGGAAAAAACTCGGATTCTAGCATCGCCGTCGCCGGGAGGCGAAACCGCTTGATCCGCGGGTGCATCGCAGCGGATGACCACGGGTGTGGTCGCGCGGAGCCGGGGTCGCACGCGGCTTTTTCCGCGGCCTGTCAGCCGCGAGAAGCCACTTCCATGATCGCCTCGGCGAGCGTCTCACAGCCCTCCTCGACATCGGCTTCGGTGATGGTCATGGCGGGCAGGAGGCGGATGACACGGCCCTGCGTGCAGTTGACCAGCAGGTTCCGCTCCAGGCAGGCCTGCACCACGGCCGCGCCGTCGATCGTCAACTCCACGCCGATCATCATCCCCATCACGCGCACGTCGCGGACGGCGTCGCAGCGCTCCTTGAGGGCGGCGAGACGCTCGCGGAAGGCTGCCGCGGCACGATCGACATGATCCAGAAGCCCCTCGTCCTCGATCATGCGGATGGCGGCGATGCCCGCCGCGGCTGCCACGGGATTGCCGCCGAACGTGGCGGCGTGCATGCCGGGCCGCAGGTGCCGGGCCAGATCGGCCGTGGTCAGCATGGCGCCGCCGGCAATGCCGGCGCAGAGGCTCTTGGCGAGTGTGATCACGTCGGGCACGACGCCGAAGTGCTGGTAGCCGAACCATTTGCCAGTCCGCCCACAGCCGCACTGCACCTCGTCGAACACCAGCAGCAGGTCCCGTTCGTCGGCGATCCGTCGCAGGCCCTGGAGGAAGCCCTCGGGGGCCGGCACCACGCCCCCTTCACCGAGAATCGGCTCCACGAGGATGCCGCCGGTACGGTCGTCGACGAGCTTTTCCACGGCGTCCAGGTCGCCGTGCGGCGCGTAGTGGAAGCCGGCCAGCATCGGCCCCAGGCCCTCGTGATACTTGGGCTGCGCCGTGGCCGTCACGCTGCCCATGGTGCGGCCGTGGAAGCCGCCCTGGAAGGTGATGATCTTGTAACGCTCGCCGCCGGAGCGGAGCCGCACGAGCTTGATGGCCGCCTCGTTGGCCTCCGTGCCGGAGTTGCAGAAGAATGCCTGGCCGCCGAAGGAACGCTCCGACAGCAGGCGGGCCCACTCCCCCTGGGGCTCGGTGTACCAGGTGTTGGGCACGTGGATCAGCCGGGCCACCTGCTCCTGCACGGCGCGGACGACCGGCCCCGGGCAATGCCCCAGCAGGTTGCAGCCCCAGCCCGGGAACAGGTCGAGGTACTCGTTGCCCTCGGCGTCCCAGACCCGCGAACCCTCGCCACGGACCAGGCACACGGGAAAGCGCTTGTAGTTGGGGACGACGTAACGGCTGAACACGTCGATCACGGCCTGTGTCTTGGTGCCGACGGGGCGGGACGCGGAGTCGATCGTGGCCATGGGAGGGCTCCGAAGGGTGTTGCCGTGTGAGGTGAGCTGGTTAGCGGGCGTTGGCCGCGGCGGCCGGCCGCGACGCAGCCGCCAGTGCGTCGTCGCGGATCAACTCCGTGCCCACGCCGCTGGTGGTGTAGATCTCCAGCAGCAGCGAGTGGCGCAGCCGGCCGTCGATGATGTGGATTTTCCGCACACCCTGCTCGAGCGTGGCGAGGCAGCCCTCGATCTTGGGGATCATGCCGGCGGCGATGGTGCCGTCGGCGATCAACCGCCGGGCCTCGGCGGCCGTGAGCGAGTGGATCAGGCTTTCGGGGTCGCTCACGTCACGCAGCACGCCGGGGATGTCGGACAGCACCACGAGCTTCTCGGCCCCGATCGCGGCGGCCACCGCCGTGGCAGCCGTGTCGGCGTTTACGTTGAGCTTCTGGCCGTCGGCAGCCAGCGCCATCGAGGGGATCACCGGCACCTGGCCCGCATAGGTGAGGTTGTCGATCGTGAGCCGGTCCACGCGGGTCACCTCTCCCACGTGCCCCAGATCGACCGGTCCACCGGGGCCGTCGAGCAGCAGTTTCTCGCCGAACAGCACGTTGGTGGAGAGGAAGTTGAGCGACATGGCCCGGCCGCCATATTCCTCGATCCTGGCCACCAGGTCGTGGTTCAGCTCCGTGGCCAGCACACGTTCCACGATGGCCAGCGTGGCGTCGTCGGTGTAGCGCCGGCCCTGCACGAACCGCGGTTCGATGCCCGCCGCATCCATCGCGCGGCTGATCGCCTTGCCGCCCCCGTGCACGACGACGATGCGCATGCCCAGCGTCGACATGAACACGATGTCGATGAGCAGGTGGCGGAGCGAATCCGGGTGCTCGACGACGCTACCGCCGAGTTTGATGACGGTGGTCGTGTCGCGGAACTTGCGGATCCAGCCCAGGGCCTCGATGAGCGAATCTGCCTTCTGGATCGCCTTCTGTTGGGCCTTGCTGACGGGGGTGGCGGGCACGTCTCGGACGATCCTTGAGTCGAGGGGCGGAGGCCGGAGGAGCGATCCAAGATTCTATCAACCGCACCGGGCTTGGGTACGTGCCTGCACGGGCAGCGGCCGTGACAATGCCGGCTGACCGGAAGGCCGCCTGTTCCTGCCGCCGACCCGGCACGGCCCGCCGGGCGGGAAACACGCCGCACGGTCCCCTTTTCAGAACATCACGAACAGTTGCGTCTGGATCGCCGTGCCGGTGTACCCGGCCCGGTACGGGTAGAGGAAGTTCTGGGCAGGGTTGCGATTCATGTACAAGGCCTCGAGCGTGAGCCGAGCCTGCCGCGACTTCTTCAGGTACCAGTTGAGACCGCCGCCGTACTCCTGTCCCGTGCCGTAGGGACCGGTGATGGCACTCGACCGGGCGTAGGCCTCGTACGTCCGCGGCACGAAGCACCACGACAGGTACCCCAGGCCGCCGTGGTCGAACATGCTCGAGCTGTTGAAGGGGCCGTCGCCCCTGAAGTCGTCGAGCCCGCGAAAGTAATACTCGAAGTTGAGGCCGACGCCCCGCCACTTCCAGCCGGCGTCCACCGTGGCGAGCCGGTAGCGGAAGCGGTCGACTTGGGTGCCCGTCCCGAGGGCGCCTCGCAGGGTGAGCGGCGTGCCGTCGGAGAGCCGCACGATCGTGTCTTCCGGATTGCTGCCCTGGATCGGCAGCGAATAGCTGAGCGCGTAGACGCCGCTCGTGCCCAGGCGGATGACGGGGTCGTCGTGATGCTCCATGTCGGAGTAGCCGAAGCCAAAGTTGCCCAGCGGTTCCCACCAGGTATTGCCCGCCCAGGCCATCGACGTGCCGCGGCGGAGGACGCCGGTCGAGCCGCCGTCGATCGCGTTCCAGACGCCGGCTCGGTAGTGCAGCGACTCGTCGAGGATGGAACCCTGTGCCAGCACGCCCGGGCTGTAGCCGGGTCGGAAGAAGGTGTTGGCCATGCTGCCGTCGATGCCCAGCCGCCAGGCCGTCTGATCGACCCATTCCCGTGAACCGGGCACGATCGTCACGCCGCCACCCAGCGTGGCCGCGTCGCTGAATTTCCAGCCCACCATGCCGATCGGCACGACACCGCTGCGAATGCCCACGTTGGACGTGCCGAACAACGCGAAGAAATAGAGCAGTCGCTCGTCGACGACGTGGCCCGTGAACGAGAGCAGGAAGCGGTTGATATTGAAGGTGTTGATGTTGTTCACCGGCAGCGTGGTGCCGGCCGAGTTGGTCCACTGCGTGGCGTCACGGGCAAACTCGAGCCAGCGCAGTTGCAAGAAGCCGCCGAGGGCCATCGCAAAGGGGAACTCGCCGCGGCGCGAATCGTTCTTGAGCAGCAGTAGGCCCTTGGGCGGGGCGAGATCGGTCATCGGGATGTAACGCGGCCGGGGGATGCCCGCCAGCCGCGCTGCCACCATCTCGTCGACGAGCGCCCGCAGCTGCGCTTCCTGTGCCGGATCCTGGTGCAGGATCGAGTCCTCGAGGTACTGGGCCTCCTCGATGCCCATGCTCGAGCCGACGGGGCCAGCGGACTCCGCGCCGTCCGTGTGGTCGATAGCGGTGGGCTCTTCCTCCGGATCGACCTGCAGCGCCCGGGGCGGTTCCCTCACGCCAATCAGCGAGACGTCTTCCCACGGGTCGGCGCGGGCGCACGCCATGACGGCGCAGACGGCCACCAGCACCCAGCCCGGAAGCCGGGAATCGGTCTGAACACGCACAAAACGCTGGCTGTGGCGCATGGTGAACCAGCATCACCATCGGGTCCGGATGCACCGGTCGTGCAGCCTTTTCGGGGTGGGCAAGTTGGGGGGGAGGCGTGGTTTTCTGGATTCTTCGGTCCGGTCCATGGCCGTTCCGCCCGCGCCACCCCCAGTGCTGCCCAGCGACCCGGCTGGCTTTTGCGGATCACGTCAGCTGCCGGTCGCGGAGTTCAGCCGCTGTGCCGCTTGACGCCCGACCGATTCCCGCTACCCTGCATTTGGTTTATGAATGATGCAGGGCGGCATCATTCGTTTTTTTCATCACGGAGGGTGGCGTTGGCCGCTGAATCGTTCCTCAGGCGGCTGGGCATGAACCTCAAGTCTCTCAAGATCTTCTGCGACATCATCACCCGGCGGAGTTTCTCCCGCGCGGCCGAGGACAACGGCGTGTCCCAGTCGAACGCCAGCCAGGTGGTGAGCCAGTTGGAGGGGCATTTGGGGGTGCGGTTGATCGAGCGGTCGAAGCGGCCGCTCATGCCCACCCGCGAAGGGCAGGTGTTCTTCGATGGCTGCCGCAAGGTCATCGCCCAATACGACGCCCTCGAAGACCAGGTGCGGACGCTTCATGCCGAGGTGGCCGGCCGCGTCCGCGTGGCGGCGATCTACTCCGTGGGGCTTCACCACATGAGCCGCTACGTTCAGGAGTTCATGAGCCGCCACCCGAAGGCCAACGTGCGGCTGGAATACCTTCATCCCGACCGAGTGCTCGAATCGGTGGAGGAGGGGCAGGCCGATATCGGCATCGTGAGCTATCCGCGCAGCACGCGTTCGATCGAGGCGGAGCCATGGCGCGAGGAACCGATCGTGCTCGTGTGCGCCCCGGGCAACCCGTTCGCCGGTCGCGTCCAAGTGGCGCTGGAAGAACTTCACGGCCAGCGGATGGTGGGCTTTGATCCTCACCTGGTGATCCGTCACGAACTCGACCGGGCGATCGCCACCCACGCTGCCGAGCCGAACGTGGTGATGGAGTTCGACAACATCGAAACCATCAAGCGGGCCGTGGAGATCGACGCCGGCGTGGCCCTCCTGCCCGAGCCAACCGTCGGCCGCGAGGTGGCCGCCGGCACGCTGGTGACGGTGCGGCTCGCAGTGGACGAACTGGTTCGTCCACTGGGCATCATCCATGCCAGAGGCAAGCCCCTCGCCCCCACCGCCGCTCGATTCGTCGACCTCCTCCGCGGCCACGCCAACGACGTGGAAACCGCGGCGGACGCGAGCCGGATGCTCGCCGCCCACACCTGATCCCCTCTCCAGCACGCCTCTCGCACGAGTACCGCCATGACGCGATCCCCAGGATTTCCCCGGCCCCAGGGCCTCTACGATCCGGCCAACGAACACGACGCCTGCGGCGTGGGTTTCGTCGTCAACATGCATGGCCGCAAGAGCCATGGCATCGTGCGGCAGGGGCTCGAGGTGCTGGAGAACCTCGCCCACCGCGGCGCCTGTGGCTGCGACCCGCTCACCGGGGACGGCGCCGGCATCCTCATGCAGATGCCGCAGGAATTCTTCACGGCCGTCACGCCCCAGGCCGGGATCAGGCTGCCGAACCCCGGCGACTGGGCCGTGGGCAACATCTTCCTGCCGCCATCGGACGGTGACCGGGAGGCGGCCGAGGGCTTCTTCGAGAAAGTGTGTCGCGAGGAGGGGCTCGAGTTCCTCGGCTGGCGAACCGTGCCCACCGACAACCGCTCCATCGGCGGCACCGCCCGCGAGGTCGAACCCATCGTCCGTCAGGCCTTCGTGGGCCGCGGCAGCAAGGTTTCCCGCGACCACTTCGAATGGAAGCTGTTCGTGCTGCGGAAGCGGTTCGGGATCACGATCGGCACGCTGGGCCTCACCGAACATGCGTTCGTCTACGTCTGTTCGCTGTCATCGAAGACACTCGTCTACAAGGGTTTGCTGCTCGCCGACCAGGTGGACAAGTACTATCCCGATCTTTCCGACGAACGGCTGACGAGCGCCCTGGCCCTTGTCCACCAGCGCTACAGCACGAACACGTTCCCCACCTGGGACCTGGCCCACCCCTTCCGCTACATCGCCCACAACGGCGAAATCAACACGGTTCGCGGCAATACGAACTGGATGCACGCCCGGGAGAGCATGCTCGCACACCCGGTGTTCGGACCCGATCTGGAGAAGATCAAGCCTGTGATCCGCGAGGGTGGGAGTGACTCGGCCACATTCGACAACGTGCTGGAACTGCTCGTCATGGCCGGCCGGCCCATCGAGGAGGCCGTGAGCATGTGCATCCCGGAGCCCTGGAGCGGCCACGAGAGCATGGCCGACGAACTCAAGGCGTACTACGAGTTCCAGGCTTGCCTGATGGAGCCCTGGGACGGGCCGGCGGCGATCGCGTTCACCGACGGCACCCGGATCGGGGCCACGCTCGACCGGAACGGCCTGCGGCCCGGCCGCTGGTGGCAGATGAAGGACGGACTCGTCGTCATGGCCAGCGAGGCGGGCGTGCTGCAGTTGCCGCCGGGAGAGGTCGTGCGCAAGGGCCGGCTGCGGCCGGGCCGCATGTTCCTCGTCGACACGCGGGAAGGCCGCATCGTCGAGGACGACGAGATCAAGCGGAAACTGGCCACGGCGCGGCCCTGGCGGGAATGGCTGACGTCCAATCAGGTCCGTCTGGATGCGGTCGCCGATCCGGCTGGCGTCGCTGAGGTCACGAAGAACCGGTCCGTCATGTCCGATGAACTGCTCGCGGCCGGCGGCGACGGCGCACCCCATGCAGTCGACCCCTGGCGGGCGGCCGGTGTGGCCGGTGAACAGTCGAGCCTGCTCGAACTGCAGCGGGCTCACGGCTACACGTTGGAGGATCTGAAGGTGATCCTCGCCCCCATGGCCACTGACGGTGCGGAGCCGATCGGCTCGATGGGCAACGACACGCCGCTGGCCGTGCTCTCCGACCGGCCCCAATTGCTCGCCAACTACTTCAAGCAGCTCTTTGCGCAGGTCACCAACCCGCCGCTGGACGCCATTCGCGAGGAGATCATCACTTCGATGATCACCACGATCGGAAGCGAGGGGAACCTGCTCGACTCGACGCCCGAGCAGTCACGCCTGTTGCGCCTGGAGACGCCGGTGATCAGCAACGCGGAATGCGGGCGGATCAAGGCCCTGAACCAGCCGGGACTCGTGGCGAAGACGCTCTCGCTGCTGTTTCCGGCGGCGGCCGGCGCGGCCGGCATGCGCCAGCGACTCGATGAACTGCGGGCCGAGGCCGCGGGGGCCATCGGGGCGGGGGCCACGATCCTCGTCCTCTCCGACCGGGGCGTGTCCCGGGATGCGGCGGCCGTGCCGGCGTTGCTGGCCACGGCGGGCGTGCATCACCACCTGGTGCGCGAGGGCACGCGAACGCGCTGTGGCCTCGTGGTGGAGACGGGCGAGGCCCGCGAGGTGCAGCACTTCGCCCTGCTCACCGGGTACGGTGCCGGAGCGGTGAATCCCTTCCTCGCCTTCGCCACGATCGACCAGATGCAGGCCGAGCGGATCGTCTCCGCCGACATCCCCCGGGAAAAGCTCCACAAGAACTTCGTCAAGGCGGCCACGAAGGGACTGCTCAAGGTGATGAGCAAGATGGGCATCTCCACGCAGCAGAGCTATCGCGGCGCGCAGATCTTCGAAGCCGTGGGCCTCGAGCGGGCCCTGGTCGACGAGTTCTTCACCCGCACGCCCAGCCGCATCGGCGGCATCGGGCTGCAGGGGGTGGCCGACGAGACGCTGCGTCGGCACGAGCACGCCTGGCCGCGGACCAACGTCCCCAGCGTCCTCGAACTCGACGTGGGCGGCCGCTACCAGTGGCGGCGCAAGGGGGAGGCCCACGTGCTCTCGCCCGACGTGGTGGCCAGCCTGCAGCGGTCGACGCAGATCAACAGTCGCGCCGAGTTCAAGAAATACCAGCAGCTGATCGACGAGCAGCAGACGAAGCTGCTCACGCTGCGCGGCCTGCTCGACTTCCAGTGGGCGGTGCAGGCGATCCCGCTCGACGAGGTGGAGCCGGCCAAGGAGATCGTCAGGAGGTTCGCCACGGGCGCGATGTCGTACGGTTCGATCTCCAAGGAGGCGCACGAGACGCTGGCGATCGCCATGAACCGGCTCGGCGGCTGGAGCAACACCGGCGAGGGCGGCGAGGACCCGGTGCGCTACCAGCCCGACCCATCCGGTGACAGCAAGAACTCCAAGATCAAGCAGGTGGCCAGCGGCCGCTTTGGCGTCACGAGCCTGTACCTGGTCAACGCCAAGGAACTGCAGATCAAGATGGCCCAGGGGGCGAAGCCTGGCGAGGGCGGCCAGTTGCCCGGGCACAAGGTCGATCGGGAGATCGCCCGCATCCGCCACTCGACGCCGGGCGTGGGGCTGATCTCGCCACCGCCGCATCACGACATCTATTCGATCGAGGATCTGGCCCAGCTGATCCACGACCTGAAGAACGCCAACCACCAGGCCCGGATCAGCGTGAAACTCGTGGCCGAGGTGGGCGTGGGCACGGTCGCGGCAGGCGTGTCGAAGGGCAAGGCCGACGTCGTGCTGATCTCGGGTCACGACGGCGGGACGGGCGCCAGCCCACAGACCTCGATCATGCACGCTGGATTGCCCTGGGAACTCGGGCTCGCCGAGGCGCATCAGGTGCTGGTCATGAACGACCTGCGCGGCAGGATCGTCGTGCAGACCGACGGCATGATCCGCACCGCCAAGGACGTCGTCATCGCCACGCTGCTGGGCGCCGAAGAATACGGCATCGCCACGGCCTCCCTGGTGGTGATGGGTTGCATCATGATGCGCAAGTGCCATCTCAACACCTGCCCGGTGGGGATCGCCACGCAGGATCCGGCATTGCGACAGAAGTTCACGGGACAGCCCGAGCACGTGGTCAACTTCTTCTTCATGCTGGCCGAGGAAGTCCGCGAACTGATGGCGAAACTCGGGTTCCGGACCATCGACGAGATGGTGGGCCGCGTCGACCGGCTCGACACCCGCGCCGCGATCGCCCATTGGAAGGCCAAGGGACTCGACTTCTCCACGATCCTGTACCGTCCGGAGGTTCCGGACCGGGTGAAGACGCACCACGAGGATGCGCAGGACCACGGCATCGACCAGTCACTCGACATGACGACGCTGCTCGACCTGTGCCGGCCGGCGCTCGACCACAAGCAGCCCGTGAGGCTGGAGTTGCCGATCCGGAACATCAACCGCACCGTGGGCACGATCCTCTCCAGCGAGGTGACGCGGCGCTACGGTGCGGGCGGGCTTCCCGACGGCACGATCCAGATTTTCTTCAAGGGCACGGCGGGCCAGAGCATCCTCGCCTTCGGCGTGCCGGGCGTGACCGTCACGGTGGAAGGTGATGTCAACGATTACTGCGGGAAGGGACTTTCCGGCGGCCGTGTGATCGTGCGCCCGTCCCGGGACGCGGCGTTCAAGGCCGAAGACAACGTGATCGCCGGCAACGTCGTGGCCTACGGCGCCACCAGCGGCGAACTGTTCATCCGCGGCGTCTGCGGCGAGCGGTTCTGCGTGCGAAACAGCGGCGCCGAGGCGGTCGTGGAAGGCACGGGCGACCATGGATGCGAATACATGACCGGCGGGCGGGCGCTGGTTCTCGGCGAGACGGGACGCAATTTCGCCGCCGGGATGAGCGGTGGCATCGCCTACGTGTGGGATGCGTCGGGAACGTTCCGGTCGCGGGTCAACGCGGAGATGGTGGAACTGGAGCCGCTCGACGAGGGCGATCTCGCATACGTCAGGTCGCGGATCGAGAAGCACGTGCACTACACCGACAGCGCCCGCGGCAGGGACATCCTCGAGCGTTGGCCGAGCGAGCAGAAGAAGTTCGTGAAGGTGATGCCGATCGACTACAAGCGGGCGTTGGCGGAACTCCGCAAGCTCGCGGATCAGGAGCAGGAAGAAGCCAAGAAAACGGCGTCGGCCGCTGTTTCCGGGTGACGAAGGCGGGGCAGGTCGCCCCGCATGGCCACGTTCTGGCGGCAGGCGATATTTTCAGGAGTACGAGAGATGGGCGAGCCACGCGGTTTCATGAAGTACGAGCGGAAGGTGAGCGGCTACGCGCCGGTGCCCGACCGCCTCAAGCACTACAACGAGTTCCTCACGATTCTCTCCCCCGAGGAGATGAAGACGCAGGGCGCCCGCTGCATGGACTGCGGCGTGCCCTTCTGCCACACCGGATGCCCGCTGGGCAACATCATCCCCGACTTCAACGACCTCGTGTATCGCCAGCAGTGGCACGAGGCCAGTCAGCGGTTGCATGCCACCAACAACTTTCCCGAATTCACCGGCCGCGTCTGCCCTGCCCCCTGCGAGGCGGCCTGCGTGCTGGGCATCAACGAGGATCCGGTCGCCATCAAGCAGATCGAGATGACGATCGCCGACCGGGCTTTCGACGAGGGCTGGGTGGTGCCCGAGCCGCCGGCCGTCCGCACCGGCAAGCGCGTGGCCGTGGTGGGCAGCGGGCCCGCGGGGCTGGCCGCCGCGCAACAACTTAACCGGGCCGGTCATCTCGTGACCCTGTTCGAGCGGGCCGACCGTCCTGGCGGGCTGCTGATGTACGGGATTCCCGACTTCAAGCTGGAAAAGTGGCGGGTCTGGCGTCGGGTCGAGCAGATGCGCGAGGAAGGGGTGGAGTTCCGCTGCGGCGTGAACGTCGGCGTCGACGTCAGCACGCAGCAGTTGGCCGACGAGTACGACGCCCTGGTGCTCACCGGCGGCGCCACACTGGGCCGCGATCTGCCGATCCCCGGGCGCGAGCTCAAGGGCGTGCACTACGCCATGGAGTTCCTGCCCCAGCAGAACAAGCGCAATGCCGGGGACGACGTGCAGGGGCAGATTCTGGCCGCGGGCAAGGACGTGATCGTGATCGGTGGCGGCGACACGGGAAGCGACTGTGACGGCACCAGCAACCGGCAGGGCTGCCGCAGCCTGACGCAGTTCGAACTGCTGCCGCAGCCGCCCGATCTTGGCAAGTATCCGCGGCGGCAGGAACGGCCGGCGCACACGCCCTGGCCGTCGTGGCCCGTCATGCTGCGCACAAGCTCGTCCCACGAGGAAGGGTGCCGGCGCGAGTGGAGCATCCTCACGAAGGAGTTCCTGGGCGACGAGTCCGGGTGCCTGCGTGGCCTGAAGACGGTGCGCATCGAGTGGTACAGCGACGCGGCCAGCGGGCAGCAGAAATTTCGTGAGCTGCCGGGCACCGAGGAGGAGTGGCCCTGTCAGCTGGCACTGCTGGCCATGGGCTTCATGGGACCCGAGAAGCAGGGGCCGATCGCCGATCTGGGTATCGAGCTCGATCCGCGCGGCAACGTGAAGACTGGGCCGGATTACATGACGAGCCGGCCGGGCGTGTTCGCCGCGGGAGACCTGCGCCGTGGCCAGTCGCTTGTGGTGTGGGCGATCCACGAGGGCCGGGAGGCGGCCCGTGCCGTCGATCTCTGGCTGATGGGCCAGACGAACCTGCCCAGCCTCGCGGCCGGTGAATTCGCCGTGCATGCCTGAGCGGTCGCGGCCTCGAGGGAGGCGATGCCCGGCCATGTCGTCCCATGGACGGGGCGGCGACGAGCCGGCGTGGCCATTCAGGCGGCGCGACCCGGACGGGGTGCCGATCCGGCCTCCATCCGCCGCCGTTGCAGGCTCACGCAGCGGTCGTAGAACGTGTGCTCCCAGCGCAGGACGCCCGGATCCTCGGCGACCACTTCATCGATCAGCGTTGCCACTCGGTGCGCCGGCAGGCGATGGCGGAGCCGAGTGTGCTGGCTGGCCGAATTGGTCTCCGGCAGCCAGCGCATGAAATCGGGATCGTCGTACAGGCAGACCGCGAGGTTTTCGAGCACGGTGTCGGCCCACGATTCGAGAAGCTGGTGTTCCTGGGCGGACGGCCTGCCGTCACCGGGGCGGGCCGCCCGTTCACGAAGCAGTCCCAGGGGAGAGTCGCCGAGAAACATGTGGAACCAGTGCATGTAACTGGCGTGCCAGTACTCGTGGGCCAGATAGGCCTGCAATCCCGCCACCGTCGGTCGGCGCAGGAACGCGCTGAGGAGCGGAAACCTTTCCGGTGCACAAAAACCGTTGCGGCGATTGTCGCGCAGGGCGTGCAGCACGATCGACTTGAATCGCTTGGCCGGGTTGCGGATCGAAGAGACGAGCAGCGCCCCGGGGGTCGGCGTGCTGCCTTCGAGCAGGACGCGGTGCCCGCCATCGAGATTGAGATCGGGAAACAGCCGCCGCGCGTGTTCCGTCACGGCCGTCCCGAAGCACTTGGGCACGTGCAGGAACGTGACGCGGCGGCCCGTGCCGCAGGCCGCGGAGAGAGTCTCCGTGAAGGCATCCGCCAGACTGCCGCGTGTGGGTGTCATGATTTCGATCACCATGCCGCGCCCGGGCGACCGTTCTCCCGGCGGCGGTATGGCGGGGACGAGAGGGTTGTGGTTGCAGGTTGATTCGGCACGCGAGGGGCGAGTTGTTGAGAGTCCGGGCCGCGGGCATCGCGTGCGGGGATGCCAGGGGCCGACGGCGGAATCTGGGCATGCCCGGGACATGCCGGGGCATGCCGTCCCGCGCCACTCGGCGTTGCCTGGGCCAAGCGGCCCGACCCGGCAAGGCGGGCAAGGGCGGGCCGCAAACATCGTGTTGGCTTGCCGGTTTTGCCGATCAGATCCGGCAGGGAGTGCTCCATGCGACACGGCCCGTCGCCCTCTCCTCGCGGAGTGAATGCTTGGAACCGCTCGTCTTCCTCCACAATCCCAAAGCCGGCGGCACGTCGATCACCGACGCCCTGCGCAACTGCTACGCGCCCGGGGAGCTCGCCCCAACGTTGGAGAGCGCTCCGCACGAACGGCGGCCGGCCGCGTGGCGACGCCTGTCGGGTTGCCGCTTCGTGGCCGGCCACTTCGGCCACGAGGTCGCGGCACGTCATTTTCCCGGCCATGCCCTGATCACCAACTTTCGCCACCCCGTGGCCCGGATCGTCTCGCTTTATGATTTCTGGCGCCGCATCGTCGATCCCGGCCTGTTCCGCTTTTCCGCCCGCAGCGGACCGGCACATGCCCGGCGGCTCACCTTCTCCGAGTTCGTGAGGAGCGACAGTCCCTTCCTCAGTTTGTACATCGCCGATTTCCACACCCGGCAGATCCTGGAGTCGGGCTGGACGCTGCGCACCATCGACGCCGGCGGCATGGCGCTGGCCAAAGAGCGGACGGCCGCCATGCGCTGGTTCTACGTCTGCGAGTTCGAGCAGCAGTCGCTGGCCTGGCTCCACGAGGTGTTCCCGGACGTGGTTTCTGGACGCGGCATCGGTCGCGCCAACGTCAACGCGTCGCGTGAACGCACCGTGCCCAGCACGGCGGACGTGGCGGTGATCGAGGAACGCAACCGGCACGATCTCGAACTCTACGAGTTCGCCGTGGTGTCGCTGCAGGCCCGCGCAACGCCGGCCGTGGCATTGCGCCGCGTCGCCTAGCCGGCCGTGAAACACTCGACGGACGCAGGTTTTCATGGGCATGCCAGGCTATGCGGCAGCCCGCACGAAGAACGAATTCACGTCCCGCGAGCCGTCGTAGCGGTAGCCGAGCGGTTCGATCGCCGACCTCAGCCGATCGATCCCCAGGTGGCCGTGCTCGACACAGATCAGCCCGGGCAGCACCGGACACCCCACCATGCCCGCCACGACGTCGAGTTCGGCCCCCTCCACGTCGAGCACGAACAGGTCGACCCGTGCCAGCCTGCGGTCAGCGACGAGGGTGCGCCACGTGGTCGTGCGGACCGTGTAGGGCCGTTCCTTCCAGCCGGAGGCACGGATCTCGCGCAGGTGTTCCGGGTGATGCCGCAGCGACCCGTTGGTGCACAGGTCGCCAAATCGGGGGTGCACGACGGCCGTGAACGTGGCCTCGCCCTCCGCGTTTGAGAGGGCCGCATGCACGTTGGCCGACAGCGGACGGTTGACCGCCAGTTTCTTGAAGATGGGGGGTGACGGCTCGACGTTCACGCCCAGCCAGCCCAGCGTCTCCTCGAAGAATTTGCAGGTCGACTCGGTGACGCCGTCGAACGCGCCGCATTCCACGAACACACCGTCGCGGGGATCGGTGGGAAAGTACCGCTCGTGCAGCATCTGGTCGAGCGGCGGGTCGAACTGCCCGTAGTAACGGTAGTTGCCCACCTGCCGTCCCAGGGGCTGCGGCGGGGCCGCGTGCCAGCCCAGGGCGTTCTTCAGCGTGGCGAGCAGTTGTTTCATGGGAGTCATTCTCAGGACCGGGAAGCCGCCTCGGTCAACACGTCGAGCCAACGTACGGCCGCATCCCGCCAGGTGTATTGCTGCATGACGTGGAAGGCATGCTGTTGGTCGGCCACGAAACCGGCGCGGTCGGCTTCGATGCGATCCACGATCGGCGCCAGTGACGCCGGGTCGGCCGGATCGAGATAGGGCATGGCGGCACCGAAGCCGGCGAACTGTTCCTGCAGGGCGGGGATCGCCGACACGACGGCCGGGCAGCCACAATGCAGCGCCTCCATCGCCGGGAAGGAGCCCTGCTCGTAGAGCGAGGGCACGACCGTGGCGAAGGCGTGGCGGTACAGCGATTGCAGCTGTTCGCGAGAGACCTTCCCCAGCACGAACACATCCGCAGCGACCCCCAGACGGCTTATCAGGTGGCGTAGCGGCGCGGGGCAGTGCCGGATCCCCGTGAACACCACCTGCCACCGCTTGCCGTCGCGGCGCTTGAGAAGAGCCAGGGCTTCGACCAGCCAGGCGTGGTTCTTGTAGGGACGAAAACTCGCCGGATAGAAGAGATAGGGCGCGGTGACGCCGGCGGGCAGGTGGGCCTCGGGCGACACGGCCGCGTCGCCCTGCAGATCCGAGGGTACTGCCGGCGGGATCACGCGCAGCTTCTCCGGGGGCAGATGCAGCGTTCCGATCAGGTCGTGATCGCGGATGAAGTTCGACATGCAGGCCACGAGCCGGGCCGCGGCGGCCACTCGGGACACCCGCTGTTTGAGGATTCTCAGCCGCGACGGGCTCACCATGTCGGGAAAGTGGTAGGTCACGAGGTCGTGGATCGCCACCACGGTGGGCCGGCTGAACTCCTGATCGAGACTCACGTAGGGCAACAGCCAGACATCGCACGAGGCGATGATCTGCTGCCGCTCAGCCTCCCGGTCGGTTTCCAGCCGGCGTTGCCAGGCGGCCAGGGCCATGTCGCACCCCTGCCGCAACGACTGCTGTTCATCCGGGGCGCCCAGCGACTTGCGCAGCCCGCGCACCAACTTGTAGGTCAGCCTGTCCAGACCGCGCAGCGGCGATTCTGCGACCACGTCGATGCGGCCATCTCCTGCCCGCACCGCGGGTTCCAGTGCGGCGAGGTTGTCGGGATGCGCCTTGAGCGTGACGTGGCAGTCGGGGGCGGCCGCGACCAGGCCGCGGACAAGATTGTCGACGAACACCCCGATGCCTTCGCTAGGCTCGAGCGTGAAACCGTAGTCGCACCAGATCCCGATTCTCACGACGCGCCTCGCCGACCGTCCTCTATCGCCGCTCTGGGATCACCGAGCCGGGAATCCATGCGGCTCCTCAGGCTGCCCGGCGCTGGAGTCCGGGTGATACGGTCCGGCCCTTCAGCGCCGCCACCAGGCTGTCGCAGACGTAATCGACATCGGCTTCGCTGAGCAGCGTGTGGGTGGGCAGCATGATCCCGTCGTGCCCCAGCCGGTCGGTGACGGGCAGGCTGGTGTCGCGCCGCTCGTGATTACCGCGGTACGGGGGCAACGTGTGGATTGGCACGAACATCGGCCGCGTTTCGATGCCCGCCGCCTCGAGCTGCCGTGCCAGTTCGTCACGGGGCACGCCGCAGGCCGCCGCATCGATGAGCACGGCGAACATCCAGGGAGATGTCGTGGCCCACTCCGCGTCGTCGCGCACCTCGACGCCGCGGATGCCCCGCAGCCGTGATTCGTAGTGGCTGACGACGCGGCGGCGGTTGTCGAGGATCTGGCCGCGGCGGTCCATCTGCCCGCAGAGGATGGCGGCAGCGACGTTCGTCATGCGGTAATTGAAGCCGATGATCGGGAAGTAGTACCGCTGCCGCGGATCCATGCCCTGGCCGCGCAGCATGCGCATGCGCTGTTCGAGGGCCGGGTCCTGGAACGTGACAGCTCCACCCTCGCCGCTGGTGAGCACTTTGTTGCCGTAGAACGAGAAGGTGGCGATGCGTCCCAGGCTACCCACACGACGGCCGCGGTAGGTGGCGAAGGTGGCCTCGGCCGCATCCTCGACGACCCACAGGCCGTGCATGCCGGCGATTTCCAGGATCGGGTCCATGTCGGCAGGATGGCCCAGCAGGTGCACCGGGATGATGCCCTTGGTGTGCGGCGTGATGGCATCCTCGATGCGGGCCGGGTCGATGCACCAGGTGAGAGGATCGACGTCCACGAATACCGGTTCGGCCCCGCAGTAGCGGACTGCGTTGGCGGTGGCGATGTAGGTCATCGAGGGCACGATCACTTCGTCGCCGGGACCCACGTTGAGCGTGGCCAGGGCGAGGTGGATCGCGGTCGTGCCGTTGGACACGGCCAGGGCGTGCTGGCAGTCGCAGGCGGCGGCGAACTCCCGCTCGAAACGACGCAGGAACTCGCCGTTGGAGGAAATCCACGTGCTGCGGATCGCCTCCACGACGTTGGCCTCCTCCAGTTCGGATAGGTCGGGCTCGGCGATGGCGATGCGACGGTTTTTCATGCAGCGGATTCCTTCTCCAGCCGGTCCAGTTCGGTGAAGCCGAGGAACTCCCGATCGTTGAGCGGTTCGAGCCGGTAGCCGAGCGCTGCGTAGAGGCGGATGGCGGCGGCGTTGTCGCGGTACACCTTGAGCCGGACGCGGATCGCACCCCGGTCGCGGGCCACGTCGTGCAGGTGCTCCATCATGCTGCGGGCCACGCCGCGGCCGCGGGCGGAGGGATGGACGGCGATGCCCAGGCTCGGCACCTCGTAGCCTTCTGACCAGCCGCGCAGCAGCCCGTAGGCCACGACCTGCCGGTCCTCGACAGCGACCCAATACTCGTCGCGCGGGCCGGCGGCTGGACGGCACAGCGCCTCGAGGGTGTGGCGATCGAAGGCGTGCGGGTGGAAGGCCCGCGCCTCGCCGCTGGTGACGAGGGCCGCCAGGAGGTCGACAAGTCCGCCGACGGTGTCGTCCGCGAGCGGTCGATACGCGAGCCGGGCCGCCCGACCGGGCGGTGTGAAGGTGCCGAAGACGGTGTCCGATGCCATGGAATGCGGCCCGCCGGGCCGGCTCTGGGGGCTGGGGACGGTAGCAGGCCGTCCCGGGCGCCGAAATGGCATTTTTGGGCGGCTTGCCCGAAAAAATGACCGAGGAGCGCGGCGGTTCCGCTCACGGTGCCGGTCGCAGTTCCACTGCCAACTCCCCCTCGTTGTCGTGGAGGTCGCCCGGTGCCTCGTTGAGCTTGAGATACAGCGGTCCGTCCGTCGCGGCCGCAAACTCCCCGTTGGTGCCCTCTGCCAGGGTCACGAAGCGCGGCCGGGCGGTCGGGCCGTCGGCAGCAACCCATTGCGCCGCCAGCAAGCGGCCGACGGGCCGTCCCCGATACCAGCGCAAGGAGATGCCGTCGGGGCTACTCTGGAGAACTGTACCGCCGGCTGCATCACCCGCAGCGCTCAGGCTACCCACCGTGACCCGTCCCCGGCCGGCGATCGCGTAGCGGCTGCCACGGACGAGCGACGCTCCCGTGTTCTGCCAGCCCCGGGTGGATTGCACGGTCAGCTGCCGCGGCCCCCGCAGCGGCGCTCCAGGCGACCAGTCGACAGCCGACCTGGCGAAGTCGTAGCCGTAGTCGATGTCGTCGGTGAAGGCGTCGAAGTCGCGGGCGGCTTGGGCCGCATCCCAGCCGGGGGCGGCCGCCAGCCGGTCGTTGAGGGCTGCGTCGAGCACGCCGCGTTCGACCGCCGCGAACCGGGCGGCGTGGGCCGGATGACGGGCCAGCAGGGCCACGGCCGCCCAACTCGACGCATAGGCCGCGATCTCGTGGTGCTCTCCCGATGGCGTCGCCAGCACGTCGGCCAGGCCCGGCACGCGGTCCTGCCGGCGCAGTTCACGGATCTTCTCGATGCGGCCCAACTGCTCGACATCGGCCGCACGCAGCGGCACAGGGGTCGATTCGAAACGGATGCGGCCGTCCTCGTCGGCGCCGAGCCGGTGTGTCGCCAGGCACTCGGCGATGCCCTCCGTGTACCAGACGGGAGCGCCCAGGTTGCGCACGGTGATCGTGAAGGCGTGCACGCCCTCGTGGAGCAACAGGTGCCTGCGGTAGGCGGGGTTCGACTGGTCCATCATCCAGAACCGGTTTCGGTCGCAGAAACCGTTGGCGAAATCGGGGATGCCGTCAGGAAGCAACCCGGCGGCGCGGATGCGTTCCCGGTCGACGACCAGGCAGCCGAACACCCGCCAGGCCGCGATTGCCTGAGGATCGATGCCGTAGTGGGCGCACCACGCGTCGCAGGCCTGGTCGAAGATCTGCGGCAGTTCGGTGACGCCGTCGCCTTCACGCGGCGGGCGATCGGTGGCCAGCGACAGGTGTCGTCCTTCCAGGACGCGCAAGTCCGCCCGCCGGGCCAGGGCCACCAGTGGCGCCACGGGAATCACCTCGGCGGCTGCGGTGCCGGCGGATATCGCCACCGCCAGCAGAGGTATCAGGAGCGGCTGCGTGTTTCTCATTCCGCCCAGTTCACCCAGACTGTGGCACTCCGGCAAGCCGTGTCGTCGAGGATGTGATGATTCCACGGCGAGGCCGAAAAATTCGATTCGCGGGGGCGAAGGAGGGCTGCTACAAGCCCAGGTCGCTCCAGGAGGACGGACGACGTGCGGTTGGGACGCCGGCAACGCGACGTGGTCGCTGCGGGAGCCGTGATCGTGGTCACGGCGCTGGGCATGCCTGCGACCGGGCGCGGCGACGTGCCTCCGGCCGGCGCAGTGCCCGCCAGTGCCACGGCCGGTGTCCCCTACTGGCAGGCGACCGCGCTGCCGACCACCGTGATCCAGGGCGGCCCGATACCGCCCGGTTGGCAGCCGCAGGCGGTGGCCTACCAGGGCATCGGGCCGGACGGACGGCCCATGACGAGGTATTTCGCTCCCACGTACGTGTTCACGTACCAGTCGGGGCCGCCTGTCCCCGGAGCGCCTGCGGTCAGCCGTCCCCAGGTCTGGGGCGCGCCGCCGGCCGCCACCGGTGGCTGGAACTACCGCACGAGTGGCGCTCAACCCGTGCCGGTGACGCTGCCGCCACCGAGCGTGGCCCGCTACCAGCCGCCCCCGTGAACGGCCCGAATGAACGCCTCACGGACGCTGGCAAGGACGGCACGACGAGGGCTGAAGAATGCCCGGCTGCACGCCACGCGCCGATCGGGTAGACCAGCGGACGGGTGGCCGCCGGTCGCCGGGCCGCCAATGACTGCGGGATTGTGGTCATGGGGATGCTGATCGACGCGGTCAAGGTGTTGTGGCGGTTGGCTTTTTTTCTGGCCGCCGTCCTCACGGTGTACATGGGCGTGCAGGCGTTGCGACTCCACGTGCTGCCGCTCGTCCGCGCCGGTGCCGACACCATGGCGAATCTGCGTGAGCAGGCGGAGGAGGCGGCCCGCGAAATCGACGGCCTGGCCGCCGTGCTGCCCAACCTGGAGCGTGACGTTCGTTCGTTGGAAGAGTCGTGGCCACCCTGGTACGAGCCCCTGGCCCGGTGGCAGCACGGCTGGAAACTGGACATGGCACGCAGGGCGCTGGGGACACAGGAGCGGCTGCGGGCGGAGGCCCTGGACAGACGGGCGGCGTTGCAGACGCGGATCGCGGAACTGGGCCAGACCTGGCCGCAGCGGACCCGTGAATTCCTGCTTCGCCATGGGCCCCCCGGCTTGGCCGTGGCGCTGGCGGTTTTGCTGCTGCCGCTGGTGCTGCGCACGATCCGCTACTTCGCGGTAGCTCCCCTGGTGTCGCTGGCGGCGCCGATCCGCCTGGCACTGCCCGGTTCGGGGGCGTTGCACTGTGACGCCCCCGTGCGCCGCTTGGAGGTGCACCTGGGGCCGGGCGAGCGGATGCTGGTGCGATCGTCGTGGCTCAAGGAATACGACACGACCGCCGCCACGAAGCGGACGCAGTGGCTGTGGCGCTGGGATGCGCCGCTGGTCAGTTACGCGGCCCGTCTCGTGGAACTGACGCGGGTCGAGGCCGGGCCGGCGGGTGCCCGCGTGTCACTGTGGGGGGGCAGCGATCCCGATTGCCATATCGTCAGGCTCTCGCTCGTCGACCATCCCGGGCTGGTGTTTCATCCGCGCAACCTCGTGGCCCTGGTGGATCGTCCCGGGGAATTGCGGCTGCGACGCCGCTGGCGGCTGGGAAGCCTGCAGGCATGGTGCACACTGCAGTTGAGGTTCATTCTCGTGGAGGGATCGGGGACCGTCGTGCTCTGGAGCCCGGGCGGCATCGAGCCCGCACGGCCGGTCGGCGACCGCAGGGGCGTGTCACAGGAATCGGTGGCGGGATTCGATGCGCGGCTGGCCTACTCCGTGCGTCGCAACGAGACCTTCTGGCCCTACCTGCGCGGCCGAGAGCCGTTGTTTGACGACGTGTTCCAGGGGGATGGCTGCTACCTGGTGTCGGTGGCGCCAGCCGGCGACGCTGGTCGGGTGGGCGCCGAGTCCTACTGGTCGGCGTTCTGGGAGGTGGTGGGAAAGATTCTCGGCTTCTGATCCGTCGCCTGGGCCGTGCTCTGCGATCCCGCGTGCACGAGCGCACGAAAAAACCGGGCCCTCCTTGCGGAAGGCCCGGTCGTTTTCGTCTCGATCGGCCCGCGGAGATCCGCGGGACAGATCAGGTCGCCTTCTTCTCGGGGGCAGCCGGAGCAGCCGGAGCGGCCTCGGTCGGCACGCCCTCGGAGATCACGCCAGCACCGCCGCAATCACCACCGGCGCAGCCGCCGGCGTCGCCACAGCCCTCGGCGCACGCCGAGCAGCCCTCGGCGGCACCGCAGTCGCCGCACTCGGCAGCGGCTGCTTCGCCGTGGCAACGGCGATGACGGTGCAGGAGGCCACCGTGGCAGCGTTCCTTCTTGGCAGCATGCACGCGGGCCAGCAGACCACCGTGGCACTTGCGGCCACCGTGGCAGCCGTGACCGGCGACAACACCCGAGTCACCGCCGACGAGGGCGATGGCCACGAGCGCGAAGAACATCGCGAGAGCAAGACCGAAAAACCGCTTCATCACAGACCTCCAGTTGAGGAACGGAACGCACCGCGCGTCCGTGAAGCCGTCACGAATTGAACCCCGATCCGGGACGGCTACCGGACCGCAGCAAACATGTTTCGAGCACCTGACTAAGCTGAATCAGCCCGCATCAGACAGGCTCCTGAACCAGACGACGCTGTCGATTGGCTAAGGTATTCTGCCTAGGCAAACTAGGGGCAAAGGGTAGCAGGCGCAGTTTCTGTGTCAATAAACCGGCTTTTTTGTGGCATTTTGTGCCGATTTTGACGATTTTATGGCTTGCCTGGGCGAGGAGACAGGCCATGCGGGCTGGACGTGGCCCGTGGCAGAAGAAGGGGGATGTCGCCAGTGGCATCCCGCAGTCCGCGCCCGGCAGCCGGCTGACGCGGCAGAGCAGACTTGTCCCTTTCCGCCAGGCTCCGCCGTGGGGACAAGGCACAAAACGTGAAGCCCGGCGCCATCGCCAGGCGGACGGGCCCGGTCGGTGTGGCCACGCAGCGACAGGCTGCTACTGACGCTGGACGGGGGCCTGCTCACCCCGGGCCGTGCGTTGTCCGGCCGGCTTCGCGGCAGCCTCCTGCTTGGCCCGCTTCTCGAGTTCGGCCGCCACCATTTCCTGCTTGGCGAGCATGTCCTCGGGATCCTCGAAGTTCAGCAGCAGGGGCGGCATGTCCTCGAACACCCGCATCGCCATGCCCACGACCCGCCAGCCCTCCGGGTCGAGACGCACGACCCAGACGACGTTCTCGCTGGTCTTGAACCCGTCGGAATCCACGTCGGTCCAGGTGGTGCCCACGTGCACGAGGTCTTTGGTGTCACTCACCATTTCGCAGGCGCGGACGGAGTAGGTCGCGCTGTCCCTCACCGGGGGAGCCACCGAGATTCCCATCTCCTCGGTCTTTGTGCGGGCCAATCGCGTGAGCATGCCGCGGGCGGTGTTCTCATCGCCTTTCTTGATCGCCTCCAGGAAGGCCACCACCACGCCCTTGGCGGGTTCCGTTCCCGCGGAGCCCGCCGACTGTGTCGAACACCCCGGCAGAGCGGCGGCCGTCAGGCAGGCCACCATCGCGGCGGCGGGAAAAAGAATGCGGCACGGTGCCGGGAGCGTGGGAGCGGCCTCTGGTGAGGACATGCTGGCGGATCTCCGGGAGGGAATGGGCATGAACGGGGGGGCGGGAACGTGACGCCCGAAGCCGGCGACGTCAAGACGAACGAATCGGCCAGGTCGGGCCGGGCTGATATGCTGCCGTCGTGTGGATTGGTTCGACCGTACCGACGTTGTAGCGCAGGACGTGGCGGCCCATGACTCGGCAGTTTCGGCGTGGCTGGCAAAGCGGGCGGGGTGGGAGACTGCGGTGGATCGCCGCGTGCGCACTCGTGGCGGTCCTGCCCTGCCTGGCCAACGCCGGCCAGCGGCCGAAGCAGGGCCCGGTGCGCCGGGCGGCGCGGCCTGGCGGCGGCTGGGACAAGGTCACGTCGGGAACGTTCTTCGGCGATGCCTTCGAGGCGCTGCAGGGCAGCCGGCCGCCGTTCTCGGCCGTGGGGCGACCGGTTGGCAATGCGTCATCCACGCCGCAGGCTGCACCTGCTTCTGCTGACGGCTTCAAGTGGTCGGCCCTGGTTTCGGAGGGAACGCTTACCGACGAGGTCAAGGATCTGAAGGCCGCCCTCGCCGCAGCGACGGCGCGGCCCTCCGACTTCAAGGGGGGCGGCTACGACCGGGCGCGCGAGGGATTCAGCGTCGCCGCGTTGACATTCGGGGTGATCGCGGAATACGACCAGGACGTGCGCTGGAAGAAGGACGCCGCAGTGGCGCGAGACTTGTTTGCCCGCGTGGGGTTCAACTGCAAGGTGGGAACCGACCAGTCGCTGGCGGAGGCGAAACTCCGTGTGGCGGACCTGGAGGCCATGCTGGAGGGCGGCAGTCCGCAGGGGAAGCCCGACCGGGACGAGGACTTTCGCTGGAGCCAGGTGGCCGGACGGCCGGCGCTGATGACCCGGCTGGAGGCGGCCGACGGCATCGTGGCAGCGGCCGTCGCCGAGAAGGATGGCTTCACGAAGCAGATCGATCGCCTGCTGCACGACGCCGAGATCGTGGCGGTGATCGCCGAAACGATCCAGCGGCCCGATTACGAGTATCACGACGACGACACGTACAAAGGCTACGCCGCGGCGATGCGGGACGCGGCCCTCAAGGTGCGCGAAGCCTGCCGTCGCCAGGACTACGACGCGGCCCGGGCGGCGGCCGGCGAACTGAAGAAATCCTGCGACGCCTGCCACGGCGATTACCGCAGCTGATTACAGAGGCGGCCTCGCATGGCCGTGCAGCCGCACCGAAAGCTGGCAGTGGTCGGCCTGCGAATCCGTCAGGAACGGGCTGCGGCCGGCAGTGGCTGCAGCGGGATCAGTTCCGCGAGTCCGGCATCCGCCATCTCCTTGCCGGTCACGTAGCGATGCGTGCGGATCCACTGGTTGATGAGATCCTCGGAGCGGCCGAACAGCTGACCCAGCAGCACGTCCATGTCACGCTCCAATTCGGCGAAGTGCCGCGACCACTCCGCGGCCTCCTTGATGCCGATGTGCTCCTCGCTCTGCCACTTCATGGGATGGAAGAGGAACACGCTGTAGGGCGTGACGAGCCGCTGCGTGCAGGCGGCGAACGGCCAGAGCGCTGCTGAAGAGCATTCGCCCGTGACCACCGCCCGGGCCCTGATGTCGCGCACCCGCATCAGGGTCACGAGCGACATGGCACAGTACGGGCTGCCGCCTGGTGAGTCGAAGTAGATCGTGCACTCGCCGCCCGGGGCCACGCCCAGCAGCCGGTCGGTGAGATCGGCCTCGTTGTCGGTGAGATCGCCCACCAGCGCGATCTCGATCGGGCCCTGGTCCTGATCGTCTGGGACGGTTTGTTCGTTCGCCGGAGGGGGGGCGCGTCGTGACATCGGTGCCGTCGCCTGATTGCGTGTGGAAAATCCCGTTCTTGGAACCGACTCCGAACAGTCTAGCAGCACCTTACGAAAGCGAAAGCCTCGCGTTCGCACGTGGTGTGGGAAGGGAGCCTACGATCGTCAGCCACCGTCCACAAGCACATGCTTCTTTCCCTTGCGGAACGGCTCATCGGCCCTCAAGATTCAGGCGCTCCAACATCCCCAAGTCGCGAGGCGAGCCGAACGATGGGAATCGTCTCCTTCTGCCCGAACGGCCATCGCGTGAAGGTCAAGGACCATCTCGCCGGCCGCAAGGGCATCTGCCCACGATGTGGATCGCGATTCAGGATTCCCTCGGCGAACCAGTCGCCGATCGCGCCGGTTGCGACGCCGGCCCCCGTGGCGGTGGCGCTCATGCCGTCGGCCCGGATCGTGTCGTTCGACGCCGTGCTGGCGGCCGGCCTGCCGCCTGCGTTGCCGCTGTCCGCGGAGCCGGTGCCGGTCGAACTGCCGGCGCAAGCCGACCAGGCGGATGCCGGCGTCGAGCCGCAGGTCGCACCCGCCATCGAGGAACACGTGGTCGCACCGGTGGAACAGGCCGTCGCGGCGGAGCGGCCGGCCGCTCCGCTGGAGCAGGCCTGGCCCGTGCTGGAGCCCGGGGACGTGCCTGCCGCCGAGGTCGAACTCCTGGCGGACCACGGGTACTCCACCTACGCCGCCATCGAGGAGGATCCGCAGCTGCCCTGGTATGTCGCCGTCCATGGCGAGGGGCGCTGGCTGTCGGCGGACGGGATGCGGCAGTGGCTCGACTCCGGACAGGCCACCGGTGACGAACAGGTGTGTCGAGGCGACTGGAAGAACGGGAAAAAAATCTACGACGTGTTTCCTGAAATCGACCCCGGAGCCGGTTGGTGAAAAAAGGCGGCCCGCCGCGGCCGCAGCCTGGCGGAAGGTTTTTCCACGCTCTGCTACAGTGCCATGATGCTTATCCGTACCGCTTCTCGTCCGGAGGTTTCCACCATGGTCGCCGCCCCCCGCCTCGCAGCCGTCGCTCCCTTGTTCCGTTGCCTGGTGCTGGCCTCGTGCCTGCTGACCGCAAGTCGCGCCGAAGGCCCGGCTTCCCGGGCGTTCACGATCGCCGACGGCACCCTCTCCCTGGAGGCTCCGCAGGGATGGCAGCGGGTGCAACCGAAGAGCGGGATGATCGAGACGGAGTTCTCGATCCCGGCAGTGAAGGGTGACGGTCCCGGCCGCATGACCGTGATGGGCGCCGGCGGCAGCGTGGAGGCCAATGTGGAGCGCTGGTACGGCCAGTTCAGCCAGCCGGACGGCTCGGCGACGAAGGACAAGGCCACGACCAAGAAACTGAAGATCTCCGGCTGCAGCGTGACGTTGGTCGACATCTCGGGCACCTACAAGGACATGCCCGGCGGCCCGTTTGCGGGTGGCAAAGCGGTCGAACGGCCCGGTCATCGCATGCTGGCGGCGATCGTGGAGACGAGCGGTGCCGGCAACTACTTCCTCAAGTTCTCCGGGCCTGCCGCCACGGTCGAAGCCGAGGCCGACGGTTTCCGCAGGATGATCGAAGGCATGGTGGCCGCCGGCCGCTGATGGTTCCGCACCCGCCGCAGCTCCCCCCACGATGAAAGTCCAGGAATTCCTCGAACATCACGGGATCGCCGGCAACCCGTTCGCGGAGGAGGACGCACAGAACGACTCGGTCTTCAAGCGCACCTGCCTGGAGACGACGTTTCATCCGGCGTGGGACAAGATCTACGGGAATCCCGCCGACCCCAGTACGGCGGTCGTGTTCGGAGAAAAGGGCTCCGGTAAGACCGCGCTGAAACTGCAGATGGTACGGCAGTTTGAGCGGCACAACGCCGCGCAGCCCGAGTCCCGCACCTTCGTCGTGCTGTACGACGACTTCAACCCGTTCCTCGACCGCTTCGCCAGCCGCAGCCGCCCAGGACGTGCCGTGGAGAAGTCGCTCGGGCAGTGGAAGTTGTGGGACCACATGGACGCCATCCTCTCGTTGGCGGTCACTCAGCTCGTGAGCACGCTCACCCAGGCAACGGCCGCGCGGCCGCGGCTGACTCGGCCCCAGGCCCGCGATGTGGCACTGCTGGCGGCCTGTTACGACCAGTCCACGGCCGAGTCATTTCCCGCCCGTTGGAGCCAGGTGCGCCGGCGGATCGCCTACCGCACCTGGCTGGGCGACTGGCCGCGGCTGCTGGCCGCGGTGGCGACGCTGACGCTGCTGGCCACGCTCGCCTGGGGAGTGTCACGCGGCGACCTCTCCTGGGCAGGCCGCTGGTGGCCCTGGCTGGGGCTCGTCGCCGCATGGATGCCGTTCTTGTGGCGGCGGCTGCACGCCACCTGGAGAGCCTGGCGGATCGTGCGCAGCATGCGCACCGGCAATCGCACGGTGGGACAACTGGCCCGGGCGCTGGCTGCCATTCCCGAGGCCGATCTGGCCGGCCAGCCGCTCCCGGCGCTGGCTCGCAGCGACGACCGGTACGAACTGTTCGGCAAGCTGCAGGGCGTGCTGGCGGCCCTGGGCTGGACCGGGATGGTGGTGATCGTGGACCGGCTCGACGAGCCGCACCTCATCAACGGCTCGGCCGAGCGCATGCGGCAAGTGATCTGGCCGATTCTCGACAACAAGTTCCTCAAGTCGCCGGGAATAGGCTTCAAGCTGCTGCTGCCGGAGGAACTGTACCGCTTCGTGGAACGTGAGGACGAGCAGTTCAACCAGCGTGCCCGGCTCGATAAGCAGAACCTCGTCTCATCGCTGGAGTGGTCGGGTGAGACCCTCTACGACATCGCCTCGGCGCGGGTCAAGGCGGCAGGCGTGGGCACGCCGCCGGCGACGCTGGCCATGCTGTTCGACGATTCGGTCGACCAGCGCCGGCTGATCGACGGCCTGCGCTCGCTGCGGGTGCCGCGGCAACTGTTCAAGTTCCTGTACCGGCTGTTGGTGGCCCACTGCCACGCGCACACCGACGAGCGGCCGGTGTACCGGATCCCGCTCGACCGTTTCGAGCGGGAACTGGCCGTGTTCCGCCGCGAGCAGGATGCCTTCGACCGCGGCCTGGCGCCGCGCTAGCATGACGTGCGACGATGACCTGCACACGTTGATCGTCGGCCGCGAGGCCATGGCCTGCCGCTTCGAAGTCGTGTTCAACACGGGCGAGGTGGCGGACGCGACCGGCCTGGGGTGCGATGCGCTCGACCTCGTGGATGAAATCGAGTCGCGGATCAGCGTGTATCGCGACACGAGCGAACTGTCCCGGCTCAATGCGCAGGCGGCAGCCGGCTGGGTGCCGGTGTCGGCCGACGTGTTCGCGCTGCTGCAGCGGGCGGTCGAGTTGGCGGCGCGGACGGGCGGCGCGTTCGACATCGCCTCAGGCGCGCTGGTGCGCGCGTGGGGGTTCCTGCGCCGGCAGGGGCGCGTGCCCACGGACGCGGAACTGGCATCCGCCCTGGCGAGCGCCGGCACACGCCACGTGGACCTCGATCCCGCCAGCAATCGCGTCCGATTCAGCAGGCCGGGCGTGGAGATCAACCCCGGTGCCATCGGCAAGGGCTGGGCGATCGACCGAGCGGTCGAGCTGCTGGAATCGCGCGGGTCGCGCAGCGTGCTCGTGCACGGCGGGTCGAGCAGCGTGCGTGCCCGTGGCATCCAGGGACCGGAACTGCCCGGCCGCGGCGGCTGGCGGGTGGGCCTGCGCCACCCCCTGCGGCCCGGCCGCCGACTGGCCACGATCACGCTCCGCGACAGGGCGCTGGGCACCAGCGGTTCGGGCACCCAGTTCTTCGTCGACCGCGGCCGCCGGCTGGGACACATTCTCGACCCGCGCAGCGGCCTGCCGGCGGAAGGCGTGCTCTCGGCGACCGTGATCGCCCCCAGTGCGGCCGACGCCGACGCGCTGGCCACGGCGCTCTACGTGCTGGGGGCCGATGGACTCGACTGCGTGGCACCGCCCGGCGGACCGGTGGCAGCAATCCTCGTCCTGCCGGCGTCGGCGCCCGGCGCGATCCGCGTGACGCTCGCGAACATCGACGATGCCACGATCACGATCGACACCGAGGCGGGCATGGAAATCGACCGCCGACCGGCCGCCGAATGAACGACTCCGCCGAGCCGCGAGCCGCGGCCTGACCACCCGCCCGCCGTGGGGTACACTGTGAGGTCTGTGCAACCGTCTGACCGAGACCGCATCCCGGCGCCATGCGTGGCGTTGCATTCACACCATGTTCGACTGGTTCGAGCGGGGCTCCTACCTCGGGATCGTGCTCTTTCTCGCCCTCACCGGGATCGGGCTGCCGATTCCGGAGGAAGTGGCGATCGTGGCAGCGGGAGCGGCGAGCAGAGCGCAGGCGCTGCACTGGCCCTATGCGCTGCTGTCGTGCATGGTGGGGGCGTTGCTGGGTGACAGCCTGATGTATGGGATCGGGCGGTTTTTCGGCGCCCGGGTCCTCAGGGAGCATCCCTGGTGGTCTGGATTCCTGACGCCGGAGCGCGAGAAGACGATCGAGGACCTGATCAAGCGGCACGGCATCAAGGCCTTTTTCGTGGCCCGGTTTCTGGTCGGCCTGCGCAGCCCCTTCTATCTCACGGCCGGTATCCTCCGGGTGAAGTACCGCTGGTTCCTGTTCGCCGACTTCGTGTGCGCGACGGTCGTGATCGGCGGCTTCTTCGGCCTGGCCTACCTGTTCGGCGACCGGATCACGGTCCTGATCCAGTCGGCGGAGCGAGGCTTCACCGCCGCGGCGGTGATCCTGGCGGTGGTGGCCCTGGCCGTGATCGCCTTCTTTTCGTTCCGCAAGCGGCGCATCCGCATGCTCGACCAGGATCCAGAGGCCCTGTTCGAGAACCGGGAAATCCTCCTCGGACCCGCCGCCGACCGCATCGCCGACGCTGTGGCCCTCGGCGACGTGAACGGTGAAGTCGAGGACAAGCCGGCGGGCGGCCCGCGGCACTGATCCAGCGCCGGGTGGAGCGGCGCCGGTCGTGAGGGTTGTGACGGCCTGACAGTGCCGTTCTTTCCGGCGCGTCGCCCTGCGGCGACTTTGCCGTCGCCGTTCCGCGACCTAGGAACACTGGGGAGGCGGTCGTGGTCCGCCTGCCGATCCCGGGAGTCGAGCCATGACCGTCCGCGCGTCCTCGCAGTCCTCGCTGGGCCGCATCCTCGTGGTCGACGACGATCGGCGCATGGCCTCGGGGCTGGCCCAGTGGCTGTGCGGACTGGGCTGGCACGCCTCGGCGGCCGGTTCACCGGCCGAAGCGCTGCAGTCGCTGGGCCGTACCGCCTGGGACGCCTGCATTCTCGACGGGGGTCTGCCCGGCGACGGCGGCCAGCGCATCGCCGCCGCGGTGCGGTCGGTCGTGCCGCACGCCGGCATCGTGGCCATCGGCACCGGCCATGAGACGACCTGTGACTGGGCCGATGCGTCGGTCTGCCGGCCTGCCAGCGACCAGTCGCTCCTCGAGGCGCTGCAGGCCGCCCGCACGGGCGGTCGCGCCCGGGCGGCGGCGCCGACCATCGTGCCGGCGGCGGCGGTGCTCGGGTCGCATCCCGCGATGCGGCACGTCCTCGACCTCGTCGATCGCATCGCCCGCACGCCCGCCACCGTGCTCGTCGGCGGCGAGAGCGGCACCGGCAAGTCGCTGCTGGCCCGCGCCATCCACGCTGCCAGCGGGCGGGCCGGCCGCTTCGTCGAGGTGGCCTGCGGCAGCCTCAGCGAGTCGCTCCTCGAAAGCGAACTCTTCGGTCACGTAGCCGGCGCGTACACCGGCGCGACAACCGACCGCGACGGCATGTTCCTGCGGGCCGACGGCGGCACGATCTTCCTCGACGAGATCGCCACCGCGTCGCCTGCCATGCAGGTGAAGCTACTGCGGGTGCTCCAGGACATGCGCTTCGAGCCGGTGGGCGGCTCGCGCACACTGGCCGTCGATGCCCGGGTGATCCTGGCCACGCACGAGGACCTCTCCGCACTGGTGGCGGCGGGGCGGTTCCGTGCCGACCTCTTCTGGCGCATCAACGTGGTCACGATCGAGATGCCGGCGCTGCGGCAGCGCGCCGACGACATCCCGTTGCTGGCCGAGCACTTCCTGCGCACGGCGGCGGCCCGGGCCGGCCGCACCGTGGACGGCTTCGCTGCGGAAGCCATGGCAGCGCTGGTCCGTCACGACTGGCCGGGCAACGTCCGCGAGTTGCAGCATGCCGTGGAACGTGGCGTGTTCCTCGGTCGCGGCCCGCTGATCGTGCCGGCGGATCTGCCGGCGGCCGTGCTGGCCGGTGCGGCCCGGCGGCCGGCGGCCGATGCCTCGGGGCAGGCCGCGCTCAAGGAGGCGCTGGCCGCCCCCGAGCGGCAGCTGATCGTGTCGGCCCTCGAGCAGGCCGGATGGCGGCGCGACGTGGCGGCCCGGGCCCTGGGGATCAACCGCACGACGCTCTACAAGAAACTGCGCCGGCTGGGCCTCGATTTGGCCGCCATGGAGCCCGCCCGCTGAGAATCTGTCGCGGGGCGCAGCCGGGGCCGATGCCAGGGGGTGCCCTGCATCCAGGTCAACTGGACACCGAGCCAACGCGGGGAGATGACACGTCGGCACGAGGGGCGTGGCTCGAAGCCATGGGCCAGCAGCCCTGCCGACGGCGTCACGGGGACAGCATGCTGGAGTTCGTAGCCTTGCTCGTGCTCTTGAACGGCATCCCATACTGGTGTGGTGGCGGCTATCTGCTCTGGTCGTTGGCGACGGGCAGGTTTCGGCAAGATCGGCTGCGTCTCTCCATGCGTGCCATCAACGCGGCGCCGTATGCGTTTCTGGTCTGCGGACTCTGCGTGGGCCTCGGCCAGTTCCTCGGCAGCTCGCAGGCTGAAGATGTCGCCGTCGAGGAGGGAATGAGGGGTACGGAGGAGGCCAACGCCTTCTTTGCCTTCGTCTTTGCGGCCCTGCCCTTCGTCATCATGAGATCGCGGCGAGCATCGAGGGCTGTGCCTACTCGATTCCCACCACGGTGATGATCATGTCGCGCTCCTCCGACCGCCGGCCCCGGATTCCGTTCGTGTCAGGGGTCTTCGCGCTCGCGGCCTGCGTCATCGGCCTGAAGATTGTCAGCCAATACCTGCCCGCCTCGTGATGCGAACGTCACGGCGATGAAGCCGCCGATCGCGCGAGGATCTCATGGACACCACGCCGGGCGGGTGGTCGATGCGCCGCAAGCGGGATATCGGCCCCGCCGACCCGGGGGCGGGCATCAGGGGGGCGGCAGAACGAGTTCCGCTTCCACCGGAAAATGGTCCGAGCCCACGTCGGGGCCCACGGCGCGGCGCAGCACGACCGTGCCCGGCGGAGCGAGCACGTGGTCGATGGGAATCCGCGGCACCCAGGAGCGGGCGTTCCACGTCGGCTGCACGCCCCGGCCCAGCGCCGTGTCGCGGAGGCCGCTGCGGGTGACGAGGTCGCGGAACGCGGCGCACCATGGCGTGGCATTGAAGTCGCCGGCCACGATGCATGGCGGCGGTGCCGCAGCCACGTGATCCGCCAGCGCCCGCAGGGCGGTATCGCGGTCGCGGGCGTTGCCGGCGCCCAGCGGCGGCATGGGATGCGTGGCCACGACCGTCAGTCCGCCCGCGTCGCGGACCACGCGAGCCACGATCGAGGGCACGTCCACGCCACCGAATTCCACGACCCGCGCGTCTTCGAGGGGATGCCGCGACAAGATCGCGATGCCGAAGTTGTCGGTGCGCGGATGCACGAGCCGGTGCGGGAAGACCTCGTCGAGTTCGCGAAGCGCCTGCGCCCAGGCATCATCGACCTCGAGCACCACCGCGATGTCTGGGGTGCGGCGGCGCAGGTAGCCGACCACGGCCGCCGTGTCGCGGTTCGAGGTGAGCACGTTCAGCGACACCAGCGTGAGCGGCACGGCTCCCGACGGTGCGGTCACGGTCGGGGCCGGGAGCCAGTAGGGGAGCATGGCCCAGCCGTTGAGGGCGATCACGGCGCCCAGGCAGAGCCAGGCGAGCCGGCCGCTGCGATACAAGGCTGCCAGCGGCAACCAGGCCAGGGCCCAGGCCAGGTAGTACCAGCGGAAGTGGTTGGCCAGATCGGGGAGCCAGTGCCAGCGGCCGCACGCGGCGGCCAGGGTGACGGCCAGCGCCGCCACCGGCAGGCCGTCGACGAGCAGCGACCGTCGTCGGGGAGGAACTGGTTCTGCGTCCATGACACCCGCCGTTCTACCCGATCAGCTGCTGGCCGCACCGGTCGGGGCGGCCTGGCCCGCCAGCAACCAGGCCAGCAGCAGCACGGCCAACGCGATGCGGTAGGCGATGAATGGCCAGAGCGTGTGGCTGGCGAGCAGCCGCAGCAGCCAGCGGATCGCCGCGTAGCCCGTGACGGCGGCGGCCAGCGTGCCCCACAGGAGCGCGGCGCGGGCCTGAGGTGTGCCGAGGATGTCACGCCATTCCTCGGCCAGTTCCAACACGGCGGCCGCCGCGATCGCCGGCAGCGAGAGCAGGAACGAGAACCGGGCCGCCGTGCGCCGGTCGAGCCCGCGGATCATGCCGGCGCTGATCGTGATGCCGCTGCGGGACGTGCCCGGGACCAGCGCCAGCGCCTGGGCACAACCCACCGCCAGGCAATCGGCCAGTTGCAGCGACTCCAGGCCATCCCGCGGCCTCGTCCCGCCGTGGGCCCGGCGCCAGGCCAGCAGCTCCGCAATGACCATGGCCACCGTCGCCAAGGCCAGCGCCGCCACGATCGCCTCCAACGACCGCAGCGGCCCCTTGACCCAATCCTTGAAGGCCAGTCCCGCCGCCACGATCGGCAGCGTGCCCACGATGATGAACAGGCCGGCCCGCGACTCGGGCGTGGCCAGCGGTCGGCCCTGAACTAGGCCGGCCAGAAGGCCGGCCGCGATGGCACGGATGTCCCGCCACATCACCGCCACCACGGCCGCCAGCGTGCCGCACTGCACGACGGCCTCGAAGGCGGGGGTGGGTGTCGTCCAGCCGAGCAGGGAGGGGACGATCCGCATGTGGGCGGTGCTGGAAATGGGCAGGAACTCGGTCAGTCCCTGCACCACGCCCAGAACCACGGCTTCGAGAATCGACATGGCGCGGGGTCCGCGGGGGAGCCTTCCCAATGATCGACCCGTCAGTCATACTCCCCGATCCACCGCATTCCAACCGAGGAGTCCCCCACCGGATGTTTCGCAACCTCAGCACCATCGGCCTGCCGCTGTCGGGCCGCCCCAGCGAACTGATCGAACTGGCCCTGTCGTTCGGCTTCGATGCCATGGACATCGACATGCCCGACTTTCTGCAGCAGGCCGACACGTTTGGCGTCACGCATGCCCGCCGGCTGATGGTCAGCGCCCGGCTCAAGAGCGGCGCCTTCCAACTGCCGGTGCGGTTGGCCGGAGACGAGACCACGTTCGCGCAGGAGATGGAGAAGTTGCCCCGCTATCTGGAACTGGCCGAGGCGGCCGAGGCCACGCGGGCCGTGGCCACGTTGTCGCCGGGCTCGGCAGAGCACTCGTTCAAGGACTTCTTCGAGTTGCACCGCACCCGGCTGCACACGATCGGCGACATGCTGGCGAAGCGCGGCGTGATGCTCGGCCTGACGATCGCCCCCGAGGCCGAGGCCCGCGAAGGATTGACCAACGAGTTCATTCGCACGTTCGAGGCCCTGCTGGGCCTGGTGGCCGTGGCGCACGAGCGGGTCGGCGTCGTGGTCGACGCCTGGGCGCTGCATGTCACCGGGGAGTCGTTCGACCTGATCGCCAATGCCCCCAAGGGCCGGATCGTCGAGGTGCGGCTCTCCGACGCGCCGCGGGACGTGCCTGCCGCCGAGTTGACCCACGCACAGCGGCTCATGCCGGGCGACACGGGAGCGATCAGCATGGCCGGCGTGCTCACGCAGGCCAAGGCGGCGGGATTCGACGGGCCAGTCACGCCCTGGGCCGACCGTTCCACGCTCGTGGGCCGGGGTCGCGAGAAGATCGTGAAACTCGCGGGCGATCGGCTGGAGGCCGCCTGGCGCGAGGCCGGATTGCCGATCGTGCCGCGCTGGTTCACCCCGGTGCAACGGGATGCCTTCGGCCGACCGATCGAAGAGGCGATGGCCGTCGTCGAGTGACCGTACACACCCGGTCAGCCGCCCTCGCGGATCCAGGTCACCTTGGGCCGTCCGCCGCCGGTGAGTTGTGAACCCTTCATGAATTCGGCCACGTATCGCAGTGGCTTGCCGGGACGATCAGGGTCGCGAAAATCGTCCCCTTTCTGCAGGATCGGTAACTGGTCGGGCATGGCGCCGAAGGCTCTCGTGCCGGCCGCCTGGCACGGATACCATCCGCCCGCACCGCTGTCGTCGACGAGATAGAACTCCGGGTAGCAGTGCCCCTCCACCCACACCGTGCGGGCGGGGATGCCCTCGGCCCGGGCCATGGCGATGAACAGGCACGTGAGTTCCTCGCAGTCGCCCCAGCCATCGGCCAGGGCCCGCCGCGCCCCCTTCAGTTCGCCGTTGCGGTATTCGACCTTCTCCCGGACCGTGTCGTAGATCTTTTCCACCTTCTTCCAGCCCTCCAGCCCTTCGGCCGTGGCCTTGGCGAGCCTGACGATCTTCGGATCGCGAGTCTCGATGTAGGGGCTCGGCCCGAGATATTCCCGGAGTTCGCGGCCGGGCTTCTCGGGAATGCGCAGCCCGGCGGTGTCGCGGGGTGCCAGGATCGCCGCACGTTCCAGGTCGAACGTCACGATGGCGTGTGCCGACTGCCCGGAAGGCAGGTCGGGAATCTCCACGATCATCTGCTTCAGGTCGCCAGGGAGCGTGCGGTAGCGCAGGTTCTTGACCCCCGGAGACACATCCTCGCCCACGATCCGCACCCGCTGCTCGGGCCACTCGGCGGGCACCGGCAGCGTGGCATAGATCCCGCGGCAAGGGCCTCCTTCGGCTACGACCACGACGCCGACGCGGTATTTCTGCGTGCGCACGTCGCCGAGCGTGATGCCGGCTGCCGGCGCGGCGCCCGCGTCGAGGAACTGGCCGGCTGCGGGCACGGCAGTGCACAGGCCGGCGGCGAGCGTCAGCAGCAGGCGGCGGATCATCCTGGCCCTCCCCCCCAGACATCGGACGTCCCGCGGGGTTTTCTCCGAGCGGGGGCGGCGGGGTGCCGGTCCGGAAGACTGGGGGGCCGGGTCGGGCCGCTCGATTGTTTGGCGGCCGGGCCGCTGCTAGACTGCGAGGCTCGTTTCATCGTGGCCCGCGTCCATCCCTTCCCCCAACCCCTTTCCCCGAAACACCCCCTCGCATGGTCAACCGCAACCTCATCCGCGAACTTGAGACAGGAGACGAACTCGACCAGGAACTCGAACTCGCCATGGCGGGCGCCGCCGAGGGCGAATACTCGGTCGGTTCCGCCACGCTGGCGGTGAACTCGGTGCTCGAGGGGCGGGTGCTGCGGGTGGACGACGAGTTCGTGCTCGTCGACGTGGGGTACAAGAGCGAGGGCCACATCCCACGAAACGAGTGGGATGAGACCGAACCCCCGCCGCAGGTCGGCGACACCGTGAAGGTGCTGCTGGAGGAGTTCGAGGATGGTTCGCTGGAGGAGCAGCGTGGGCTGATCACGCTCTCCAAGCGCAAGGCGCGACGCATCGAGGACTGGCTCCGCGTCATGCAGAGCGTCCGCGAGAACGACGTGGTCACGGGCTTCGTGACGCGGAAGATCAAGGGCGGCCTGCTCGTCGACATCTCGGGCGTGAACGTGTTCCTGCCGGCCAGCCAGGTGGACATCCGCCGTCCGGCCGACATCGGCGACTACTGCGGCCGTTGCATCCAGTGCCTGGTGCTGAAGATCGACGAGGCTCGGCGCAACATCGTGGTCTCGCGGCGCGCCCTCATCGAGCAGGAGCGGGCCGAGCGCAAGAAGCAGCTCATGGAGACGCTGGAGGTCGGGCAGATCCGCCGCGGCGTGGTGAAGAACATCGCCGACTTCGGCGCCTTCGTCGACCTGGGCGGCATCGACGGCCTGCTGCACATCACCGACATGAGCTGGGCGCGGATCGGCCACCCCAGCGAGATGGTGCAGATCGATCAGGAGATCGAGGTGCAGGTGCTGCACATCGACCGTGACCGCGAGAAGATCGCGCTGGGCATGAAGCAGCGCACCGCCAGCCCGTGGGCCAAGGTGGCCGACAAGTACCCGGTGGGCACGTCCTGTGCGGGCACGGTCGTCAACGTGATGAGCTACGGCGCCTTCGTGAAACTGGAGGACGGCGTCGAGGGTCTCGTGCACATCAGCGAGATGAGTTGGACGAAGCGGGTCAGCCACCCCAGCGAGCTGGTCAAGCCGGGCGACGAGGTCGAGGTGGTGGTGCTGGCCATCAACAAGGAAAAGCAGGAAATCTCGCTGGGCATGAAGCAGACCCAGCAGAATCCCTGGGAGAAAGTGGCCGCCGATTACCCGCCGGGGGCGATCGTCAAGGGCGTGGTGCGGAACCTCACCAACTACGGTGCCTTCGTGGAGATCAACGACGGCATCGACGGCCTGCTGCACGTCACCGACATGTCGTGGACCCGGAAGGTGACCCACCCCAGCGAGATGCTCGACAAGGGGCAGGAGGTGGAGTGCAAGGTGCTGTCGGTCGACCAGCAGCGCCGGCGGATCGCCCTGGGACTGAAGCAGATGCACGAGGATCCCTGGACCACCGACATCCCGGGCCGCTACAAGCCCGGCGACGTGGTCAAGGGCACGGTGACGAAGATCACCAACTTCGGCGTGTTCGTGGGCCTCGAGGACGGTCTGGAAGGTCTGCTGCACATCTCCGAATTGTCCGAGGACAAGATCGAGAACGCCGAGGACGTGGTGAAGGTCGGAGATCCGCTGGAGGTGAAGATCCTGCGGGTCGACACCGACGAGCGCAAGATCGGCCTTTCCAAGAAGCGGGTGGGCTGGTCGAGCGAACGCGAGGCTGCCGAGGGCGCGGCCGAGGGCTGATACGGACCCCTCGTGAAACTCGCGCGGACGACCATCGAGTGAGCGCGGGGTCGCCCGTGCCAGTCGAGCGGCGTGGGAAACCGAGCGCAGCCACGAAGGCGAAGCGCGGTTTCCCCCGAGTAAGCGCAGGGCAGGAACCCCGCAGCGAACGTCCGGAGAGGCGGCACGGGCGACCCCGGCACGCCGGCACGCCTGCGGATCACGGGCGATCCGTATGAGCCTTCAACGGCCGCCTGTCTGGACGAGGATCGCCGTCACGACGCCCTGCGGCTCGGAGCCGGCCGCCGGTGCCAGGCCCGCTGCCCGCACGATGAGCGGGGCGCCGCGGCTGATGGTGGTGCCAGGCAGGCCGCTCGTGGAGTCGCCCACGGTCAAGCGCCGCGGTGGTCCCGCGATGCGGGCCGTTCCGTTCGCGGCCAGGCTGGCCACTGCGGTGGCGATCACCTCTCCAGCGGCGGGATCGATGACGTCGAGCGCCAGGCAGGAGCCGGTGCAGCCGCCGCTACCGCTGAGCCAGACGATGATCCGGTCGCCTGCCTGACGGGAGGAAACCCGCACCTTGTCGATGCCGTGGGCGGGTGGTCGAGGTCCATGGCCCAAGCCATCGGCGCTCGCGGACGGTGCCTGGGTGCCGGGGGCAGGCTGAGGCAATGGCGGCTCCGCGGCGGTCGCGGGCTGTGCCGGCGCGGCTGCGGTCGGCGGCGCGGGGGACGATACGGCGGCGCCGGTGCGATCCGTGGCCGTCGCGGGGGGCGGTGCGAAGGCGGGAGAGTGGGGGGACGGAGTCGCGTCTCCGGTGGGCACGGTGTGCGAGTTGATCACCCTGATCCCGTGGGCCGCGACCCAGTTCAGGTCGCCCGTGAGGGCAAAACCCCCGGCGATGATTCCCAGGGCGGCGCAGCGGGAGAGCATGGTGGGCACCGGGGGACGCGTAGTGAAGCGACCAAAGTATGCGCGCCAATGCCGTCGCGGCGCCGGCGGCCCGCACCAGGCAGGCCCTGGAGTGTTCCGGCCGGCTCGCTACTGCGGCGTCAGGGAAAATCCCGGACTTTTTCAGTGCACGACCACGATTGAGCCGCTGCGGGGACGATTTTTCCCATGATCAGCCGCCCAGGCCGCCTCGTGGGGTCGTGACGATTGCAGCGGCCACGCCGGCCGCGGTCTGCGTCAGGGGGTTGCCAACGCCTCGAGCACCTGTGCGGCGTGCGCATCCGGCCTCACGGCCTTGAACACCTTGATCACCCGTCCCCCGCCGTCGATCACGAATGTACTGCGGACGAGGCCCAGGGTTTTTTTGCCGTACAGCGTCTTCTCCCGCCAGGCACCGTAGGCCTTGGCGACGGCGTGGTCGGGGTCGCAGAGCAGCGTGAAGGGCAGTTTGTACTTGGTGCGGAAAGCCGCGTGCTTCTCGGGGCCGTCGGGGCTCACGCCCACCACGACCGCATTGCGCCGGGCGAGCGCGGCCCGCGCATCGCGGAAGCCGCAGGCCTCCTTCGTGCAGCCAGGCGTGTCGTCCTTGGGGTAGAAATAGAGGATCACCGTCTTGCCCGCCAGGCTGGAGAGCTTGACTTTCGAGCCGTCGTGGGCGGTGAGCGTGAACTTCGGCGCCGTGGCGCCGGCCTCGATCCATTCGGCCATGGGATGGTGCTCCTTTGCTGCATGACGGCGACGCCAGTGTTATAGATCGGAGCGAAGAAATCGCCACGCCTGAAACGGACGCGGTGCGGGTCTGTCTGCTCACGCCGCCGGGACGCGGGGCCCTGGCCGTGGTGGGGTTGTGGGGGCCCGATGCGGCTGGGTTTGCTGATCGCGGCTTCACGTCGCGTGGCGGCCCCCTGCGGTGCCGAACGGACGGCGCCATCGCGGTGGGGTGCTGGGCCGCTGCAGATGGACATGCCGGCGAGGAACTCGTCGTCGTGCGGCACGGCGCAGACCGGCTGGAGGTTCACTGCCACGGCGGCACGGCGGCGCCGGAGGCCGTGATCGCGACGCTCACGGCGCTGGGGGCACGGCCTGCCCGGTGGCAGGAGTGGCCGGGCAGCGAAGCCAGTATCGTGGCCCGCGAGGCCCGGGCGACGTTGGCCGGCGCGTGCGGCCCGCGGGCGGCGCGAATCCTGTGCCGGCAACTCGCCGGCGCTCTCGACCGGGAAATGAATCGCGTCGCACTGCTGCGGGAGGAGGGCGATGTGGTGGCCGCCAGCACGGCTGTCGATCGCCTGCTCTGCGCCGCCCGCGTGGGCCTGCGGCTCGCGCGGCCGTGGCGCGTGGTGTTGGCGGGGGCGGTGAACGCCGGCAAGAGCAGCCTGGTGAATGCGTTGGCGGGACACGCCCGCAGCCTCGTGGCGGACAGCCCTGGCACCACCCGCGACAGGGTCGAAGTGCGGATCGTGCTCGGCGGTTGGGAGATCGACCTGGTCGACGTGGCCGGCACGCGGCACGACGAAGCCGGTGCGGCGGCCGTGGAACGGGCCGGAATCGCCCGTGCGGAGGAGGCCCGCGCCGCCGCCGACCTGGTGCTTCGCGTGGTGCCGGCGGGTGCCGACGCCGGGCACGCAGCCCCGCCCTCGAGCCACGAGTTGCTCGTGCTCTCGAAAGCGGACCTGGCGGCCCCCGCCTGTGCCGTTGCGGACGGCGCCGTCGCCACCTCCGCCCTCACGGGCGCCGGCATCGAACTGCTCGGTACGCGGATCGTGGAACGGCTCGTGCCCGAGGACGTGTCGGATCCGGGACTGCTCGCCGGAGCCGTGCCGTTCACGGAGCGGCAGGTCGCAGCCCTGCGCTCCTGCCGCTGAGAACCGGTCCCGCTGCATCGTGCCGGTCGCGTCCTCCCGGCTGCGAGCGCCGCATGGGACGGCTATTCTTCGGCGGACTTTTCCGCGCCGCGGCCGCGGAGGAGCAGGCGGATCGGCACCTCGCGGAAGGGGAGCGCCTTGCGGAAGGCGTTGAGCAGATAACGCTTGTAGGGCTCCGACACGCTGCGCGGGCCGCTCGCCGACACCACGATCGTGGGCGGGGCCACCTCCACCTGCGTGGCGTAGTAGAGCCTCACAGGGCGGCCGCGCGGGTCGCTGGGTGGCTGGTTGGCCTCCACGGCCTCGCGCAGCACCGTGTTGAGCCGCGCCGTCGGCACCCGCTCCCGGCTCTGACGAAACAGCCGCTGCGCCGTGTCGATCACCGCCTTGACGTTGCGCCCCGTGGTGGCCGTGGAGAACGCCACGGGTGCCCAGGGCATGGTGCGGAAGGTGTCGCGCAGGTACTGTTCCCACTCGCGTCGCTGCACATCCGCCGCGTACAGATCCCATTTGTTGACCACGAAGACCACCGGCTTGGCCTCCTCGGTGATCGTCTCGGCGAGCTGCTTGTCGACCTTGCCGACCGGCTCGGTGGCATCAAAGAACAGCAGCACGACGTCGGCGCGGCGGATGCTGCGCTGGGCCCGGTGCGTGGAGTAGAAGTCGAGGTCGGTGGTCCGGCTCTTGGCACGCCGCAGGCCGGGGGTGTCGATGGCCAGGAAGGACCGGCCATCCACCTCGAAACGAACGTCGACGCTGTCGCGGGTCGTGCCGGCCACGGGACTCGTGATCACGCGGTCCTCGCGGGCCAGTGCATTGACGAATGTGCTCTTGCCCACGTTGCGGCGGCCCACCATGGCCAGCTTCATCTCGGGCAACTCGGCGGAGAGCGGCTCGTCGGCCTCCCGCTCCGGAAGCCGTTCCACGATCGCCTCCACGAGCGGCCCGCGGTTGCGATGTTCCCGGGCGCTGACGGCTAGCGGCGGCCCGAAGCCCAGGGCGGCGAACTCGTGGGCCTGGGCTTCGAGGCCCGGCGCGTCGGCCTTGTTGGCCACCAGCAGCACCGAGGCTCCACCGCGCCGCACGCGGCGGGCCACCTCCGCGTCGGCGGGCACGAGGCCGGCCCGCACGTCGACCACGAGCAGCACCAGTGCCGCATCGGCCAGTCCCGATTCGATTTGAGCGTCGATCTGGGCGGTGAGCCCGTCCGGGTCGTCGAAGCCCATGCCGCCGGTGTCGACCAGGTCGACGACCCGCCCGTCCAATTCGACCCGCTGCACGAGCCGGTCGCGGGTCACGCCGGCGGTGGGATCCTCGATGGCGATCCGTTTCTCGGCCAGCCAGTTGAACAGGCTCGACTTGCCGACGTTGGGTCGGCCCACGATCACGACCTGAGGTGTCATCGAAATCTCGGCGGGGAAGGCCGGGAAGTCCCGACGCCCTCCGAGTCTACCTCACCCCGCCCCAAGCACGTCGCGAATCGCCTGCCGCGTGACCGGCTGGATCACGCCATGCTCGGTGACGATGCCGCGCACCAGGCGGGCCGGGGTGACGTCGAACGCCGGATTGAAGGCGGCGGCGCCGGGCGCCCCCACCGTGGTCCCCAGCGGCCGCAGCACCTCGTCCGCGGACCGCTCCTCGATGGGGATCGCGGCACCATCGTCGAGCGAGAGGTCGAACGTGCTGGAGGGAGCGGCGACATAGAACGGCACGCCATGGGCGGCGGCGAGCACCGCCAGCCCGTAGGTGCCGATCTTGTTGGCCACGTCGCCGCAGGCCGTGATCCGGTCGGCTCCCACGACGCACGAACCCACGCGGCCCGAGGCCAGCAGGTGGCCGGCCGCCGCATCGACGAGCACGGTGACGGGGATGCCCCGTTGCACGAATTCCCAGGCCGTGAGGCGGGCTCCTTGGAAGAGCGGTCGCGTCTCGTCGGCGAACACTTCGAAGCGCCGGCCTGAATCCCAGGCCGTCGTGATCACGGCCACTGCTGTGCCGGCGCCTCCCGTGGCCAGCGCGCCTGCGTTGCAGTGCGTGAGCACGCCGCCGGGCGGCAGGAGCGGGGCACCGTGGCGGCCGATCGCGTCGCAGAGCCTCCGATCCTCGTCGTGGATGGTCTGTGCCTCGGCCAGCAGCGTGCTGCCGATCGCCGAGGCGTCGCACCCCACCTTGCCGTCGATCACGGCCAGGGTCCGTTCCACGGCCCAACGCAGATTGACGGCCGTGGGTCGGGCGCTGGCCACTTGTTCCGCCCGGGCGAGCACGTGGGCCCGCGCCGCCTCGGGACCCAGTCCGTGGCGGGTGGCTTCCGCAGCCGCCACCACCACGCCGTAGGCGCCGGCGATGCCGATCGCCGGCGCACCGCGGACCCGCAGGCTGCGGATCGCCTCCACGACCGTGTCGACGTCGCGACAGGCCAGCCAGGTGAGCCGCGTGGGCAGCAGCGTCTGGTCGAGGATCTCCAGGTGGCCGGAGGCGTCGCCCTGCCAGCGGAGGGCGATGGGGACGGCGGGGGCGTTGCTCATTGGTGACGGTCGCCGGTCAGGTGGGCAGGG
>QWPN01000092.1 GCA_003671185.1 Planctomycetota bacterium
AAACGGCCCGCATCGTGCAGCAGGAGCCGCCGGCAAAGCTCCTGATCACGGACCGGGTGCTGGGCGCTGGCGCCGACGCCATCGCCACACGCTGCCTGGCCAAGCGGCCCGATGGCCGCTACGCCTCGGCGGCCGAACTCGCCGCCGACCTGCGGCACCTGTTGGCCGGCCAGCCGCTGACGGCCCGACCCCGCGGCATCGCCGATGCCTGCCTGGCATGGGCGCGGCGTCGGCCCACCGTGGTCGCCGCAGGCGCCGCAGCCCTGCTCTCGGCGGGCATCGTGGCCGTGATCCTCAACCGGCCCACGGCCCCGCCTCGCCCCGGCGCGGCGGCGACGGTGGCGGCCGTCTTCGACCACATCGGCCCCGAGGCCTCGTTCGACGTCGTGTCGAGCGGCCGCACCACCCCCTTGCGGTGGATCTGCCTGGCGTTCAACGAACCCGTCGACCGGCTCGGCCTGGGCAACTTCCGCCTCACCCGTGACGGCGACCCGGTGCCGCTGACGACCGCGACCCTCGCCGGTGCCGGCCGCAGCTGGCGGCTCGACGGCCTGGAGCCGCTTACGGCGGACGAGGGGACGTACGTCCTCGCACTGGTCTCGGGCGACGATCCGCCACGCGACGCCGCGGGCAATCCGCTGGCCGCACCCCAGCGTGTCACGTGGCGCATGCCGGCCAGCCGGCGCTTCGTCTTCAACCTGCTCGACGACGCCTGGCAGAAGCACGTGGTGTCGCTCGACGGACTGGAACGGCACACGGAGGGGTTCGCCGGCGCCGCCACCTTCATCCGGCCCACGACACCTGGCAAGGAGGGCGCGATCGTGTTGCAGTTCGACGTGCCCTTCCCCATCCAGGACGCCACGCTCGCGGCCGGCCTGGCCGTGTGGACGACCGGTGATCCCTTTCCCTACGACCCGGGTGCCAAGGCGGCTCTCGACGTGTCGCGGGATGGCCAGCACTGGACCACGGTGGTCTCGCTGGAGGCCAACCGCGGCGGCTTCGCCTCGGGACCACACGACATCGGTGGGATCGTGGCCGGGAGCAGTCAGGTCTGGGTGCGGGCCCGGCTCGCGTGCACGCGGGAGTGGCCGGGCGACGGCATGATCTTCGCGCAATTCATGCGCACCGCGCCCGACCCGGAAGGTGGCGAGTTCGCTCTCACCCTGACGGGCGCCCACCCGCCCGTCATTCCCGGCACCACGTCTGCGCCTCCCGCCGCGTTTCCGCCGCCGCGCTGACGAGGTATCATTCCATGTATGATCGCGAGGGTACAGCCGCCGTTCCGCCGCCTCGTGCTCAGCGCCGCCATGGCCCTCGCCGCAGGTCGCGGTTCGGCGGCCGCAGCCGACGCGGCACCCGATTTCAACCGGGACATACGGCCGATCCTGGCTGAAAATTGCTTCTCCTGCCACGGGCAGGACGCCAACAAGCGGCAGGCCGACCTGCGGCTCGACGACCGGGCTGCCGCGGTGGAGTCGCGGGCCCTGGTGCCGGGCGATCCGGGGGCCAGCACGGCGCTCGAGCGTGTCCGCTCGACCGACCCCGACGTCGTGATGCCGCCGCCGTCGTCGAACCGTTCGCTCACGGCGGACCAGAAGGCGCTGTTGGAACGCTGGGTGGCCGCCGGTGCCGAATACAGTCCGCACTGGGCTTTCGTGCCGCCGCTGCGCCCCGACCCGCCGCCGCTGCGGCGGGCCGACTGGCCGCGCAACGACATCGACCGCTTCGTGCTCGCCAAGCTGGATGCGGCCGGTCTGGCGCCGTCGGCGGAAGCGGATCGCGCCACGCTGATCCGCCGGCTGCACGCCGACCTGGTCGGCCTGCCACCCACGCCCGAGGAGGTCGACGCCTTCGTCGCCGACACCGATCCCCGCGCCTACGAGAACCTCGTCGACCGGCTGCTGGCACGGCCGCAGTACGGCGAGCGCATGGCCCTGCCATGGCTCGATGCCGCCCGCTACGCCGACTCGAACGGCTTCCAGCAGGACGGCGACACGTGGCAGTGGGTATGGCGCGACTGGGTGGTTCGCGCCCTCAATGACGACATGCCGTTCGACCGTTTCTCGACGGAGCAACTGGCGGGTGATCTGCTGCCCGACGCCACGCTCGACCAGCGCATCGCCAGCGCCTTTAACCGCAACCATCTCCTCAACGGCGAGGGGGGTGCGATCCCAGAGGAACAGCGATTCAACGGACTCTTTGACCGCGTCGACACCACGAGCACGACCTGGCTGGGCCTGACCATGGCCTGCGCCCAGTGTCACGACCACAAGTACGACCCGATCACGCAGGCCGACTACTACAGGGTGCTCGATCTCTTCAATCGCGTGCCGGAGTCGGGCGTGCCCAGCGACCGCATCAAGCGGTTCCAACTTGCGGCGCCGTTGCTGGAGATTCCCCAGCCGGGCAGCGCCGAGCGCATCGCCGCCCTGGAGGCGGAGGTGAAAGCGGCCGAGGAGGAGCAGAAGCCGGCGATCGAGGCCGCTTGGACGGCCTGGAAGGCGGCCCTCGTGACGGACGGCCAGCCGATCGCCGGCAAGGCCCCGTCGGCCGAGCTGGCCGAACTGCTGCGGAAGCCCGCCCAGGAACGCAGCCCCGAAGAGGAACTGGCCCTCGACGCCGCACTGCGCAAGCACGCCTATGACAAGGTGCGACGCGACGCCGTCAAGGATCACCCCTCCACCGTCAGGCTCAATGCCACCCGCAAGAACCTCAACGAGTTCCGCACCGACACGGTGGCCCGCGTGATGGTGATGAGCGACGCGCAGCCGCGCGAGACTCGCGTGCTCGACCGGGGCAACTACCTGTCACCCACGGGCGAGAAGCTGGAGTTCGCCCCGCCGGCGTTCCTGCCGCCACTGCCGGCGGACGCCCCGCGCAACAGGCTGGGCCTGGCCCGCTGGCTGTTTCTTCCCGAGCATCCGCTCACGGCCCGCGTGCAGGTCAACCGCATGTGGCAGCACTTCTTCGGCACCGGCCTCGTGAAGACGGCCGAGGACCTGGGCGTGCAGAGCGAGTATCCGCTGCACCTCGACCTGCTCGACTGGCTGGCCGTCGAGTTCCGCTCCGCCACCTGGAGCCAAAAGCACATGCACCGACTGATCGTCACCAGCGCCACCTACCGGCAGTCGAGCCGGATCACGTCCGAGCACCTGGCCCGCGATCCGGAGAACCGGCTCCACGCCCGGGCCGGGCGCTTCCGCATGCCGGCCCCGGTGCTGCGCGACACGGCGCTGGCCGCGGCCGGCCTGCTCGACCCGCGCATGGGGGGCCAGCCGGTCTACCCCTACCAGCCCGACGCCATCTGGGAGCCGCTGGCGATCACCAAGGAGCGCGACTTCACCTACCCCGCCTCGCACGGTGCCGACCTCTACCGCCGCAGCCTGTACACGTTCTGGCGGCGCACGGTCAGCCCGGCCAACATGTTCGACACCGCGAACCGACAGACCTGCACCGTTCGCGCCAGCCGCACCTGCACGCCGCTGCACGCGCTCACGACGCTCAACGACCCGACCTGGGTGGAGGCGGCCCGCGTGCTCGCGGAGCGCGGCATGAAGTCGGCGGCCGACACCGTGGGCCGACTCTCCTTCGCCTTCCGCCGCGTGCTCGGCCGCCTGCCCGGCGACGCCGACATGGCCGCGCTCAGGCGCACGTTCGAGCGGCAGTTGGCCGTGTACCGTGCCGACACCCAGGCCGCCGCGGCCCTGCTGGCCGTGGGCGAGAGCCCGCGGGATGCCGGGCTCGACGTCGCCGAGCACGCCGCCCTGGCCGCCACGTGCCTGGCGATCCTCAACCTCGACGAAGCCCAGACGCGGGAGTGAGCCCATGGACGACGTGCTGCTCGACACCATGCGCCGCGTCACCCGGCGCCGCCTGTTCGGCTCGGCGTGCGCCGGGGTCGGCTCGGTGGCGCTGGCGTCCCTGCTCTCCCGGGAGGCCGGTGCCATGGCCGTCCCCGGGCTCCCCGGCCTGCCGCACCATGAGCCGAAGGCCAAACGGATCGTGATGCTCTGGCAGGGGGGCGGCCCCTCGCACGTCGACCTCTTCGACCCCAAGCCCGTGATGCGGGAGCAGGCGGGCAAGGACATACCGGCCAGCGTCCGCGGCACGACCCGGCTCTCCACCATGTCGAGCGGCTATTCCCGCTGGCCCGTCGTGCCGGCCATCAAGGGCTTCCGTCGCTACGGCGCCGCGGGGATCGAGATGAGCGAGATGCTGCCGCACGTCGGTGGCATCGCCGACGACATCTGCCTGGTGCGCAGCATGCACACGGAATCGGTGAACCATGCCCCCGGCGTGACCTTCTTCCTCACCGGCTCGCAGGTGCCGGGTCGGCCCAGCATGGGGGCCTGGCTCTCCTACGGACTGGGGTGCGAGACGCAGGACCTGCCCGCCTTCGTCGTCATGACCTCATCCGACAAGGGCAAGACCTGCGGCCAGCTGTTCTTCGACTACTACTGGGGGGCGGGCTTCCTGCCCAGCCGCTTCCAGGGCGTGCGCTTTCGCAACACGGGTGATCCTGTGCCCTACCTGGCCAACCCGGCCGGCGTGAGCCGCGCGGCCCGCCGGGCCCTGCTCGACGACATCGCGGCCATGAATGCCGCCCATCTCGCCGACTACGGCGACCCCGAGATCGACACCCGGATCGCGCAGTACGAGATGGCCTACCGCATGCAGGCCAGCGTGCCGGACCTCGTCGACTTCTCCGGTGAGCCGCGGCACGTGCTCGACCGTTATGGTCCCGACGTCCACACCAAGGGCACGTTCGCCTCCAACTGCCTGATCGCCCGCCGCCTGCTGGAACGAGGCACGCGGTTCGTGCAGCTCATGCACGCCGGATGGGACCAGCACGGCAACCTGTTCACGCAGCTCGAGGAGCAGTGCCGCGACACCGAGGGCCCGTCGGCCGCGCTGGTCAGCGACCTCAAGGAGCGGGGCATGCTCGAGGACACGCTGGTCGTGTGGGGCGGCGAGTTCGGACGCACGCCCTTCGGTCAGGGGGACGCCAACAAGCCCAACGGCCGCGACCATTTCGGCAGGGCCTTCTCCTGGTGGCTGGCCGGCGGTGGCGTCAAGGCGGGCCACGTCTACGGCGCCACCGACGACTACGCCTGGAACGTGACGGCCGATCCGGTGCACGTCCACGACATGCAGGCCACGCTCATGCACCTGGCGGGCATCGACCACACGCGGCTCACGTTCCGCTACCAGGGCCGGCAGTTCCGCCTCACCGACGTGCACGGCCACGTGGTGCGGGGCATCCTGGCCTGACGAAGCTCGGTGCTCCCGCACCAACGCCAGTCGGCGGGCCACGACAGAAACCCGGATGGGCGTGACGTCGGGCCCGCCCACGAGGATCGATCGGAGATCCGTATCATTCGGATCACACGTGAAACTCGCGCGTACGGGTTTCCTGACCATCGAGTGTGCGAGGGGTCGCCCGTGCCAGTCGAGCGGCGTGGGAAACCGAGCGCAGCCACGAAGGCGAAGCGCGGTTTCCCCCGAGTGAGCGCAGGGCAGGAAGCCCGTAGCGAACGTCCGGCGAGACGGCACGGGCGACCCCGGCAGGCCAGCACGCCTGCGGATCAGGTGTGATCCGTATCAGGCTGGCTCGTCAACCCGCTGCCCGCAACATCCACACGGCGAGCAGGGCCCGCGCGGTCCAGAGCAGGGTGCGCGGCCAGTTGCCGCGCACGAGCGCCGCCACGGTGGCGGGCGAGTGGCCCTCGCGGCCCAGCCTGGCGTGCTGCGGCATCTGCACCACGGCGGTCGACAGCCAGACGAGGGCGATCAGGGCCAGGCCAACGAGTGTGGCCGTGCGGCCGATCCCTGCCGGCGGGTTGGCCGCCAGCATCGCGGCTGTCGCCCCCTCCACCAGCATGAACGGCACGACCACGAGCGGCGTCCGCCGCTGATGGTCGCGGGCGTAGTCGGAGGAACCCGTGCCGGAGATGGCTGCGAACAGCGGATAGTGGACCAACTGCACGAACCAGATGATGCCGCACATCGCCCCGGAAGCGATCGCCTGCGCCACCAGCAGGAGGTCGGTCTGCGTCATGGCCCTTCCGTCCACGCGCCGGCGGACTGCCGGCTGCGCCAGGCCTGCCACAGGATCATCCCGAAGGGCACCCACCACACGAGGTCATTCGTGGGCAGCGTGACGCCGAAGGCAGGCGGCACCTCGCCGCGGGCCACGCCCATCACGTAGCCCAGCGGACCAAAGATCTTGCCCAGGAACCCCACCAGCACGATCGGCCAGTGCCGCAGCGGATCTCGGGCCGCGGCCACGTAGCCGATGCCGTACACACCCACGATCATTCCCACGCATTGCCAGATGAACGGATAATTCGGCTGTTCCATGCCCGTAAGGTCGAACAGCCAGGCCGGATGGAGCACCGTGACCGCGCCCCAGAGCAGGTTGTAGATCCCCGCGGCCACGAGCCAGCGTGACATCCATGCGGGAGAGCGTGTCATGCGTTCGCCTGCCTGTGCCGGGGACGTGAAACCGAGCCACTATAGGCTGCACACCCGCCGACGGTCAGGCCGACGGGACGGCCGCGACCGGCCGCACACGGCCGACGAACCACAGGCTCGTCAGCGTCACCGCGACGGCCAGGATGCCGACCGTGCCAAAATGACGCAGTGGTTCGCCGGCGCCGCCCTCCAGGATCAGCCCGCCGCACACGGTGCCGAGGCCGCTGGCGAGATGCTGGACCGATGAATTGACCGACATGAAGCCCCCGCGCCGCCGCGGCTCGATGCTGGCCGTGACCACCGCCACGACGGCCACCAACCGCCCCGCGTTGCTCGCCATCATCAGCGCCGCCGCCGGGGCCGCCACGGTAAGCCCCACAGCCGGCAGGTGCGTGACCACGAGCGTCATCACGGCCGCCAGCGACACCACGCAGCGAAACACGGGCAGGGCACCGCAGCCGTCGATGAGATGGCCCACGAGCGGCGTGCTCACGAGCGTGAGCAGGCCCCCGGCCACGAACACGACGGGCAACTGGGCCTCCGTGACGCCCGCGTTGCTCACGTAAAAGGCGCTGATGTAGGGAATCACGGAAAATGCGCCGAACATCAGGATGGCGGTGAGGGTGAAGGCACGAAGGTGGGAAGGACGCGTGAGCGTGTCGAGCAACTGGGCCAGGGGGCGTCGTGGCGTCCCGCCCAGGTGGCCGGTCAGCGGCGGCATCGTCCACGCGGCCATGCCCACCAGCGGCAGCCCCAGAGCCACCAGCACGAGGAACGGCACGCGCCAGCCGTAGCGGGTGCCCAGCGCGATGCCGATGGGCACACCCAGCACCGACGCCACGGCGAACGCCGACATCAGCACGCTGGTGGCCCGGCCACGGCGTTCCTCGGGAAACACGTCCGCCACGATGGCGTACGACAACCCGCCCAACACGCCGCCAAATGCGCCCGTCAGGCAGCGGGCCGCGACCAGCTGCGGGTAATTCGTCGCCACCCCACAGGCCAGCGTGCCCAGCAGCAGGCCGGCTGAGAGGGTGATGTAGGCCGACCTGCGCCCCACGCGGTCGAGCAGCGGCGCGGCCGCGATGCCGGCGACGCCAGCCGCGAACGTGTAGGCCGACACGACCCAGCTGTATTGCAGGGTGTCGATGCCCAGGGTGTCCAGCAGGAGCGGTCCCAGGGGCATGACGATCATGAAATCGACGATGCTGATGAACTGCATCGCGGAGAGCGTGACCAGGATCAGCCCCGCGTGGCCCACGGCACCACGCCCCGGAACGGCTCGATTGGCTGGCTGGGTCGGGGCCACGGTGCTGCTCGCTATCTCCGCAGGGGCGCTGCGGGAAATTTCGGTGTCTGCGCCCGGGAAGCTGGCTGGAGGCTAGCAGACGCCTCACGCCGCCCCCAACGCCGTCGCTGACTCTGGTAAAAACCGGTGTGAACGCCCGCCACGGAGGATCCCCATGACGTTGGCTGCCATGCTCGACGATGCGGCGGCGAGATCGCCGCACGCCGTCGCGATCCAGAGCTCCGCCGGGCCGCTTTCATATGCCGATCTCGCCGATCGCGTGGCCCGGGTCGCCCACGGGTTCGTGTCGCTGGGACTGACCAGCCAGGATCGCGTCGCCTTCCTGCTGCCCAACGGCGTGGAACTGGCGATCTCGATCCTGGCTGCCGCGAAGGCCGGCCTCGTCGCCGTGCCGTTGTCTCCCACGTTCGCCCCGCCGCAGCTGGAGTACATCCTCCGGCACAGCAGCACCCGCATGCTCGTCACGACGCCGGCCTTGCTCGGCGCCGTGACGGCGGAGGCCCGTGATCAACTCGATGCCGTCGTGCTCTGCGGCGCCGGCGCGGACGAACCGCCGGCGGGCGTGGTGCCGTTCGAGCAACTGCTGGCCGGCCCCGCTGCGACGCCCGCCCCGGCCCGGGGGCTGGCGTCGGATCCGATCGGGCTTCTGGTCTACACGTCCGGGACCACGTCGCGGCCCAAGGGGGTGGCCCACACCCAGGGCCGCATGACGCATCGCGTGGGGCTGTTCATCGACGAGATGACGCTTACGGCCGACGATGCCACGCTGGCATGCGTGAGCATCGGCCGGCCGGTGTTCCTGCTCGGCCAGTTGATGCCGATGCTCAGTGTGGGGGGAAGCATCACGCTCCTCGAGCACCACGACGCGGAATCCTTCTGGCGGGCCCATGCGGCCTCGCGGCCCACGTATCTGCTCACGCCCCCCGCCCTGACACGCGACCTGCTCGAGCACGCCGCGGCGCGGGCGGCCGATTTCAGCCGCCTGCGATTCTTGCTCGTCGGTGGTGACAAGTGTCCGGCCGCGGTCCATGCCCTGGTGGCGGATGTCGTGCGCAAGCCGCTGCTCGAAATCTGTGGCATGACCGAGACGGGCTTCTATTGCATCTGCCCGCCGCACGGCCCACACAAGCCGGGGTCGATCGGGCAGGCGATGATGGGCGTGGCGGTGCGGGTCGTGACCGAGAGCGGCGCGGACACGGCTCCGGGCGAGGTGGGCCGGATCCTCGTGCGCACGCCCGACATGATGGTCGGCTACTGGAACGACACGCTGGCCACGCATCGGATGCTGAAGTCGGGCTGGCTCGACACCGAGGACCTGGCCTGGACCGACGACGATGGCTTTCTCTGGTTCGCGGGCAGGCAGAAGGACATGATCTCACGCGGCGGGTTCAAGGTGGCCCCGGCGATGGTCGAGGAAGCGGTCCTCGCGCATGCCGACGTGGCCAGCGCCGCGGTGGTGGGGGCCTCGGACGAGCGCCAGGGCCAGGTGCCCGTGGCGTTCTACGAACTCCGCCCGGGCGCCGTCGATCCCGGCCCGGAGGCCTTGACCGCCTGGACCGCCGCCCGCGTGGAACCGCTCTCGGTGCCCGTGCGCTTTTATCGCGTCGACCGCTGGCCCCGCACGGCTCAGGGCAAACTCGACCGGGCCCGGCTGGTGTGGATGGCCGACTTCGGTGACGGCCGGGAAATCTGAGCCCCGCTGCCCGTCACGCTTCACCCGCCATGACGGGCGAAGCCGCTGGAAGCAGGCCAAGCCGGCAGCGCCTCAGCCCTGAAAGTGCCCCGTCTTGGACTCGAACCAAGAACCCTCTGATTAAGAGTCAGATGCTCTGACCAATTGAGCTAACGGGGCGAACTCGACCTTTTCTACCCAGCGCAGCGTCGGGCAGCAAGGGTCCACGCCCCGCCTGCGGGGCCACCACTGCCACGTGGCCTCCTGCCGGCCCCGCCGCCGCGTTGAGGGATTTCGCGCCACCCGCTACATTCCGCGCTCCGAACGACACCCGGCGCCGCCGGCACGTCCGCTTCGGCCGGGCGACACACGCGAAGAGGAATTCGATGGGCAGGTTCGACGGAATGAAGGGGCTCGTGCTGGGCGTCGCCAACGACCATTCGATCGCCTGGGCGATCGCCAAGGAAATCCTCAACGAAGGAGGCCAGATCGGCTTCTCGCACCTCCCCGACCGGCCCGACGACGAGCGACAACGGAACCGGCGCCGCGTCGCCCTGCTCACCGATCCCGAGCCGAACGCCAAGTTCCTCGTCCCCATGGACGTCTCCAGCGACGACCAGATCGCGGCCGTCATCGACCGCGCCAAGCAGGAGTTCGGCACCATCGACTTCCTCGTCCACTCCATCGCCTACGCGCCGATGGAGGATCTCAAGGGCGACACGACCAACTGCAGCCGCGAGGGCTTCCGCGTGGCGATGGAGACGAGCGCCTACAGCCTGCTGGCCGTGGGCCGGCTGGCCCGGGGCATCCTCTCCAAGGATGCGTCGATCCTCACGCTCACCTACTTCGGTGGCGAGAAGGTCGTGCCCGGCTACAACATCATGGGCGTCTGCAAGGCCACGCTCGACGCCTGCGTGAAGTACATGGCGTTCGACCTGGGACCGGCCGGCATCCGCGTCAACGCGGTGAGCGCCGGCCCGCTGCGGACGCTCGCCGGCCGCGGCGCCGGGGTCGAGGACATGCTCGGGCTCTACCAGCACATGTCGCCCATGGCCCGCAACATCACCCACGACGAGGTGGGCAAGGCCGGCGCCTGGCTGCTGTCGCGGGAGTCGCTGGGCATCACCGGCGAGATCCTCCACGTCGACGCTGGCTACAACATCATGGGCTCGCCCGGACGGCTCCTCGACCTCGTGCAGCAGCCGGCGTGAGCGGCCCGACCACGACGATCGCGGTGGCCGTGGTCGTGACCGGCGCTGACGTGCTCGTCGGCCGCCGTGCGGCGGACGCCGCCGAGGCTCCCGGCCTGCACGAGTTCCCGGGCGGCAAGGTGGAAGCCGGCGAATCAGCTGCGGCCGCCGCGGCCCGCGAGTGCCTCGAGGAGACGGGGCTCGCCGTTCGCATCGGGCCCCTCATCGAAGAGAGCGTTGTCCTCGGAGCTCGCGGCCCGCGTGGCATCGTGTTCTTCTGGGCCGAGCCGGTCGATGCCGGCGTGAGGCCACGACCACCCTTCTCATGGCAGCCGCTCGAGCGGCTGCCGGAACTGCCCTTTCCAGCCGCCAACGCCGCGGTGCTGGCGGCGCTCGCCCGGCGCGCTGAGCCCCTGAGTCAGGGCGGGTCGTAGCCACCAGGATGCCAGGGATGGCAGCGGCAGATCCGGGCCATGCCCCGTGCCGCTCCGCGCCAGGCGCCGTATTTCTCCACCGCCTGACGGAAGTAGATGCTGCACGTGGGCTGGAACCGACAGTGCCGGCCCAGCAGGGGGCTGAGCGTCCAGCGGTACGCAATCACCATGCCCACGAGCGCGGCCACCGCCAGTCGGTCGAGGCTCCGGCACAGCGTGCGCCAGGCAGCAGCCATGTCAGCGCCTGCGCTTCGGCCGGGGCGCGGCCGGGGCGGGCCGGGCCGTCGCATACCCCTTGCGGGTCACGACCCGCCCGGCCAGCGCGGCGATCGCATCCGCGGTCTGCCGCAGGGCTTCGGCACCGGCCGGCGCCGGCCCGCCGCGAACCACGATCACGAAATCATTGCCCGGCGGCAGGCCCGAGCGGACGGCACGAAAAGCCTCGCGCAGCCGGCGCTTCCAGCCGTTGCGGATCACGGCGCCGCCGACCCGCCGCGACACCGACAGGCCCACGCGCACGCCCCCGGCCTCGAGGTGGTTGGGCGCCGCATAGAGCACGAGCGGCCCCGACGCGGCGCTCTGCCGCAGGTCGTAGACCCGGGAGAATTCACCGGGGCGCAGCAGCCGCGCGGTGCGGGGCAGTCCCGCGTTGGAATGCGTCACCACCGCAAGTGCGCCCGGGGGCTGACAGCCGGCTGGGCGGCCTTGGCCGCCTCGAGCACTCGCTGGAGGGCGGTGGCATCCGCGCCGTCGGGGAGCACGATCTGCACCTCGGCGATCAGGTCGCCGTTGGCGCCATTGGTGTGCCGCACTCCCATGCCGGCGGCGCGGAGTTTGCGGCCGCCCGACGTTCCCGGCGGAATTCGCAGGGCGATCGTGCCCCACGGCGTGGGCACGTCGACCTTGGCTCCTTCGATGGCCTCGGCCAGCGTGATCGGCAACGCGAGTTCCAGCGTGTCGCCGTCGCGGTGGAACAGCGGATGGGCAGCCACGCCCACCTCCAGGAGCAGGTCGCCGGCCGGACCGCCCCCCGTGCCCGGCCGCCCCTGGCCGCGCAGTCGCATCCGCGCACCGTCGGGCACCCCCTGCGGAATCGTCACGCTGATCGTCTCGGTCGTGCCATCCCGCTCGATGCGCACGTCGGTCTTGCCGCCGTCGATGGCCAGTTGGAAGGGGATTTCGATCCGGGCGCTGACGTCCGCACCGGGCGTCTGGGGCGGCCGGCGCCCGCCACGCTTGCCGCCGGCGCGCTTGCCACCGCCGAACAGCTGCTCGAAGCCGCCACCACCGCCGAACAGGCTCTCCAGGTCGATCTCCGCGCCGCCGCCGCCGCCCGGAAACCCGCCCCCGGGGAACGGACCACCGCTCCACCCGCCGCGCGGGCCGCTCGCCCCCACGCCCTCGAAGGAACTCCCGTAGCGGTCGTACATCTCCCGCTTGCTGGAGTCGTTGAGCACGTCGAACGCCGCCTGCACCTGCTTGAACTTGGCCTTGGCAGCCTCGTCGTCGGGATGCAGGTCCGGGTGGTACTTGCGCGCCAGGTCGCGATAGGCCTTGCGAATGTCCTCGGCCGAGGCGGTGCGCGGCACGCCGAGCGTCTGGTAGTGGTCCTCGGCCATGGGCCGCTGCTGCTCCCGCGGGGATCGACGAGACCGATTCTACCCGTCCCCAAAAAAAGTCATCCCTGCCATTTTTCACGGGGTCGCCGCGCCCCACGCCGCCGGACGTGGTCCACCATGCGGCGCCGCCGACAAGGGCGCACGTCCGGCCGCCGGGCTCAACCTGCGGCCGCCGCCTCCGCTGCATCGCCCACCGGGACGCTGCGCTGTTCCAGGAACTCGTACTGGCAACGGCGTGGCGGCTGCCCTTCCTCGGGACGCGACATGCGGAAACTGCCATCGCACTCCAGCCGTCGGGCCCGGGTGTTGTCGGCCAGATAGGTGGGCACGATCTCGCGCAGGATGCGCGACGACAGCTCCGGTGCCGACACGGGAAACATCACCTCCACGCGGCGGAAGAAGTTTCGCGGCATCCAGTCGGCGCTGGAGAGAAACACTTCCGCCTCCTCGTCGGGGCCGAACACGTACAAGCGACTGTGTTCCAGGAACCGGTCCACGATGCTGCGTACGCGGATGGTTTCGCTCAGCCCGGGCACGCCCGGCCGCAGGCAGCAGATGCCGCGGGCAATGATGTCGATGGGCACGCCCGCCTGACTGGCCCGGTACAGCGACTCGATGACGCGGTGGTCGACCAGCGCGTTGAGCTTGGCGAAGATTCGCGACGGCTTTCCCTCGCGTGCCCGCCGGGCCTGCTCGTCGATCAGTTCCAGCGTGCGCCGGTGCAGGTCGTTGGGGGCCACGATGAGCCGCTGCCAGGCATGCCCCTGGGAATAGCCGGTGAGCAGGTTGAACAGCGCCGAGGCATCCTCCGCCACGGCCTCGTCCGCCGTGAACAGGCCCAGGTCCGTATACAGGAGCGCCGTCGTGGGGTTGTAGTTGCCCGTGCCCAGGTGAACGTACCGCTTCAGCCCCTGCCCCTCCTGCCGCACCACCAGCGACACCTTGCAGTGCGTCTTCAGGTCGAGGAAGCCGAACACCACGTGCACGCCGGCCCGCTCCATCTGCCGGGCCCAGCTCACGTTGTTGGCCTCGTCGAAGCGGGCCTTCAGCTCCACCAGCGCCGTGACGTGCTTGCCCGACTCGGCCGCCGCGATCAGGGCCCGCGAGATCGGCGAGTCGCCGCTGGTGCGATACAGCGTCTGTTTGATGGCCAGCACCCGCGGATCGGCCGCGGCGCTGGTCACGAACTCCACGACCGGGTCGAAGGATTCGTAGGGATGATGGAGGAGGATGTCGCGCTGGGCGATCGCCGAAAAGATGTCGCCGCCGCGGCGCTCGAGGCCCCGGGGCACCCGCGGCGTGAACGGCTTGTCGCGCAGCCGCTCATAGTCGGGCAGGCGGTACAACTCCCAGATCGCCGTCAGATCGAGCGGTCCGTCGATCCGGTACACCTCGCTGTAGCCGTCAGCCTGGCTCTCGTCGCCCCCCTGTAGGCCCTCCTCGTCGATGATCATCCGCGCGATGGCGTCGTCGGCCTTGGAGGCGATCTCGATGCGCACCGCCTGGCCGCGCTGCCGGGCCTTGAGCCGGTCCTCGATCAGCTTCAGCATGTCGTCCGACTCCTGCTCCAGCAGCTCGAGGTCGCTGTCGCGGGTGATGCGGAACGCCGTCCATGACTGGACCTCGAACCCACCGAACAGTTCCGGCAGCCGGGCGGAGACGATGTCTTCCAGGAGCACGTAGGATTTCGTGCCGGGCTCCCCACCATCCACCGGCACCATCCGCGGTAGCACCTGGGGCACCTGCACCACGGCGAACATCTGCTTGGGCCCGAGCCCCTCGCTGCGATGCAGCATCACGCCCAGGTACAGCCCGCGGTTGTGGTAGCGCGGCGACGGGTGAGCGGGGTCGATGGCCATGGGAGTGAGGATGGGCAGGGCCCGTTCGCGAAAGAACCGGTCCACCTGTTCCCGCTGCCCCCCCTGCAGCGTCTCGTACTGCAGCAGGCGAAAACCCTCGGCTTCCAGTGCCGGGGCGAGGCTCTGCCGCAGGCAGCGGTACTGCCGGGCCACGAGGTCCTGGGTGCGTTTGGCGATCGCCTTGATCTGCGTCATCGCCGACAAGCCATCGGGCGCGTAGTCCTGCGGCGCGCTTTCGCCGAAGGCCTGCTCGCGGAGGCCCGCCACGCGCACCATGAAGAACTCGTCCAGGTTCGAGCTGAAGATGGCCAGGAACTTGAGCCGTTCCAGGAGCGGGTTGTCGGGGTTCTCTGCCTCCTCCAGCACCCGCAGGTTGAACTCCAACCAGCTCAACTCGCGGTTGAGGAAGCACTCCGGTCCCAAGCTGCTTTCTGCCGCATCGTCCATCGCCGTTGCCATGCCTGAACGTTCTCCGCCCGGGGACTCGCGCCGATTTTCGACGCAGTGTACCCTTGATCCGCGTCGCTCCGATCCCCGCACATGATTCACACGGGAATTTCACATGCACGGCGCCGCACCGGCACATGCACCGCGCGGTGGCGAGGCCCTGGCCCGCCTGCCGGAAACCCTGCCCTCTTGGAGCCGAGGCTGGATGGCGGCGCTGGCCGGCATCCTCGAGGCCTCGGCTCCCAAGCCCGGCAACGTGCATCCCGGCGCCGCCTTCGATGACCTTTGTTACGACGAACTCGTGGCGGCGGCACTGGCGATCGCCCCTGCCATGGATCGCGCGACCGCCAGGCCGCTGGGCCGCACGATCCTCGACGCCGTGGCGGCTACCCGCCGCGTGGTGCGGTCGAACGCCAACCTGGGCATCGTGCTGGCGCTGGCCCCGCT
>QWPN01000128.1 GCA_003671185.1 Planctomycetota bacterium
ACACCCACAGCGGTCAGGCCGTGCCCGAGGATCTCGTCAAGGGGCAGCGGTTTGCCTTCATCTCGGGCCGGCCGAAGTTGCTCGGCTCGCCATTCGCCTTCAGGCGGCACGGCGCCTGCGGCATGGAACTCTCCGATCTGTTGCCGCACTTGGCCACGGTGGCCGACGACACCACGCTCGTGCGCTCCGTCCAGACCGACAACGTCAACCATACTCCGGCTCAGTTGCTGTTCGGCACCGGTCACCAACTGGCCGGCCGGCCCTCCCTGGGGGCCTGGACGACGTACGGCCTCGGTGCGGAGACCGCCGATCTGCCGGCCTTCGTCCTGCTGAGCAGCGGGAAACTGTCCGGCATCTCGATGCTCCACGGTGCCGGCTTTCTGCCCAGCGTCTATCAGGGCGTGACGTTTCAGGCCGGCGCGACGCCGATCTTCCATCTCTCCGATCCGCCCGGGGTGACACGGGCCGACCGCGAGGCCACCGTCCGCGCCATCAACGCGGTCAATGCCGTCAGGCTGACCGACGTCGCTGACCCGGAGATCGCCACGCGCATCGCGCAGTACGAGGTCGCTTTCCGGATGCAGGCGGCGGCCCCCGAACTCGTCGATTTCTCTCAAGAATCGCGGGCCACGCTCGACCAGTACGGCGTCGAGCCGGGCAAGCCGTCGCTGGCCACCAACCTGCTGTTGGCGCGGCGCATGGTGGAGCGCGGCGTCAGGTTCGTGCAGTTGCGGGACGGCGACTGGGATCACCACGGCGCGATCGCCACCAACTTGAAGGCCAAATGCGCGGACGTGGACAGGCCGCTGGCGGCCCTGGTCAGCGATCTCAAGCAGCGCGGCCTGCTCGACGAAACGCTCGTGATCTGGGCGGGAGAGTTCGGCCGCACGCCCATGGCCCAGGGAGACGGCCGCGACCATCACAAGGAGGCCTTCACGGTGTGGATGGCCGGTGGCGGGCTGCGCGGGGGCCTGTCCTACGGCGCCACCGACGAACTCGGGTATCGCGTCGTCGAGGACGCGGTGCACGTGCACGATCTGCAGGCCACGATCCTGCACCTGCTGGGGCTGGACCACGAGCGGCTCACGTTCCGCTACCAGGGCCGGGAGTTCCGCCTCACTGACGTGCACGGCCGCGTGGTCCACGACCTGCTGGCCTGACGGTCCTCAGTCGGCCCCCAGGCGGCCGGCCAACTCGGCGAACTGCCGGGCGTAGCGGGCGTGGGAGGTGTGCAGGTGCTCGCCCTGGGAGACGAACCGCATGCGGTCGTCCCGCGCCAGCCCCCGGCCCTTGAGAATCCGCTCGAACGGCAGACGCGCGGCGGCGTACACGACCAGCAGTTTGTGCTCGTCGAGTTGGACCTCCAGCGAAAGCTCGGGGTGCAGCACGGCGATGCCCGTGCAGCCATCGTTGAGGAGCAGATCCTCGTATTCCCAGAGCACGCTTTCCAGCACCAGTCGCTCGACGCCCTCACGGGTGTGGTCGACGTGGCCGTGTGTGCATTCATGCGACGACTCGAGGACCACGTCGCAGCTGTCGCCCAGGGGGGAGAGGAGTTCCAGAAAGGTGTCGAACAGATCCTCGCTGGACACGGCCGCGATCAAGGCGGGCAGCCGGGCCCCACTCTGGGGGTCGACGTAGGAATCGTGGCGGTAGCCGGCGTGGGGCACGACGTCGAGTTGCCAGCCGGGGCGGATCGCCTCGGTGAGCGTGAAGTCGCCGTAGCGGCCGCGGGCCAGGTGGGCGTCCATGGCGGCCTTGTCGGGGGCGGCCAGCCGGTCGGACGGGGCGGCGACGGCCTTGAGGGCGGGCGTGGCCGAGATCGGCGTCGCCGCGGGCAGGTCTTCGAGAAAACGCATGGGTGAGCACCGGGTGAGATGGGAAGCGGTCCCCGGCGGACGCTGGTTCCACCGGGCTCTCAAACCTAGGACACGCTTCGGCGCCGTGCGCCGGGGGGCGAAAGCGGCTGAAAAAAGGGTTTTTGGCCGCCCCGGCGCCCCTGCTCGTTGCCGGCCAGGAGCAGTGGGCCTCATAATCCGCGACTTTCCTCGCAAGGACACCGGCCTCATGGATGGGAAAATCGTCGCCACCGGCATCACCTTCGACGATGTGCTGCTCGTGCCCCGGCTCTCGGACTTCGTGCCGGCCGAGGCGGACGTGACCACGCGGCTGACCCGTGGAATCGCCCTCAACATCCCCATCGTCAGTTCGCCGATGGACACGGTCACCGAGAGCGAGATGGCGATCGCGCTGGCCGAGGAGGGTGGCCTGGGCGTGATCCACAAGAACCTCCCGGTGGAGCGGCAGGCCGAGGAAGTCGACAAGGTGAAGCGCACGGCCAACGGGATCATCGCCGACCCCGTCACGCTGCCCCCCACGGCCACCGTGGCCCGGGCCCGCGAGGTGATGGATCAGCACAACATCTCGGGCGTGCCGATCACGGCCGAAGGCCGTCGGCTGGCAGGCATCATCACGCGTCGCGACCTGCGCTTCCTGGAGAGCGGCGAGACGCCGATCGCCGAGATCATGACGAAGTCGGGTCTGGTCACGGCCACCGGCACCGTGTCGCTGGACGAGGCCGAGAAGATTCTCATGGCCAACAAGGTGGAAAAACTGCTGCTCGTCGACGCGCAGGGCCTGCTCACCGGCCTGATCACGATCAAGGACATCGACATGATGAAGCGGTTCCCCAACGCCTGCAAGGACCGGCAGGGCCGGCTGCGGGTGGGGGCCGCCGTGGGCGTGCTCGACTACGACCGGGCGGCGGCCCTGATCGCCAAGGGGGTCGACGTGCTGGTCGTGGACAGCGCCCACGGGCACTCGGCCAACGTGCTGGAGACCGTTGCGGCAATCAAGAAACGCTGGGAGATCGAGGTGGTTGCGGGGAACGTGGCAACCAGGGAAGGCTGTCGCGATCTGATCAAGGCTGGCGCGGATGGAGTCAAAGTTGGGATAGGTCCCGGGTCGATCTGTACCACGCGGGTCATCTCCGGCGTTGGCGTCCCCCAGATCACGGCGGTCTGGGAGGCGGCGCAGGAGGCGGCCGGCGCCGGCGTGCCCGTGATCGCCGACGGAGGCATTCGCTACTCGGGAGACATCACCAAGGCGATCGCCGCGGGGGCCCACTGCTGCATGATCGGCGGGCTCTTGGCGGGTGTGGCGGAAAGCCCGGGACAGACCGTCCTCTACCAGGGACGCACGTTCAAGGCCTACCGTGGCATGGGATCGTTGGGGGCGATGGTCAAGGGTTCGAGCGAACGCTACCGGCAGAAGACCACGGGTCGCGGCGGAGACAAGCTCGTTCCGGAGGGAGTGGAGGGCCGCGTGCCCTTCAAGGGTCCGCTCAGCGTGTTCGTCTACCAACTCGTGGGTGGCCTGCGGGCCGGCATGGGCTACTGCGGCACGCGGACGATCGAGGAGCTCCGGCATGACGCCCGTTTCATCCAGGTGACCGCCGCATCCGTTCGCGAGAGCCATCCCCATGACATCGTCATCACGCAGGAAGCGCCCAACTACACGGCTGAGCACACGAAGTCGGCGGAATGAGCCGATCCGGGGAGCCGCCCTGCTCGCGGTCTGGCTGCTGCTGGCCGCCTGCGGTCAGGCCAGCGACTGGCGGGAATATCTGCAGTCGCCCGCGCCGGACGAGGAACCGGCCGCCGTCGAACAGCCCGTGGTGGAACAAGCCTGCGCCAGGGAGGATGCCGATGCGGAGCCGGGCGTCATCCAGCCCGTGGCCGCCGCGGAACCCGAAGCGGGGCCCTGTGCCGACCAGTCTGACGACTGCCGCGACGCGCTGGAGCGGCTCCGCGCCGATCGCCTGGCGGGCATCGACCTCGACATCCGCGTGGGTGGGCGGCCCGGCAACGACTATCCGTGCGAATGCCGCCTCGAAGGCGAGACCTTCCAGCCCCGGCGCTTCGCCTCCACCACCTTCACCTGGAAGGCAGCCGGCTACTGCCACAAGCCGCTGTACTTCGAGGACTGGGAACTGGAACGCTACGGACACTCTCACGGGATGCTGGTCGATCCCTTCGTCTCAGCGGCCCATTTTTTCGTGACGCTGCCCGTGCTGCCCTACAAGATGGGGCTCGAGCTGCCCTGGGAATGCGTCTATCCGCTGGGCTACTACCGTCCCGGCAATTGCGCACCCTGGACCGTCCCGGCGGTGCCGATCAGCATCCGCGGTTTCGTGGTCGAGGCGGCCACGATCACCGGCATCGTGTTCGTCCTGCCCTGAGCCGCCGCCGGCGTCAGTCGCACGTCATCTCCAAGCCGGCAGCGGCTGCGGTCACGAACGTGCGTGGGTCGATGCCCGTCGCCGCCCGGTAGCGGCTGGCGATCTCCGCCTGCACGCGGTCGGCGTCGGCGGCCTCGACCAGGGCCACGGCGCAGCCGCCGAAGCCGCCCCCCGTCATGCGGCAGCCGTGCACGCCGGGCAGGGTTGGGGCGATCTCCGCGATCAGGTCGAGTTCCCGGCAGGAGACCTGGTAATCCCGGCTCAGGGAGGCGTGGCTGGCGTTCATGAGCCGCCCGGCGGCCGGCCAGTCGCCGCGGGCCACCGCGTCGGCGAAGGCCAGGGTGCGCTCGTTCTCGGAGATCACGTGCGCGGCCCGCGACCGTTCCGGTTCCGGCAGCGTCTGCCACGTGTCGCTGTCGACGTCGCGCAGGGAAGCCACCCCCAGATGTCGTGCGGCCGAGGCGCACTCGGCCCGGCGCCGGGCATACTCGCCGTCGACCAGACGGTGTCTGACGCCGCTGTCGATCACCAGCACGCGCACCTCCGCGGCAGCGAAGGAGACGTGCCGCAGGACCCGGCTCCGGCAGTCGAGCAGCAGCGCGTGTCCGGCGCGGCAGCAGGTGACGGCGAACTGGTCCATGATGCCACAGGGCACACCGGCGAACTCGTGTTCCGCCCGCTGGCAAAGCAGCGCCTTCTCCACGGGCGGCAGGCTGCGGCCGCAGAGCATCTCCACGGCGGTCGCCGTCGCCACCTCCAGGGCCGCGCTGCTGCTCAGGCCGCCGCCCGCCGGCAGGTCGGCCGAGATCGACGCCTCGAAGCCGGGAATCTCCCAGCCCAGCCGCTGGAACTGGGCGATCACGCCCGCGGGGTAGCAGGACCAGGCCCGCTCGCCGGGTTGCAGCGGCCGCTGCAGATCGAGGCTGGCCGCGGGGCCGTGCTCGCTGTGCAGCATGGCCAGCCGATCGGGCCGCCGGGTCACGCGCATGCGGATGCAGGGGCCGATGGCCATCGGCAGCACGAAGCCGTCGTTGTAGTCGGTGTGCTCGCCGATCAGGTTCACGCGGCCGTGGGCCGTGACCGTGAACCGCGCCGGGGTCGCGGTCGTGTCGCTCATCGGATTGCTCCTCCGCGCACCAGCCGCGGCTCATCGATCCTCGTGCCCGGCGGCAGGACGGCGGCCAGGTCGCGCTCGTCGATCACCGTGGCCGCATCGAGTTCCACGGCCACCCCGGCGGCCACCTCGATGCCGGCCCGGGCCAGCATCGCCCGGGCCCGTGCCACGAGCGCCGCCTGCACGTGCTCCGGCGCATCGGCCGTCGCCCCGGGCGGATTCTTCAGCGGTGCGAAGCCCGCGGCGGCCTCGACCTCCACGACGCAGATGCGGCGGGCCAGCGGCATGATGTCGAAGATGAAGCGCTCGAACTTGATGGCGTTGGGCTGGCTGGGCACGACGCGATCGCCGGCTGCATCGAGGAAGGGCACGGCCTTGAAAGCCAGGTGCAGCGGCAACGCGGTCCTCTCGGCGACGGCGCGCTCCAAGAAGGCGACCGAGAAGGCATGCACCGCGATGCTGCCGGCGTGGAATCGCAGCCCGCCGTCGGGGCCGCACTCGGCGGCCAGGGCCGCCGGCAGATCGCTGTATTCCACCACCCGATGGCTGTCGCCATGGCGGATCACCACCCCCACCCGCTCCCCTGGTTCCCGCTTGCGGATCACCTGGGTGGTGAAGTCGGCCGCGCTGCGCAGATGATGGCCGAGGAACTCGGCATGCAGCGGCATGGCCAGAGGGTTGTCGACCTGGAAGGTGGCCACGTGCTCGACGCCCTGGCTCGCGAACCACTCCAGGCCGCCACACTTCCGCAGCGCCACGAGCATGCCGCCATGGCCGTCTGGAGCCGTGGCCAAACGGCCGGGGCCGTCGAGCAGCAGGTCGCCACTGGCGGCCTCGAGGGCCGGGAGTTCCGCCTGCTGGAACACGAGCACGCATCGAGGGTCGAGGCCGCAGTGCCCGTGTCGGGCCAGGAACTCGCGCGTGCCCGCATCGGTGGCGGCGCTGGTCATGATTGCCAGGGGCACGTCGCGGCCGTAACGCCGGCGCACGGCGACGAGCCTGCCGAGCAGGAGTTCGAAGAGCGAGGCGTTGGAAACCGGTCCCACCTGGTACAGGCCTTTGGGGCCGCTGCACCCCAGTCGCGAACCCTGTCCTCCGGCCACGAGCACCGCGCCGATGCGGCCCGCACCGAGAGCCCCCGCGCCGAGCCGCTCGGCGTCGGCGCGGGAATCGTCGGCGCCGAGTCGCACGCAGGGGGGCGTCGTGGCGGCCGACAGGTCGCCGATGACTGCCGCGGCGATTCCGCGGCGGTGTTCCGCGACGAGGGCCTGAAGGGCGGGCAGCCCGTCCCAATCCACCGCCTCCAGTTGCCGGATCAGTTGGGCGCGGGCGGCGGCATCGAGCCGATCCCAAAAGCGGAACACCCGCTGCTGTCCTGCCCGGGCCACCGTCGCGATCAGTGAGGGCGGGGGTGTCGTCAGATCCTCTGTCGCGGTCATGCTTGCGGCCCGGCCTGCGTTCCCTGGTGCCCGTTCACGCCGTCACGGTGTCAGACTTTGCGCACGGTGGCGATGTACGCGTAGCGTCGCGCCACGGACTCGAACCGGACCTCGGCCCTCCCGGAGCGTCCCAGTTCGACCAGGGCGTCATGCACCTCGGGACGGTAATGCACGTGGAACAGGGCGAGCCAGGCCTTCAGTCCGGCGGCGAAGGCCCGCGGCAGATCCCCCTGGTCCCAGAAATCGACGATCAGCATCTGCCCGCCGATTCGCAGGTTCGCCAAGGCCGCCTCGATGGCCCCCGGCCACGTGGGCACCATCGACAGGCAGTAGGAAAAGAAGATCGTGTCGAACGGCGCTTCGCGGCCGAACATGCCGTGCCGATCGAGGCACTCGGCCAATCCCTGGCGCAGGCGGATCGGCTCGTGGCCGGCGGCCGGCACGCCCGCACGGGCGACGCTTGTGGCCGCCGTGTTGAGCATCTCCTGCGACGCATCGAGCCCGCAGAGAAGGCCGGGTTCCGGCCGCCGCGCCAGCTTGATGAGGTTGCGGGCGGTGCCACAGCCCACTTCCAGCGTCGCCGTGCCGGGGGCGGTGACGACCTGAGACAGCATCCGATCCCGGCCCAGCAGGTAGTAGGCCCGCGTCGCGTCGTAGACGTGGCGCGTGAGCCGATACATGCGATCCATCGCCAGAGCCTGACCGGCGGCGACCGGCTCGACCCCCCGTGCGGATGCGGCGTCGGGTTCGCTCATGACGTGGCGGCGGAATCCACCATCTCGTAGAGGTGGAACATGCCGTAGATCGCCGACCGATCCTCGAGGTGCAGTTCGCGGCAGCGCTGCTCCTGGTAGCGGAACCGGGCCAGCAGGTCGGGCGGTAGCGCCGGATCAACGGGCGACTTCTCGCCGGCGGTGCGGAAGATGACGCGTGATCCGGCTCCCCCCACGCGGGCGATCTCGCGCCACAGTTCCTCGATGACGTGCGGCGGCATCCAGTCCTGACTGTCGAGCAGGATGAATCCGTTCAGGCTGCCGGGCGCCTCCGTGCGGAGTTGGTCGGCCAGAGACGCCACGTGGGTTTCCACGCGGTCGACCATGGCGCGGATGGTGTCGTAGTGCTCGGCCTTCAGGTAGTCGGGCAGAGCCTTGCGGCCCTCGTGGTCGTAGCGGCGGCCGAAGGCCTGCCAGGCGAAATAGTTGTCGTCCAGCGGGAAGCCGCAGGCCAGACGCCGGATGCGCTCCTTGTACATGTCGAAGAGCTTCCCGCCGTCCCCCTGCTGCTCCTCGAGCATCGCCGCGTGCTGGCTGGGCGGGATGCCGAGGCTGTAGACGGCGACCGGCTGCCGGCCCATCCAACGCACGAGCCTGTTGTCGAGGATGGGGCCGTAGAGTTCGTCGAAGATCCGTGACTGTTCCGCCAGCGTGCGGGCCGCGAGCAGGCGGGCGGGGTCGCGACGCATGCCCCGGGCCAGCCCGTGCACGACGCGGAAGAACTGCCCCAGTTTCGCCTTCTCGTACAGGCCGCGCTTGAAGTAATTGATGCGCCGCGGCCCGATCGCCCGGCCCGGCCAGTCGCTCGACTCCCAGAACGAGCGGGTCTGCGGATCGAGCGCGTCGCGCAGGTAGCGGTTGTAGTTGGCGACGTTGTCGCGATGCCGCCCGTGCCCAAAGAAGTTGTAGAACGCCTCGTAGTCGGGCAGGTGCTTGATGGCGGCCAGCTTGAGCCGCGTCAGGCACATGTGGTTGGCGTTGAGGTCGACGGCCACGATCCGCCGGGGCCGGTGGATCAGGTAGTTGAGGACGTTGCAGCCGCCGCTGGAGATGGTGAGCAGGCTCGAGTCGGGCCCCAGCCCCAGGGCCTTGGCGTCGACCCGCGGATCCTCCCAGATCTGGTTGTAGACAAACCCACGGAACCAAAGCGTGAACAGGCGTTCGAGCATGCCTCGCTTGCTGGTCAGCGGGTTGTGGTGGACGGCCTTGCGCAGGCGATGCGTGTTCGTCGTGGCGGTGCTGCTCATGGGCGGGCTCTGCGGGCCGGAATCGACCGGGAGGTTCGGCGGACGCAGCAATGTAGCCCAGCGGCGGCATCCCCGTCGATGTGCCTCGGCGGTGAGCCCGGCCCCCGGGGCCGGCGGACCGCTCAGGGCGTCGATCCGGCCCCGGCGTCGGCCCGCCCGGGGGGAGGGGCTGCCGCGTCGATTTTTTCAGTCAGGCGGCCCATCGCCACCGAAAGATCACGGCCTTGCTGCACGATCTCGCGCTCGGCGTCGACAAGCCCCTTGCGCGTGCTCTCCAACTGCTTGCGGAACGCATCGGCGACCAGCGCCGCCCGCTTGGCGTCCCGTTCCCAGAATCGAATATCCTCCTCGAGCATCCTCGCCTGGTCACCGACGTTCGTCAGTTCCAGGTCAACGCTCTTGCGGGACCGCTCCAACAGCACCTGGTCCGCGAGGAGCCCGTCGATCTCGCGTTGCAGGGACTGCAGCAGGGCGGCGATCCCGTCCGCCATGACGCCGTCGCCTCCGGCGACTTCGATCAACGAACCGTGCATCAACGTGAGGCCGTCGCGGAGCGGCCGCCGGTAGAAGACCCTGTCGATGACGACTTTTTCGGCAGCCTCGAGGCCCCGCGCCGTCTGCAGATCGAACTCCGCCTTGTCGCCGGACTGAAAGCTGCGTGTGGCGGCCCCGCCGGCAGTGCCCTCGCCCTCCTGAGTGCCCTCGCCCTCCTGCTTGTCTGCCGTGTCGCCGAAGGTGTGGTCCTCCTTGAATGTGACGGCCGCCCAATACTCCCCTTGCAGGGCCCGTTCCTCGTTCAGTTCGTCCTCGAAGGACTTCCAGGACTCCGGATCCTCCTGCGCCTTCTCGTGCCGCTCGAATTCCTTGAGAAACCGCTGCAATGGCTCCCGGTCGCTGGCGACCTTCTCCGCCTTCGGCTCCGACTTGACGGGCTGGGGGCTGACGGCGGACCCTTCCGCGTCCGATTCGGCGCGTGGTGTCTCGTAGAACGCGAGCCAACGATCCACGGGCAGGTCCTCGTAGACGCTGACCGCGTCGTATGCCTGGGACCAGGCCTCCCTGTCGTACTCGTCGGGTGGTGCGGTGCGCGCCACCGTGATCCGGTAGCGTCCGGCCTCCTGGTCGTAGGTGGCTTCCTGGACGAGAAACGCGCCCACGTAGCGGCCTCCGTCCTGGACCGGCCTGTCATCAAACACGTAGAGCGTCGCCCCCGGGTTGACGGGCACCACCGGCCCCGTCTTGCGGGGCGGTTCGGCGGGGGCCGCCGGAGCCGGTTCAGCGGGGCCGGCCGGCGGCGGTTCAGCAGGGGCAGCAGCGGCGTCGGCGACGGCTGCTGGATCGGCCGCGGGCTGGTCGCCGTCGGCGGCCGGGTTTGCGGCCGCTGGATCCTCGGCCGCGGGCGGTTCGACGGGCTCGGGCTGCGGCTCAGCCGCCGCCGCTGGATCGGGTCGGGCCGCCGGCGGTGTGGCCACGATTTCGATGGTGCCCAGCGGATTTTCAGCTTTGGGATCGACGCTCGGCGGCTGGAACGTGGCCGCCCATGATCGGCCGCGCCAGGTGTTCACCCGATCCAGCGCCCGCTGCCAGCGCTCGCGTTCGACGAGCAGCTTGTCGAGTGGCTTGGGCTGTTTTCCGTTCTCGTCGGCAGGCACGGGGCCGAGGACGCCGCCGTCGGCGGGATCGGGCCGCTGCGCGTCCCTCGTGAACGCGATCTTCTCCTTCCACTCGCGGATCTTCTTTTCCCACTTCCACTCGTAGACAGCGAGCCTGGCACCCAGGTAGACGTAGCCGGCGGCTGCGAGCAGCACGAGGCACGCGGCGGCGACCGTGCCCCAGTTCTGCCGGCGGTGCCCGACGCCGAAACCCACCAATCCGGCGAGCAGCGCGACTCCGAACAGCGAGATGATGACGTAGTTCATCATGGTGATGTTGTCCCGCCGGCGGGAGCTTCCGACCGCGAAGCGGTCCCCCGAGGCCGGACAACCCTCCCGTCCGGCACGATCACTGTCATCGGCAGTATACCGCCCGACTCGAAACGCCCCCATCGGGATTGTCGTGCGGGTAGCGCGGGGTTCTTGAGGTCCTCGCACCCGCGCGTTGCATTCGGGCGACGCGCGCACCGTGGGCTGTCGCCACCCGGCGACGGTGCTGCGGCCTTTCCGTGACAGACGCGGCGTGGTGTTGCCGTGGAACGCCTGGAAAACGCGGGCCGGCGGTTTTTCCCGCCGGCCGGCATCGGAAATGCCCTGCCTGGTCGGCAGTCAGATCGCGGTCAGATCGCCCAGGCTCACACCAGGCCCCCGGAGCTCCCACCCATGCGGAACGCAATGCCCCTCGATCACGCCCCGCGCCGGAAGCCCGGCAAGCCTGCCCGTCCGCGCCGCTCGACGGCCGTCGTCGACGACCCGATCCGGCTCTATCTCCTGCAGATGGGCGGCATTCCGCTGCTCAATCGCGAGCTGGAGGTGTCACATTCCCGGCAGATCGAGCACTGGCGGCGGCTGTTTCGCCGCACGATGCTGGCCAACGACTTCATCCTCGCGGGAGCCGTGCAGATGCTGGAGAAGGTCCAGGCGGGCACGCTGCGGCTCGACCGCACGATCGAGGTCTCCGTGACGAATACCGTCGAGAAAAAGCGGCTTCTCCGCCGCCTGGGGCCGAACCTGGCCACGCTGCGCCGCATCGAGTTGGAGAAGCGCCGCCTGTTCCGCATCGCCATGTCGCGTGGCGTGCCGCTGGAGCGCCGCCGGGCGGCATGGCGTCGGCTCGTGCGCCAGCGCAACAAGGCGGTGCGGCTCGTCGAGGAGATGCACCTGCGCATCCAGCGTCTGCATCCGCTGCTCAAGCAGCTGCGGTCGCTGGCGCAGCGTCACGATTCGATCCGCGGACAACTCGAGGAGGGTGTCACGTCCGCCGTGGGTGGGCCGGCCGCCACGCAGCTCTTGCTCGAGCAGCGGCGCATCCTGCTCACCACGCGGGAGAGTCGCCGCACGCTGCGGCGCCGGCTCGATCGGCTGGAGGACCTGCAGCAGCGCTATGATGCGGCGAAACGCGACCTGGCGGCCGGCAACCTCCGGCTCGTGATCTCCATCGCCAAACGTTACCGCAACCGCGGGCTTTCCTTCCTGGACCTGATCCAGGAGGGAAATTCGGGCCTGATGCGGGCGGTTGACAAATTCGAGCATGCTCGTGGGTTCAAGTTTTCCACCTATGCCACCTGGTGGATCAGGCAGGCGATCACCCGGGCGATCGCCGACCAGAGCCGTACGATCCGCGTGCCGGTGCACATGGTCGACGCGATGACCAGGGTGCGGAACATGGCCCGCGGCTTCCTGCAGCAGCACGGCCGCGAGCCCACCGTCGAGGAACTGGCCGGCCTGTCCGGGCTCACCGTCGAGGAGACCGAGTGCGTGTCGCGGATGTCGCGCCGGCCGCTGTCGCTCGACCAGCCGCTGGGTGAGGGAGACGAGGGTTCGGTGGGCGAGTTCGTCCGCGACCGGCGCGAGGACGATCCCCTGCAGGAGATCAACCGGCAGTCGCTGCGGGCGTCGATCGGGCAGGCGCTGGAGTCGCTCACGTACCGCGAGCGGGAAATCATCCGTCTGCGGTTCGGCCTCGCCGACGGCTACAGCTACACCCTCGAGGAGGTGGGCTCGATCTTCGCCGTGACGCGCGAGCGGGTGCGGCAGATCGAGGCCAAGGCAGTGGAGAAACTGCGGCGGCCCGGCAGCGACGTGGATCTGGCCGGGTTCGTGGACGAATCGCTGCTGGAGCGCTGGAGGGGCGGCGGGACGAGGGAACTGGCGGCCGCGGGCGCGGCGGAACTCTGACCGCCCCGCCCGCGACCATCCCGGTGGCAGGTCAGGCCGACTTGACCTCGTCGAGGGCCTGTTGCAGGCGGGCCTTCTGCTGGACTCCCATGAACTGCTGCACCAGCTGGCCGCCATTGAAGATCATGATCGTGGGAATGCTGGCCACGTGGTAGGTCATCGCCAGTTGCTGGTTCTCGTCGACGTTCACCTTGCCGACCCGAAAGGTCCCGGCGTTCTCCGCCGAGAGTTCTTCGATCGTGGGGCCGATCATCCGGCACGGGCCGCACCACGGCGCCCAGAAATCGACGAGCACTGGCACCGGCGACTCGAGCACTTGCTGCTGAAAGTTGTCGTCCGTGAATTCAAGGGCGTTTCCCATCGGCGGCAGGCACTCCTGTGGTTTTCCGGGCGGCTCGGCCCGCGGTACGATTTCGATGCCACCGCGTGAGCCGCGGCGACGATCGCCAGAGTCGGCAGTATATCGGCTGCCGGCGAATTCGTCGGCACCTTCGTGCAGCCCCTTCTTCACTGGGACGAGAGCCATGGAATCCCCGACCGAGGCCTCGTCCGAGGCGCCAGGCCGCCGGGGCGCGGCGGCGCGCTGCTGGCGCGTCGTGCGGGCGTCGGATGGCAGCGTGCGGGGGGGCGTGGCTGCCTGGTATCGGGATGCGCACGACGAATCGGCCGCGGCCAGCGACGTGCTGGTGCGGGTGGAGGCCGCGGGATTCAACTACAAGGACGCGCTCGCCTGTACGGGGCATCCCGGCGTGATGCGGGTGACTCCGCTCGTGCCCGGTATCGATGCCGCGGGCACGCTCGTCGGCGCCGCTGCCGGGCTGCCGGACGGCGCGCCGGTGGTCGTGACCGGAAACCAGATGGGCGAGACCCGGGACGGTGGATTCGCCACGCACCTGCGAATGCCGGCAGCAGCGGTCCTGCCTCGCCCGGCCGGCCTGTCGGCAGCCGAAGCGATGGCGTTGGGCACGGCGGGACTCACGGCACTGCTGGCCTGCGACCGTCTCGATCGACTGGTCGACCAGCGTCATGCGCGGACCGACGAGGAATGGCTCGTGACGGGAGCCAGCGGCGGCGTGGGCATGCTCGCGGTGGCCTGCCTGGCCGCCTCCGGCCGCCGCGTGGTGGCCTGCACCCGCAAGCCGGCGGCGGCGGCCGCCCTTGCCGCCCTGGGGGCCGCCGCGGTGGCGGCCCCTGAAGAACTCGTTGATTCATCGCCCAAGTCGCTGGCCAGCGGCCGCTGGGGCGGCGTCGTCGACACCGTCGGCGGCCGGTTGCTCGCCGACGTGCTGCGCTCGGTGCGCACGGGAGGAGCTGTGGCGGCCATCGGCATGGCGGGAGGTTCCGACCTGCCCACGACCGTCCATCCCTTCATCCTCCGCGGCGTGACGCTGGCGGGGATCGATGCCGCCACGCAGCCCACGCAGGCGGAGCGACTCGTCCTCTGGAGCAGGTTGGCGGCACTCTGGCCGCGACTGCGGGATCGTTTTCCGGTCGTCAGGCTTCCCCTCGATGCCGTCGGTCAGCGGGCGGCGGCCCTGCTCCGCGGCGAGACCATCGGCCGGGCCGTGGTCATCCCCGACCTCTGAATCCAGTTGGAAGCACGGCATGAAACCTTATGTCATCCGTCTGGGGACGGCCTGGGAACCGCCGACCGCCGGCGGGGGCTCCCGCTGGACCTGGATCCGCCGCTTTGGCCGGCCGTCGGGCCTCCAGCAGGGTGATCGTGTGCTGCTGGTCTGGGAGCGGACCGCCGCCGTCCACGACGTGCCGGCATGCACGCTCAACGGCGTGGCGCTACCCGGCATCGCCGCCGACGCCTCGCGCTGGGAGCACGATGTCACGTCACTGCTCTGCGACCGCAACGATCTCCTCTTCGACGTGCCCCAGCCCGCATCGGCATGCGGCGCGGTCGATGCTCACGGCCGCGCGGATCTGCCGGCGACCTGCGGTTGGGTGGCACTGGCGATCGTCACGGGTTGACACCGCGCCGTTCCGGTCGGTACCACACGCCTGCAGGGATGCGCGGTCGCACGGCGCACGCGGTAGGCTTGCGGTTTTTGTCCGTATCGAGGAGGTGTCGCATGTCGGTGATTCGCGTGGGCAGCACGGGCAAGTACGCCGATGGCTGGGATCTCGTGTTCGGCAAGGTGGCCGGGCGGAAGGCCGCCGCTGGAACGACTTCGGCCGGCAAGGGTGGCAAGAAGGCCGTGGCTGCCGCCAAGAAGTCTGCCAAGTCCGTGAAGGCGAAGGTGCTCACCAAGCGGAGCAAGGTCCGCCGCGGCCGGCGCGGCTGACGCAGCCGGCACGGCCCCACGGCAAGGCTTCGCTGGGGCCGTTTCCGGCGGTGCGGGCGCGGCGATGTCACCGTTCGCGGATGAGCCTTGCGTGCCATGTCGGAGTCCCGTCCATCCGGTTCTCGGCAGGGAACGCCTGCTGACCCTGGCTAGGGGCTGCCCGTGCCCCGTCGCCGGACGTTTGCCTGGGCCCTCCAGTGCTCGGCTCTCTGGATGTCCGCTGCGCTTCGCCATCGTGGCTGCGCTTGCTCCCATAGCCCGTCTTCCGGGGCACGGGCAGCCCCTCACGGATTTCTCGATCGGGACGAGACGTTGCGCCGCTCCTCGACCTGCAAACCGGTCTGGTTCACGCACGAGGCTCATGGGTGAGCCGAGTGAGCGGTATCACGGGGCGCGGCCCGGCGCAGCCGCGTCGCGTGGCCGG
>QWPN01000031.1 GCA_003671185.1 Planctomycetota bacterium
GGCCGAAAGCTTGGCGTCGTGCTCCTTGATCAGTTTCTCGGTCTGGAAGCAGAGGGCCTCGGCCTTGTTGCGGGCCTCGGCCAGCCGGAATTTCCGCTTGTCCTCCTCGGCGTTGCTCTCGGCGTCCTTTCGCATCCGCTCGATCTCCGACTCGGTGAGCCCGCTCGACTGCTCGATCTTGACCGTCTGCTCCTTGTTGGAGCCCAGATCCTTGGCGCTCACCGAGAGGATGCCGTTGGCGTCAATGTCAAACTTGACCTCGATCTGAGGGGTGCCGCGGGGCGCCGGGGGGATGCCCTCCAGGTTGAACTGGCCGAGCAGCCGGTTGTCGCGGGCCATCTTCCGCTCGCCCTGGAAGACGCTGACCGTGACCGCCGTCTGGTTGTCGGCGGCCGTGCTGAACACCTGCTTTCGCTCGGTGGGGATCGTGGTGTTCTTCTCCACCAGCGCCGTGAAGATGCCCCCCTCGGTCTCGATGCCGAGCGATAGCGGTGTGACGTCGAGGAGCAGCACATCCTTGACGTCGCCCCCCAGCACGCCGCCCTGGATGGCGGCGCCCAGCGCCACCACTTCGTCGGGGTTCACGCCCTTGTGGGGCTCTTTGCCGAAGATCTTGCGCACCAACTCCTGCACCTTGGGGATACGGGTCGAGCCGCCCACCAGCACGACCTCGTCGATGTCTTTGGGCTCGAGCTTGGCGTCCTTGAGCGCCTGCACGACCGGCCCGCGGCAGCGCTCCACGAGCGCGTCGCACATCTGCTCGAACTGGGCCCGGGTGATCGTCACCTGCAGGTGCTTGGGGCCATTGGCGTCGGCGGTGATGAAGGGCAGGTTGATGTCGGAACTCTGCGCCGTGGAAAGCTCCTTCTTGGCCTTCTCACAGGCCTCCTGGAGCCGCTGCATGGCCATCGGGTCCTTGCGCAGGTCGATTCCCTGCTCACGCTGAAATTGGTCGGCCACATGGTTGATGAGGGTCTGGTCGAAGTCGTCGCCGCCGAGATGCGTGTCGCCGTTCGTGCTCACCACCTCGAACACGCCGTCCTTGGAGACGTCCAGCACCGACACGTCGAACGTGCCGCCACCCAGGTCGAACACCACGATCTTTTCGTCCTTCTTCTTCTCCAGGCCGTATGCCAGGGCCGCGGCGGTGGGCTCGTTGACGATCCGCATCACCTCCAGGCCCGCGATCTGGCCGGCGTCCTTGGTGGCCTGCCGCTGGGCGTCGTTGAAATAGGCCGGGACGGTGATCACCGCCTTGTTGACCTTGTGGCCCAGGTAGGCCTCGGCGGCCTCCTTCAGCGAGCGCAACACCTTGGCCGACACCTCGGGGGGCGTGAACGTCTGGTCGCCGGCCCTGACCTTCACGTAATCCTGGGGGCCGCCCACCACCTCGTAGGGAACCATCTTCTCCTCGTTGGCCACCTCGCCGTGCCGCCGCCCCATGAAGCGCTTGATCGAGTAGATCGTGCGCTTGGGGTTGGTGACGGCCTGCCGGCGGGCGATGTCGCCCACCAAGGTCTCGCCCTTGTCGTTGAAGGCCACCACGCTCGGGGTGAGGCGATTGCCCTCCTTGTTCGCGATCACCTTGGGCTCCTTGCCCTCCATCACCGCGACGACCGAGTTGGTCGTGCCGAGGTCGATGCCGATGATCTTTTCGCCCTGCTTGGTTGCCATGGTTGTCTGTTCCTGTTCCAGGGGGTCTGCCGTGTGTCGTGCGTCGAAGCTTGCGCCAATTTTCGAATCGTTCGACGTGCCTGATTGGGGGATGCAAAGCCCGTGCCGAGGCGAGGGGGAGCCCTGTGCACGCGGCCTGGGACAGGGCCGCACTGCTGGAATTCCGTGAATCGGCCGTATTTACGCTGCCGCCGCGGGAGGTACAGTTGAGGTCTCGCGTGCCGGGCCCCACGGCCTGTCCCGACACGCCTGCCATTTTGGCCGTCGCCCCTCTGGTTCGACGATGTCCCAGCGCGACTCCGGCGACGGCAAACGGCCGCCCAACCTGGCCGGCCTCCGCGGTCAGATCGACCGCATCGACAAGCAGCTCGTGGGGCTGATGAACGACCGCGCCGAACTGGCCCGGCAGATCGGCCACATCAAGCAACTGGCCGGCGAGGAGACCTACGATCCCTCCCGCGAGGAAACGGTGCTGGAGCGGGTGGCCGCGTCCAACCAGGGGCCGCTGTCGGCGGAGAGCCTGAAGGCGATCTACCGGGAACTGATCTCGGGATCGCGGGCCATCGAACAGCATCTCCGCGTTGCCCACCTCGGCCCGGCCTGGACCTACAGCCACCTGGCCGCCCTGCACCGGTTCGGCAGTTCGGTCGACTTCGTCCCCGTGGCCAGCATTTCCGCGGCCTTCGAGGAGGTGCATGCCGGCCATTCGCACTACGGGGTCGTGCCACTGGAGAACTCCACCGACGGCCGCATCGCCGACACGCTCGACAACTTCTCGCGGCTGCCGGTCAAAATCTGCGCCGAGGTGTCGCTACGCATTCACCACACCCTCCTCGCCGCCTGCGACCGGTCGGCGATCCGCGAGGTGTACAGTCGCCCCCAGGCCCTGTCCCAGTGTCGCAACTGGCTGGCCCGGCACCTGCCCGCGGCCCGGCTCGTGGAGGTGACGAGCACGAGTGCGGCCGCCGAGATGGCCGCCCGGACACCCCATGCCGCCGCCATCGCCAGCCGCCAGGCCGGCGTGCACCACGGCCTCAACGTGCTGGCCGAACAGATCGAGGACGTGGCGGGCAACACCACGCGGTTCGCGGTCATCGGCCATGCCGATGCCAAGCGGACGGCACGCGACAAGACGTCGTTGATGTTCGAGATCGAGCACAAGCCGGGCGGCCTGGCCGACGCCCTGGCGATCCCCAAGCGGCAGAAGCTGAACCTCACCTGGATCGAGTCGTTCCCGCTGCCCGGCGAGGAGCGTGGCTACATCTTCTTCGTGGAATTGGAGGGCCACCGCACCGACCTGCGGGTGCGACGGGCCATCGCCGCGCTGGAGAAGCGCTGCAAACGCGTGGTGATCCTCGGCTCCTACGCGACGGCGGCTCCGGTCGGGTAACATGCCCGCCGGTCGTCCGCACATCATCCCAGGAGTGATCGCATGGACCGCAGGAAGATCGTCGCCGGCAACTGGAAGATGAACCTCGACCGGGCCAAGGCCCGGGAACTCGCGGCGGCCGTGGCGGCCCGCGCGGGCGAGGCCGCGGCGACCGAACTCGTCCTCTGTCCGCCGGCGCCGTACCTCGACACGGTGGCGACGGCACTTGGCAGTGCCGGTGGCTCGAGCCCGTCGGGCGTGGCGCTCGGCGCGCAGAACATGCACGACAAGGCCAGTGGCGCCTTCACCGGCGAGGTGGCCGCACCGATGCTCCTCGACGTGGGGTGCCGTTACGTGATCCTCGGCCACTCCGAGCGGCGCACCCTGTTCGGCGAAACCGATAAGATCGTGAACGCCAAGGCCAAGGCGGCGCTGGCCGCGGGCCTGATGCCGATCGTGTGTGTGGGCGAGACGCTCGAGGAACGGGAGGGTGGTCGCACTGAGGCGGTGGTCACGACGCAGGTGAATGGATCGCTGGCCGGCCTCACGGCGTCCGATCTGGAGAAGACCGTCGTCGCCTACGAGCCGGTGTGGGCCATCGGCACGGGCAAGGTGGCCACGCCGCAGCAGGCCCAGGACGTGCATGCCCTGATCCGTGCGCTGCTGGGGAAGCTGGCCTCGCCCACCCTGGCCGCCAGGGTGCGAATCCAGTACGGCGGTAGCGTGAAGCCCGACAACGCAGCCGACCTCGCGTCGCAGCCCGACATCGACGGCGCGTTGGTGGGCGGCGCCAGCCTCAAGGCGGACGATTTCCTGGGCATCGCCGCAGCCTTCGGACGACATCCGGCCTGAGGCCATGCCGACCCGGTTTTGGCGCGGCCGGGCCGGGCGGGGTGGCCCGTTGAACGGCGTTGCGATACGCTCTTGCCGTCGCCCACTCGTTCACGCGCCTTTTAGGGTCGGAGTCCATCCCGCATGTTGGTCCGTTTTCTGCTCGGCTTCGCGGTCGTTTTTTCGTCGCTGTTCCTCATCGCGCTGGTGCTGATCCAGCGAGGTCGGGGCGGCGGGCTCGCCGGCGCGCTGGGGGGCATGGGAGGCCAGAGCGCCTTCGGCACCAAGGCGGGTGACGTGTTCACCCGCATCACGGTGGTCGCCGCTTCCTGCTGGATCCTGCTGTGCATCCTCGCCCTCAACGTGCTCGGGCCCAGGGACGACGGCCTTCTCGATGCGAAAAAGCTCGGCGGTGCCAACGCCGTGACTCCGGTCGAGCCGCAGATCCAGCCGGCCGACAAGGCGGCGGATGCCGAGGGGGAGGCTGCCAAACCAGATGCGGCGGCCACGCCATCCGCTGAGGCTGCGCCGGCCGCCGGCACGGAATCCACACCATCCGCCGAGGCCAAGCCCGCCGACGGGGCGGCTGCTCCAGCTGCAGATGCCGCGCCCGCCGCCGCAGCGCCCGCGGCGCCGGCCAACTGACCATGGCGTGGAGCATGACGGGCTGCGGCGAGGGCGTCGCCAGCGACGGCCCGAGTGCCTGCCGCGTCGAGCTGCGGTCGGTCAACAATCGGTTCTTCAAACTTTCGCTGCGCACCCGCGAAGGCTATTCAAGCCTGGAAGGGCAGGCGGAGGCCGCCATTCGCAGCCGCGTGCGACGCGGCGCGGTGCAGATGACGCTCGATCTCACCGGTCCGGCCGTGCAGCCCGCTCGGCGACTCGACGCCGTGCAGCTCGGCGCGTACCTCGATGCCTGGCAGGATTTCTGCGCTGCCCACGACCTACCCTCGCCGCACACGGTCGACGCGCTGCTGGGCCTGCCCGGCATCCTCGTCGACGTGCCACCCGACGTCGATTCCGTGCAGCGCGCCTGGCCGCTCGTGTCACGGGCGCTCGATCAGGCGCTGGACGGGCTCGATCGCATGCGCAAGGCGGAGGGGGATGCCTTGGCGGCCGACATGCGTGGCACCTGCGCTGAGATCCGCAGTCTGGCCGACGGCATCCGGCGGCGGGTGCCGGAGGTGGTGGCCGCCCATCGAGAGCGGCTCGTGGAACGAATCAATCGCCTGGTGGCGGACCGCGGCACCACAGTGTCGGAGGCTGATCTGGCCCGCGAGGTGGCCCTGGCCGCCGACCGCTCCGACATCGCCGAGGAACTCGTGAGGCTGGAGAGCCACGTGGCCCAGTTCGACCGGTTGCTCGACGATGATTCGCCGGGCCGGGCCCTCGACTTCCTGGCTCAGGAACTCGGTCGCGAGGCGAACACGATCGCCTCCAAGTCTCTCGACGTCGACATTGCCCACGCCGTGGTGGAGATCAAGGCACGGATCGAGCGGCTCCGCGAACAGGCCCAGAATGTGGAGTGACGGCGGCCGCTTTCCAAGGGACCGCGGCCTGCGGTACAACATCGGGATGGAAGGCCGGCCGGGCAAACTCGTCGTCATTTCGGGCCCCTCGGGGGTCGGCAAGACGACGCTGCTGCGGCGGCTGCTGGCGGACCTGCCGCACCTCGCGCCCAGTGTCTCGGCCACCACGCGACCGCCGCGCGCCGGGGAGCGGGAAGGGGTCGACTACCACTTCATCACGCTCGAGGAGTTCCAGCGGCGCCGGGCGGCCGGGGAATTCCTGGAGTGCTGCCAGGTGTACGGTCGGCAGCACTGGTATGGCACCTTGGTGGCCGAAGTGGCCCCCCGGCTGGCCGCCGGACAATGGGTCGTGCTGGAGATCGACGTGGAGGGTACACTCTCGGTGCTCGAGAGATACCCGCAGGCGATCACGATCTTCGTCGAGCCGTCCCACCCCGACCAGTTGTTCCAGCGGCTCCAGGGCCGTGGCACGGAGTCGCCGGAGGCGATGGCACGTCGGCTGGAGGTCGCCCGACGGGAACTTCTCGAGGCCCACCGCTACCGTCATCGCGTCGTCAACGAGCACGTGGACGAGGCGCTGGCGGCCGTGGAGTTGATCCTGACGGCGGAGGGGCTGGAGCCCGCACCGCACGGCAGCGGCACGTCCACGTCATCCACCGACAAACCCCCGGCACCATCAGGAGTGAACGTATGATCGACGACCTGCGCGAAGAAGAGATCGTCAATAAGGTGGGCGGACGCTTCAAGCTGTCCACCCTGATTCAGAAGCGGCTCGTGGCCCTCAACGCGGGCGGGCGGCCGCTCGTCGACGTCGATGCCAACACCGACAAGATGCAGATCGTCATCGAGGAGATCAAGCAGGACAAGATCTTTCTGGACACCTCGATGAACCTGCGCATCACCGGAGAGTCGGTGGAGGCCGGCGGCCCGCTCGACTTCGATCCCACCATCCTCTGAGGTCGCGCCCGCGGGGCATTCGCTGGCGCGTGCAGGCTCGGGCGACCGGAGGCGATGGCGGGATGCGCCGCGTCGGCGCCTGCCGCCGTGAGCCCGCCGCGTGGAGGCGGCACAGAATCTATGCTCGACGGCCGTGAAATCGTGCTGGGCGTGACGGGCGGGATCGCGGCCTATAAGGCGGCGGCCCTGGCCAGCCTGCTCGTGCAGCGTGGAGCGGGCGTGACTGCCGTGCTGACGCGGAACGCCAGGCGCTTCGTCGGCGCGGCGACCTTCGCCGCCCTCACCGGCCGGCCGGTGGCCGGACGCAGTTTCGATTCCCAGGCCCATCCGTTGGGGGCGCACATCGAACTCGCCGCCCGGGCCCACGTGCTCGTCGTGGCCCCGGCGTCGGCTGACTTCCTGGCCAAGGTCGCCGCCGGAGCGGCCGATGACCTGCTGACCACGCTGGTCCTGTGCGCCGAATGCCCCCTGCTCGTGGCGCCGGCCATGAACGCCGCCATGTGGACCAAGCCGGCGGTGCAGCGCAACGTGACTCGGGTCGTTGAAGACGGGGGCATCCTCGTGCCCCCGGGGAGCGGCTGGCTTTCGTGCCGGCAGAATGGCACCGGCCGGATGGCCGAACCCGACGACATCGCGGCGGCCGTCGAGCGGGTCCTGGCCGGTCGGCCCTCCTGAGCAGGCCTCCCCCGCGAGCAACGCATGGCCCGGATCCTCCTCACCGCCGGCCCCACCCGCGCCGCCATCGACGACGTTCGCTTTCTCTCCAACGCGTCGAGCGGCCGCATGGCCGCAGCCATCGCCCGGGCGGCCCTGGCGGCCGGCCACTCGGTGACGATCGTGAGCGGCCCCGTGCCTGCGCGTTACCCGGAGGCGGCCCGCCTGATCCCCGTCGTCACCACGGGCGAGATGCTCGCCGCCGCGGTCGCCGAACTCGATCGCTGCGATGGTGTGATCGCCGCCGCGGCGCCCTGCGACTTCGAGCCTGTGCGGCGCGTGACCGGGAAGATTCCCCGCCAGGGAACGGGACTCACCCTGCGGCTCAAACCCACGCCCGACGTGATCGCCACGCTGGCCCGCCGGGCCGCTGCCCGGCAGTGGTTCGTGGCCTTCGCGCTCGAGCCAGGGGCCGATCCGCGCCGGGCCTTCGCCAAGATCGAGGCCAAGCGCTGCGACCTGATCGTGGTCAACGACGTGTCGGCGATCGAGTCGGCAAGCACGGCGGTGACGGTGTACGACAGGGCCCATGCCGCGGTGGGCTCGCGGGCGGGCACGAAATCGGCGGTGGCCCGTTGGCTGGTCCGCGTCGTCGAGCAGCGACTCATGGGCTAGCGGGCGACCGCGGTTCCTTCCTATAACTGCGGCGGTTCCCTCCCCGCCCCCGCCCTCTTTCGGCAGATGCTGCGATGATCAAAGTCGCCGTCCTCGGCGCCACCGGCTACACCGCGCTCGAGGCCCTCAAGATCCTGCTGCGGCACCCGGAGGCGGAGATCGTCGCCGTCACCAGCCGGCAGGAGGGACGCACGCCGGTGTCGGGCGTCCATCCCAGCCTGGCAGGCCGGCTCGACCTCGCGCTCGAGGACCTTTCACCGCAGGAGGTGGGCCGCCGTGCCGACTGCGTGTTGGGCTGCCTGCCGCATTGCGCGAGCGCGGAAATCCTGCCCCAGGTGCTGGCTGCCGGGGCGCGTGTCGTCGACTTCAGTGCCGATTACCGCCTCGACGACGCCGCCACCTACCTGGAGTGGTATGGCCACGAGCACCCCGACGCCGGTCGGCTCGGGGCCACGGTGTACGGGCTGCCAGAACTGTTTCGCGACCGGATCCGCGACCAGGACTTGGTGGCCAACCCGGGCTGCTACTCCACGTCGGCGATCCTGCCGCTGGCGCCGCTCGTGAAGGCCGGGCTCGTGGAGACGGACGACATCATCATCGACTCCAAGAGCGGAGTCAGCGGTGCCGGCCGGTCTCCGAGGCTGATGACGCACTTCCCGGAATGCAACGAGAGCATGTCGCCCTACAACGTGGGCCGTCATCGGCACACGCCGGAGATCGAGCAGATCGTGGCCAGGCACGCAGGCGTCCGCCCGCAGGTGATCTTCACGCCCCAGTTGGCCCCCATGGACCGGGGCATCCTCTCCACGATCTACGTGCGCCCCCGCCGGCCGGTGAGCGACGGGGATGTGATGCAGGTGCTGCGCGAGGCCTACGCCGGCGAGCGGTTCGTGCGGATCGTCGACCACCTGCCCGGGACGAAGGACACCGTGAACACCAATTTCTGCGACATCACGGCCCGGGTGGTCCGCGGCCGCATCCTCCTCATTAGTTGCCTCGATAATCTGGTGAAGGGGGCCGCGGGCGCCGCGGTGCAGAACCTCAACGTGATGTTCGGACTGCCGGAAACCATGGGGCTGCTCTGATCATGTCGCTCGCCGAAACGCCGGTCCGCCTGCCGATCCCCCCCCTGCCCCGCGGGTATCGGCTGGCCGCCGTGCACGCCGGCCTGAAGCGCAACGCCAGCCGCGAGGACGTGGCACTCGTGGCCAGCGATCACCCGGCCACCGCCGCGGGGGTCTACACCACGAACCTCGTGTTTGCCGCGCCGGTGGCCCTCGATCGGGCCCGGACCCCGGGCCGAAATTTCCGCGCCGTGGTCGTCAACTCGGGCAATGCAAACGCCTGCACGGGCACCCGCGGGCTGGATGACGCCCGCCAGATGGCCGCGTTGGCGGGCCGGGCGCTGGGCGTCGACGGGGACGAGGTGCTAGTGATGTCGACCGGCATCATCGGCGAGTTCCTGCCAATGGAGAAGATCGCAGCCGGCATCGTCGCGGCGGCCGCGCGGCTGGGCAGTGACGAGTCGGCTGCGGTGACGGCGGCCCGGGGGCTGATGACGACCGACACTCGCCCCAAGCTCGCCGGTGCCACGTTCACCGCACAGGGAACGCCTTGCACGGTGTTCGGCATGGCGAAGGGTGCGGCCATGATCGGACCCAAGCTGGCCACGATGCTCGGGGTGGTGCTCACCGACGCACCGCTCGAGCCGGCGGACGCCCAGCGGCTGTTGTCCGAGGTGGTCGAGGAGACCTTCAATTGCGTGAGCGTTGATGGGCATATGAGCACCAACGACACGGTGCTGTTCCTGGCCAACGGCGCCGCGGGTGGCAGTCCGCTGCACGGGGCGGGCCTGGAGGCCTGTCGTCATGCCGTGCATCAGGTGTGCGAGTCGCTGGCCCGGGAGATGGCCGACGACGGCGAAGGGGCGACGCACGTCATGCGGATCGAGGTCGCGGGATGCGACAGTCGTGAGGATGCCCGGCGTATCGCTCGCACGATCGCCGACAGCCCGCTCGTGAAGACGGCCGTGCACGGGGCCGACCCGAACTGGGGGCGGATCGTTTCGGCCGCGGGGTATGCCGGCGTGTCGTTCGACCCCTCGGCCGTGGTGCTTCGACTCAACGGCACGCTGCTGTTTCGCGACGGTGCGCCCGTGCCCTTCGACGCCGACGCGGTGTCGGAGTCGATCAAGGGCTCTCGCGAGACGCTCATCGAGCTATCCGTGGGTGCCGGCCCCGGGGCGATCCGCTTCCATTCGAGCGATCTCACGGCGGACTACGTGCACCTGAACGCCGACTACCACACGTGAGCGAGACGCCGCCCGGGCGGCCCCGGGGCACGCAGGGCCGGACGGGGCACGATCGGCCGCGGCGCCGCAAAAGGCGGCCGCGCCGGATGGCGTCGCGGTGGCGGCTGTACAATTCGCCTTTCGCCGCAGCCGGTGTGCCTTGACGCGGCCCGGCCGAAACTGTTTCCTGTGGGGGCTGCCCCCGCCCTTTCCGAGCCCGCCGCCATGATGACCTCCCCACTGTCCACGGCATCCTTCGCCGTCCCGTTCATGCCCGCTGTGGTCCCCGCGCCACGACCACTCCAGCCGGCTCCGCTGGTGCCCGGCTTTGACGTCAAACCGGTGCTCCGGGCCGCGGCCGACGACGAGGAGGACGAAGAGGAGGTCGGGGACGAGGAGGACCTCGCGGTCTCCCAGCCCCCGGTCGAGGAGGATTCGGGCTTCGAGGACTTCGACGACGAGTTCGACGACGACTTCGAAGAGGAAGACAACGACCCCGACTGGGATCACCCTGACGACGCCGAACCCAACGCGCCGGCTCCGCCCAAGGGCCCTGGTAAGAAGAAGTGACGGTCGCCACCGTCCCGCCCGACCGCCCGCCACGCACGGGATAGACCGATGTCAGGCCTCGACGCCCCACAGTCCGCACCTGACGACCCGAATGCCAACGCCGGCAAGCGCGGCAAGTCGGCGGCCCGCGGTCGGGGCCCGGCCTGGTTCGGCACGCTGGGCCAACTCGACTTCGACATCGACTTTTTCGAGCGTCTGTTGGCCAGGAAGGGTGACTCGATCGAAGTTCTGCGGGTGCTCGCGGAGTTGGTCTCGCGCAAGGGTCTCCTGGGGCGGGCCGTGGAACTCGACAGCGCGCTCGTGCGGTTGCTGCCGGAGGACGACCTGTCCCGCTACAACCTCGCCTGCTCGCTGGCACGCGCCGGACAGGCCGACGAGGCCATCGACGCCCTGTCGCGGGCCATTCTCCTGGGCTACGACGACTTGGCCCACATGGAGGCCGACCCAGACCTGGAGTCGTTGCGGGACCATCCCGATTTCCAGGCCCTGCTGGGTGGCGACTGACGCGCGTCGCGCGGCTGTCGCCGAGTGGCCGGCCGTCGGCACGGCAGCAACCCGGCACGTGTCCCAATGGGGGGCGCATCCAGCGGCGGCAGACTTTTTCCAAGGTCTGCTAGACTTCGCCACCACGCGGCCGCGAGCCGCGGGTCACCATACGCGGCGAGGGCATACATGCTCGACCAATTTGACAAGATCACGGAGGCGGCCACGTTCATCTCCGGACGGTGGAGTCACAAGCCGCGGGCCGGAGTCATTCTCGGCAGCGGTCTGGGTGGCCTGTCCTCCGCCATGACAGGTGCCGTCACGATCCCCTACGACTCGATCCCGCACTTCGCCCGATCCACGGCCCACGGGCACGCAGGGCAGCTCGTGTGCGGTCTTCTCGACGGCGTGCCGACGGTCGTGATGGAGGGGCGGATGCACGCCTACGAGGGTTATCCGCTGGCCCAGATCACGTTTCCGATCCGCGTGCTGAAGCGGCTGGGAGCCGGGCTGCTCGTGGTTACCAACGCGGCCGGCGGACTCAATCCACAGTTCCGCAGCGGCGACGTGATGGTGATCGACGACCACATCAACCTCATGAACGACAATCCGCTCATCGGCATCAACGACGAGCGGCTGGGCCCACGGTTTCCCGACATGTCCGCCCCCTACACGCCAACGCGTATCGACGCGGCGCTGGCGGTGGCCCGACGCGAGAACTTTGCGGCCCACCGCGGCGTGTATGTCGCCGTCACGGGGCCCAACCTGGAGACCCGGGCCGAGTACCGATTCCTGCGCGGCATCGGCGCCGACGTGGTTGGCATGTCGACCGTGCCGGAAGTGATCGTGGCCGTTCACAGCGGGCTGTCGGTGCTGGGCATGTCCGTGATCACCGACATGTGCCTGCCCGACGCGCTCGAGGTGGCCACCGTGGAGAAGATTCTCGCCGTGGCCAAGTCGGCCGAGCCGAAGTTGCGGGCCATCATCCTCGACGCCATCCGTGCGACCTGACAGCCACGCAGCCGTTCCCCGGGGTCGTACCATGGCAAAACCAGTCCGCATTCTCGTGGTCGGCTGCGGCCACATGGGCACGTCCCACGCCAAGGCGTATCACGCCCTGCCGGGCTTCGAGATCGTGGGCGTAGTGTCGCGCGGCGAGAAATCGCGGCGGGCGCTGCTGGACGCGCTGGCCGCCGACTATCCGCAGTTCGACGACTTCGCCACGGCGCTGGCCGCCACGCGGCCGGATGCCGTGTCGATTAATACGTATCCCGACACGCACGCCGACTACGCGCTGCGGTCGTTCGCGGCCGGATGCCACGTGTTTCTGGAGAAGCCGGTGGCGGTGACGGTGGCCGAGGCGGAGGCGGTGGTGCGGGCCGCCTGCCAGGCGCGGCGCAAACTGGTGGTGGGATACATCCTGCGGGTCCATCCCACCTGGGCGCGGTTCATCGCCACGGCCCGCACGCTGGGCGCGCCGCTGGTGATGCGGATGAACCTCAATCAGCAGTCCTCGGGCGAGCAGTGGCGGACGCACAAGGCGCTGCTGGAATCGATGTCGCCGATCGTCGACTGTGGTGTGCACTACGTCGACGTGATGTGCCAGATGACGCGCTGCCCGCCTGTTCGCGTGAGCGCCATCGGCGCCCGCCTGACTGAGGACCTGCGGCCCGGGATGTACAATTACGGACAGTTGCAGGTGACGTTCGCCGACGGATCGGTGGGTTGGTATGAGGCGGGCTGGGGGCCGATGATGAGCGCCACCGCCTACTTCGTGAAGGACGTGATCGGGCCTCGGGGAAGCGTGAGCATCGCCGGCGTCCGCGAGTCCGACAGCGGCAGCGACGACGTCGAGTCGCACACCCGGGCGGCCCTGCTCCGGGTGCACCATGCGGAACTGCGGCCGGACGGATCGTTTTCCCGGTCGGATGACCTGCTCGACTGCAGCGGCGAACCCGATCACGACGGCCTGTGCCGGCTGGAGCAGGAATTTTTCCTCGCTGCGATCGTCAACGATCGCGACCTCGGCGAACACATGGACGACGCGGTGAACAGCCTGCGCATCGTGCTGGCCGCCGACGAGGCGTTTCGCAGCGGCCGCACGATCGAGCTGAACCGCTGACCGGCCCGGCTCCAGGGCGCACGCTGATGTGTCGTGCGCTGCCGTCCGTCCGCGTCGGTGGTAGACCGTGTTCCCCGCCCATGGAAGGTGCTAGGCTCACGGTTGGGAGGAGGCTCTGGGCGACGGCCCGCCACTGAGCCGCGCAGCGACGTGCACGGACTGATCTTTTTCTACATGCAGAAGTTCGCCGACTCCCTGTCGGCGGGCGCCGGTTCCGCTGCGGAATCCTCTGCCACCCTGGTCAGGGAGCCGGGCCGCTACTTGCCGTCCGGCGTCTATCCCGATGCGGAGGCGATGGGCATCCTGGAGGGCCTGGCGGCGGGGCTGTCGCGGCCGCTGCCGTCCGTGCTGGCGGAGTTCGGTGAATTCCTTGCTCCCGGGCTGGTCAAGGTGGCCGGGCCATGGATCGACCCGTCGTGGCGGACGCTCGACCTGATCCAAAACACGGAGTCTCTCATCCACTCCATGGTGCGGTCCGCGCAGCCAGGTGCGGAGCCGCCCGTCCTGGAGACGGTACGCGTCTCCGTCGACGAACTGCAACTCGTCTATTCGTCCCGGCGCAGGCTCTGCGTACTGGCTGCCGGGTTGATGCACGGCATGGCCCGGCATTACGGCGAAAAGATCGACGTCAGCGAGTCGAGCTGCATGCACCAGGGTGACGCGTTTTGCTCCTTCACGATTCGTCGGCTGGGCGGCGACACGCATGCACCGCGGTCTCCGCTCTGCGAAACGGTGGAACTGTCGTCCGGCTCCCCGGAAGTGCGCATGAACGCGGCCGTGGAGTTCGCTACCGATCCGCTCCCCGAGCGGATTGGCGAGTATGAGATTCTCGGCCTCGTGGGTAGCGGCACGATGGGCCGCGTCTACGCCGCCCGTGATCCGGGACTCGACCGCCGCGTGGCGATCAAGGTGATGGCGTTGCGGCAGGCAGGTGATCCAGCCGCTCGCCGGCGATTCGTCAGGGAGAGCAAGGCGGCGGCGGCGATCGAGCATCCGCACGTGGTGGCGATCCACCGGGTCGGCGAACATGCCGGGCTGCCGTACATCGTCATGCAGCTTCTGGAGGGATCGACGCTGGGTAACCACCACCTGACGGCGGGCCCTCTGCCGTTCGCGGAGACGCTGCGCATCGGTCGGGAGATCGCGGCGGGCCTGGCCGCCGCGCACGGGCGAGGTCTCGTGCACCGCGACCTCAAGCCCGACAACGTGTTCCTGGAAGGCAGGTCCCGGAGCGTGCGCATCATCGATTTCGGCCTGGCCCGCGACCTGGGCGAGAACACCACGAAGCTCACGCTCGACGGATCGGTGCTGGGTACGCCGGCCTACATGTCGCCTGAACGGATCGCGTCGCAGCAGCTCGACGCGCGCAGCGACCTGTTCAGCCTGGGGGTGATGCTCTACGAGTTGCTCGCGGGCCGGCTCCCCTTCGAGGGCGCGTCGGTGATGGCCATGCTGGCTGCCATCGGCCGGGGTGCGCCGACACCGCTGGCCGAGGCCGCCCCCGGACTGCCACCGGCGGTTTACGATCTGGTGATGAGACTGATCGCTCACGACCAGACGGGGCGTCCCGCCGATGCCGCCGCCGTGGCGGCCCAACTGGCCGCCCTCGAGCGGCGGCTCCCCAGCCCATGATGCGCGAGGTCTCGTCACGATCAGTCACGGGAGTGACCCGCACCGTGGCTCACACAGCCCACGTCCGCCGTGCCAGGATGATGCGCCCGTCGCCGCGTCGGCTGGCCTGCTGCATGGCCAGCGGCTACGACTATCGCAGCCACGCTCGATGACCGGCTGGGATCCGGATCACGTGCCGCAGAATGTGCGGTAACCGCCGCAACCGGGGGGCGGACCCGCACGGTAGGACTCGTTGTCCTTCGTTTCCTGGAAGGGCTCGCGAAGCACGGCCAGCAGTCGTTCCAGAACTGCGAGATCGCCAGCGTCCGCA
>QWPN01000098.1 GCA_003671185.1 Planctomycetota bacterium
CGGATCGTGCAGGCACAGCGATCGACCTTCTTCTGCCCGACCTGCCAGGTGAGGTCGCGGGCCGCGCGGCGGCGAGGTTTGGCGACGCACGCGCGGATGCCGTAGGCTGACTGGTCGGGCGATGTCGTCGCCCACGTCACCACCCCCAGCGAGGACTGCCATGACCGCATCGTCGTTTTCCCTGTCGCGGCGCCGCCTGCTGGCGGGAGCCGCGGGGTGTGTCGGCGTCCTGGCCACCGAGCCTGCGCTGCCCGCTGACGCTGCGGCGGAGGCCATCACCTCGGAGTCGCTGGCCGCCCGCCTGCATGCCTCGCTCTCGCCCGAGCAGCGGCGGCAGGTGTGTTTTGCCTGGGACCACGTGCACCCCAAGTTCGGCCTGCTGCGGACCCGGGTAGGGAACAACTGGAACGCCACGGAGCCCGACGTGGCCGGGGACTTCTTCACCAAGGACCAGCGGCGGCTGATCCGGGAAATCTTCGAAGGGCTCATCGAGCCCGACTGGCACGCCCGCTTCGACAAGCAACTGGAGGACGACACGGGAGGCTTCGGCCACGGCCAGTCGATCGCCCTGATCGGCGAGCCGGGTTCAGGAAAGTTCCAGTTCCTGCTCACGGGCCGGCACATGACGCTGCGTTGCGACGGCGACTCGGCCGAGCACGTGGCGTTCGGGGGGCCGATCTTCTACGGCCACGACGCCGGCGGCTTCAACGAAAAGAAGGACCACCCCGGCAATGTGTTCTGGCCGCAGGCGGTGGCCGCCAACCGCGTATTCGCCATGCTCGACGGGAAACAGCAGGCAGCGGCGCTCGTCGATGGCCTGCCCAGGGAGAATGCCATCGGCTTCCGGGCCCGCGGGGAACGCACGCCCGGCATTCCCGTCACGGCACTCTCGCCTGATCAGCGGACGGAGCTGGAACAGGTGCTGGCCGTTTTGCTCGCACCCTACCGCACGCGGGATCGGGACGAGGTGCGAGGCTGCCTGGCCAAGCAGGGCGGACTGGAGGGCTGCCGCCTGGCCTTCTACCGCGAAGGTGACATCGGCAACGACCGGGTGTGGGACAACTGGCGTCTGGAAGGGCCGGCCTTCGTCTGGCACTTCCGCGGCGCCCCGCATGTCCACGTGTGGGTCAACATCGCCGATTCCCCCGACATCGTCACCAATGCCTGACTGCTGCATCATCGGCGGCGGCATCATCGGCCTGTCGGTGGCCCGCGAACTGGCCGGTCGGGGGCATGCCGTCCGCGTGCTTTCCCGGGATTCGCGTCGCGACACGGCATCGTGGGCGGCCGCCGGGATTTTTCCCCCGGCGCCCTGGCGCGAGGGACTGCCGCCCGGAGAGGCGCTCACCGCGTGGAGCGACCGACTGCATCGCGAGTGGGCCCGCGACCTCCGTGCCGAAACCGGCATCGACACCGGACTGGAGTCCTGCGGCGGGCTCCACCTCACGGGCTCCGAATCCGCGCGGCCGCGACTCGACGCCGAGGTGCGCGAGTGGCTGGTCAGGGGCGCGGCATGCGAGCCGCTCGACGGCCGCGGCGTGGCCGAGTGCGAGCCCGCCCTAGCCGGGGCCGTGGACCGCGGGACGGTAATCGGCGGCTACCTGCTGCCGGAGGAGATGCAGATGCGGCCCCCGCGACACCTCGAGGCGCTGGAACGGTCGTGCCTGGGACGGGGCGTGACGCTCCTCCGCGATGCCGAGGTCGACTCGGTCGAGGTCGATCGAGGCCGCGTGACTGGCCTGAAGGTGCGAGTGGGGGGTGTGTCTCGGTCGCTGCCCGCGGACGTCTACGTGCTCGCCGCGGGCGCCTGGTCCGGCGGCCTAGCCGATGCCCTCGGCCTGCGCGTCGAGACCAGGCCGATTCGCGGGCAGATCGCCCTGCTGAAGCTGCCGCGACAGGTGCTGGCACGGGTCGTGAACCGCGGCCTGGACTACCTCGTGCCGCGGCAGGATGGCAGCCTGCTCGTGGGATCCACGATCGAGGATGCCGGCTTCGACCGCTCGACCGTGGACGCCGCCATCGAGCGGCTGCTCGGCGTGGCCCGCGACCTGCTCGGCGACATCGCGGCCACGAGACCGGAGCAGGCCTGGGCCGGTCTCCGTCCCGGCTCCGCCGACGGCCTGCCCTCGATCGGCCGCACTCCGGCCTGCGACAACGCCTACGTGGCCGCCGGTCACTTCCGTGCCGGGTTGCACCAGTCGACCGGCACGGCCGTGCTCGTGGCCGACATGATCGAGGGCCGTCCGTCGGCGATCGATCCCGCGCCGTTCCGCCCCGACCGACCCCGCTCGGATGCCGGTCCGGATGCCGTCGCCGCCTACGTGGCCCGTGCCGCGGCGGAGGCCGCAGGCAACTGACGAGTCATCAGGCTGCCCGCGGGGAGAGCCGTCGGTGCAGGGCCTCGATGTCGTCCACGCCGATGTGTGGCGTCGGCCGTGACGCCGCCACCATGCCGGCCAATCCGGCAAGCCTGATGATGTCGGCGGGGATGCCGGCGGCGATCTCGTGGATGGCCCGCGCCACCGGATCGTGGTCGGTCGCGTCCGGTCGCGAGCAGGTTTCAAGGGGGAGCACCGCGTCGAGGAGTTCGCGGGATTCCGCCGCCGAACAGGGGCGCAGGCTGGCCCGCAGCGTGACTGCCTGCTCGACGCGGATATCGCGGGCCACGAGCGAGAGCAGCCGGCCCTCGCCGGCGAGCACGACGCTCGTGGCGGGCCTCCGCAGGCAGCGCACCACCAGGCGTGCAAGTCCGCCGTCCGGCGCGAGATGGGCGTCGTCGACGAGCACGATGTCCGGTGGCTCGGCGCCCGGCGCCGTGGCGGCATCCCAGACATCGAAGTCGCGTCGATCGACGGAGCGGTCTCGGAGCCGCTCGTCGGCCGCGAGCATCGTCAGCAGCGTGGTCTTTCCCGTGCCATGGGGACCGCAGAGGAGTGCCACGGCGCCCGGCCGCACCACGGCGCAGGCGATCTTGGCGAGCGCCGATTGCTGGGCGGGCAGCAGTGAAACGGAGGCGTGGCGTGCGATCACGGGATCTCTCCGTCCGGTGTGGCCTGCGTGGTGAACGACAACACTTCGCCGAGCGGCTCGACACCGATGGCCGTGAGCGCGACCGACCAGGCGTTCGCGGGGGCACGGTGGGCCGGGCGCACGAGGATGGCCGCGTCGCAGCCCAGGCTGGCGACCAGGAGCCGCTGCCGGCGGAGCGGTCCCGGTGGAAACCAGATGCCGGCGTCGACGATCACGATGCGCTTGCCATGCGCGGGAGTGGCGGCGGCATCGACCTCGGCGGGCAGCCCGGCTGGCGTGCAGGAGACGGCATCCCGGCCGCGGGACCGCAGCGTGTGGACGAGCCCGGCCACGATGGTCGTGCGGCCCTCGCCGGGCTCGCTGCCCACCACGGCGATCACGCGACGACCCCGTTGCCGTGCGGCCTCGACCTCGCCGGCCAGTGCGTTCCACTCGCCCGATGCGGAGGCGAGGAGACGGTCGACCAGCTCGCCGCTCGCGGTGGGCACGACGGCGGCCTGGGGGTCTGCCACTTCAGCGGTTGCGTCGTCGCGCACAGGCACCGTGTGGGCGGTTGGACATGGCACGGCGGCCGCGGTGGCGGGCTGCAGAGTGGCAGGCGGGACGGCCTGCCACCGGGCCAGGAAGGCTTGGTCGATGAGGTCGGGCATGGTGGCCGTCAGGGCTTGATGGTGTCGAGCGGAGCGGCCGCCGACGGCGGCTGGCTGGCCATTCGTTCCGGCCTGCGACTGCGGGCCAGCCGCAACGAGTCGTTCCACACGGCCAGGATCCAGGCCACCATGGCGAGGCTCGTCAGCAGCATCGTGGAAGCGGCGGGAAAACCGTGTCGTCGCCGCCGCAGTTCCGGCTCGAACCCCGGGGCGGGACGGATGACGGCCGACCCGGCGACGGCCGGGCGTTCCTCGGCGCGTGCCGGCCCGTCCGGTTCCGCGGCGGCCTGCAAGAGAGGAATTCGTGCCAGGACCTTCATGCCCACCCCCTGTCTCGTCCAGCATCGTCGCCGTCGGAGGCGGCTCTTGAACGGCCGGGGACGCGGTCGGACGGTCGGGCCAGGCGAGCCCTGCGGCGGTGCGGAATGCGCGACAGAGCCGGCGCAGTATGCCCCGGTCCCCCAGTCGCCTATGATGCCCGAACGTCGAAATTGCGGCGTCTTTTCGTTGTTCTTTCCCCCCGAGCCCCGATGCCCACCCCCCGTTCCGCCAGCCACGACCTGCTCCTCTCCGTTCTCGACAGCCGGATCGCGATTCTCGACGGCGCCATGGGGACGATGGTCCACCAACTGGGCCTCGATGAGATGGGGTTCCGGGGCGAACGGTTTTCCTCGCACCACCGGGACTTGAAGAACTGCATCGACGTGCTGGCGCTCACGCAGGGGGATGCGATCCGGGGGATCCACGCAGCCTACCTGGAGGCGGGTGCCGACATCGTGGAGACGAATACGTTCGGGGCCACCAGCGTGGCGCTGGCCGACTTCGGGCTGCAGCGGCACACGCGGGAGATGAACCTGGTGGCCGCCCGGCTGGCCCGCGAGGCGGCCGATGCAGCCACCGCGAAGACGCCCCACAAGCCGCGGTTCGTCGCCGGCTCGATCGGGCCGACGAACAAACAACTTTCGATCGCCGGCAACGTCGCTGACCCCGGCCACCGGGACGTGACCTTCGACGAAATGGTCGCCGCCTACCGCGAGCAGGTCGAGGCCCTCATCGAGGGCGGCGTCGACCTGCTTCTCGCCGAGACAGCCTTCGACACGCTGGTCCTGAAGAGTTGCCTGCACGCCATTGAGCAGGTGTTTTCCGACCTGGGGCGGACGCTGCCGGTGATGGCCTCGTTCACGATCTTCGAGGGGGGCAGGACGCTCTCGGCCCAGACGGTCGAGGCCTGCTGGACGAGCATCTCGCACATCGACCTGCTCAGCGCCGGCATCAACTGCGCGCTGGGGCCGGAAAAGCTGCGCACCCACGTCGCCGACCTGTCGCGGATCACGCCACGGCTCGTGAGTTGCTATCCCAATGCGGGGCTGCCCAACGCCCTGGGCGGCTTCGACGAGACGCCGGAGATGATGGCGTCCGTGCTCGAGGAGTTCGCCCAGGCCGGCTGGCTCAACATCGTGGGCGGCTGCTGTGGCACAACCCCGGCGCACATCAAAGCGATCGCCGACGTGATGGCGAAGTATCCGCCGCGGACGCCGGTCGAGCCGCCCCGACGCTCGCGGTATTCCGGCCTGGAGATGCTGGAACTGCGGCCGGAGAGCAGTTTCACGGTGGTCGGCGAGCGCACGAACGTCACCGGCTCACGGGCCTTCATGCGGCTCATCAAGGACGAGCGCTACGAGGAGGCCCTGGGCGTCGCCCGACAGCAGGTGGAGAACGGGGCGAACATCATCGACGTCAACGTCGACGAGGGGATGCTCGACGGCGTCAAGGTGATGACGAAGTTCCTCACGCTCCTCTCCAGCGAGCCTGAGATTTCCCGCGTGCCGATCATGATCGACTCCTCGAAGTTCGAGGTGTTGGAGGCCGGGCTGAAGTGCATCCAGGGCAAGGGCATCGTCAACTCGATCAGCCTCAAGGAGGGGGAGGCGAAGTTCCTCGAGCAGGCCAGGATCGTCCGCAGCCACGGGGCCGCGGTCGTCGTCATGGCCTTCGACGAGGAGGGGCAGGCCACCGATGTCGAGCGCCGGGTGGCGATCTGCAGGCGGGCATATGATCTGCTCACTGGGCAGGTCGGATTCCCGCCCGAGGACATCATCTTCGACCCCAACATCCTCACGGTGGCCACCGGGATCGATGAGCACAACCGCTACGCGCTGAACTTCATCGAGGCCACCCGCCGGATCAAGGAGGCCATGCCGGCGGTGAAGGTGTCGGGCGGGGTGAGCAACATCTCGTTCTCCTTCCGCGGCAACGAGGTCGTCCGCGAGGCGATGCACTCCTGCTTCCTCTACCATGCCATCCGCGCCGGCATGGAGATGGGGATCGTCAACGCCGGCCAACTCGCCGTCTACGAGGAGATCGAGCCAGAACTGCGGGAGCGGATCGAGGACGTGCTCTTCGATCGACGACCCGAAGCCACCGATCGCCTGATCGAGTATGCCGAGACGGTGAAAAAGCGGGATCCAGCCGATGCCGCCAGGGCCGACACCTGGCGCAGTCTCGACGTCGAGGGGCGGATTTCGCACGCCCTGGTGAAGGGCGTGGCCGACCACGTCGAGGAGGACATGGAGGCGGCCCGGCAGCAGTACGCCACGAGCCTCGAGATCATCGAGGGGCCGTTGATGCGCGGCATGCAGACGGTCGGGGATCTGTTCGGCGAAGGGAAGATGTTCCTGCCGCAGGTCGTGAAAAGCGCCCGCGTGATGAAGCGGGCCGTCAACCACCTGCTTCCCTACATGGAGGCGGAGCGTGCCGCATCGGGCAGCACGCAGGCGAAACGCGGCCGGGTGCTGATGGCCACGGTGAAGGGGGACGTCCACGACATCGGCAAGAACATCGTTGGCGTCGTGCTCGGGTGCAACAACTACGAGGTGATCGACCTGGGCGTCATGGTGCCCTGCACCAAGATCATCGACGAGGCGATCCGCCACGAGGCCGACATCGTGGGCTTGTCCGGCCTGATCACGCCGAGCCTCGACGAGATGGTGCAGGTGGCGCAGGAGTTCGAGCATGCCAAGTTGAAAATGCCGCTCTTGATCGGCGGGGCCACGACATCGGCCCGGCACACGGCGGTGAGGATCGCGCCCAAGTATTCGGGCGACGTCGTCCACGTCAGTGACGCCTCGCGGGCGGCCGGCGTGGTGGAGAAACTGCTCAATCCGGCCTCGCGGAGTGAGTTCGCCCGCGTCAACCGCGAGGCGCAGGCTCGCGACGTGGAGAATTTCAAGCGACGTCAGGAGACGAAACTCGTCTCCTACGCCACGGCCCGCGAGAAGCACTGGACGACCGACTGGGCGATCGCCCCGATCGACGTGCCGGAGTTCCTCGGCGTCCGCACCCTGGACCGGATTCCGCTCGCCGAACTGGTCCCCTTCATCGACTGGTCGCCGTTCTTCATGTCGTGGGAGCTGAAGGGAAAGTACCCCGTGATCCTCGACGATGCGACCGTCGGCGAAGAGGCCAGGAAACTGCACCGCGACGCCATGGCCATGCTCGAGGGAATCCTGCGCGACGACGCCCTCGTGGCGAAGGGCGTGTACGGCTTCTTCGCGGCGAACACGACGGGTGACGACATCATCGTGTTCCGCGACGACTCGCGCACGGCTGAGATCGGCCGAGTGCACACGCTGCGGCAGCAGTGGGAGCGACGGGGGCAGGAGGTGTACCACGCGCTGGCCGATTTCGTGGCCCCGGTGGAGAGCGGCCGCAGGGATTACGTCGGCGCCTTCGCCTGCACGGCGGGGCACGGCTGCGACGAGTTGTGCCGGAAATACGACCGCGATCACGACGACTATTCCTCGATCATGGCCAAGGCGATCGCCGACCGGCTTGCCGAGGCCTGTGCCGAGTGGCTGCACGCGAAGGTGCGCCGGGAATGGGGCTATGGCAGGAACGAAAAGCTTTCCGCCGACGACCTGATCGAGGAGAAGTACCGGGGTATCCGGCCGGCACCGGGCTATCCCGCCTGCCCGGACCACACGGAGAAGCGGGCGCTGTTCGACTGGCTGGATGCGGAACGGGCGGCGGGAATGACGCTCACGGAGAGTTTCGCGATGCTGCCGGCGGCGAGCGTCAGTGGCCTGTATTTCGCCCATCCGGACAGCCGCTATTTTGCGGTCGACCGGATCACGCGGGAGCAGGTCGAAGCCTACGCGGCCCGCAAGGGAATGCCGGTCTCCGAAGTGGAACGCTGGCTGGCGCCGAACCTGGGCTACGACAGCTGACAGGGAGTTGGGGACAGTGATCCCCGCCCCTTTTTCGCCGGGTTGTCGGAACCTGCAGCGGCAGTCCTCGTCGCAGGCTGACCGGCATGTGCCGAAGCGGAGCGGCCCCGGCCCGATCGTTATCGGGGGGGGCCGCCGCCTGCCGATATCCCAGTGGCGGGGTCCATCCGCCCGGGTGCACGGCGGCCCTCGGATCAGGCGTCAATGGCTGGGCGACCACGGACCAGACGGATAGTGCTCGATTCCGGGCCGGTGGAGGCCGCCCCGGCTGCCACCGGCCTGCTCGTGCAGCGCTTTCTCGACCACGTCCGTCACGAGCGCGGCTTGGCCGTCAACACCCAGGCCGCCTACCGTCGCGACCTGGTCAATTTCACCGACTGGCTCGGCGGCCGGCCGGCCGCCACGATCTCGGTCCGCGACCTGGGCGACTATTTCGCCGCCCTGGGCAGACGTGGGCTGGCCAGGGCCAGCGTCGCCCGGCAGGCCGCCACGTTGCGGACGTTCTACGCGTTCCTGCAACTGGAGGGGGTGGTGGTGGAGAGCCCCGCCGAACTGATCACGGCGGCCAAGCGTGACGACGCCATTCCGGGCACCCTCTCTCCCGCCCAGGTCGACCGGCTCCTGGAGAGCCCCGAGTCATCTTCCCCGGTGGACAGGCGGGATCGGGCGCTCCTCGAACTCCTCTATGCCACCGGCTGCCGCGCCTCCGAGGTCTCCGCCCTGCGGCTCGCGGACGTGCACCTGGCCGAGAGTTTCTGCAAGTGTCAGGGCAAGGGCAGCAAGGAGCGGGTCGTGCCACTCGGTCGTCGAGCCATCCAGGCGATCACAGCGTGGTGCGACGGACCACGGCAGGCCTTCGCCGCCCGCGCCGGCGGCAGCCCGGCCTGGGCGCTGCTCTCCTCCCGGGGAAACCGGCTGTCGCGGATGCGGATCTGGGAAATCGTGCGACTGCATGCGGAACGCGCCGGCATCCCTCCCGACATCGGCCCGCACACGCTGCGGCACAGTTTCGCCACGCACCTCGTGGCCGGTGGCGTCGACCTCCGGCATGTGCAGGAGATGCTGGGCCATGCCAGCATCGCCACCACCCAGCGTTACACGCACGTGGACGCCGGCCGACTCAAGGCGGTGCACGGCACGTTTCACCCGCGGCGCTAGCACGGCAACGCGGGGGGTGGCACTCGCGCGCCCAGCGTGGAGAAGCCGCCCTGCCAGCGGACCGTGGAACAAGTCTGCCTGAGCGGAGCGCGAAGTTCGTCGATCGAGGGCGTCCGCGGCGCTTCCACAGGCCGAGCAGGCGGACAAAGGTCGTGGATGACTTTGTCGCCGGACGGCTAACGCTGCTTCTTGGGCGGCGCGAACTTGATCTTCTTGATGAGCGGGACGGTCTGGCCGTCGGCCGTTTCCTTGCCGGACACGGCGGTGATCACGTACACCACGTGCTCATACTGCAGGCCGGGGTCGGCGTCGATCTCCGCTTCGGTGTTGTCGGCACCACCGCCCGGGCCCGTGCCCCCTCCGATCACGCCATTCACCTTGCCGCGGATGGTGTCGATGAACTGCCGCACCACGGCGTTCTTCTGCTTGGTGGCGGCATCCACCCGGCGCTTGGTGCCCTCGGTCCGCGACTTGGCGGCATTGTCTTCGGCCTGTCGCAGCGCCTCGCTGCCCGTCGCCAGTTCAGAGAGCAGGTCGTCACCCACGATCGGGTTGCCATTCATGTTGATCTTCGCCAGTCGGCCCTCGCCGTCCGCCTTCATGACCAGCCGCAGCACGGTGGGGGCGTCCTCGGGCGCAGCCCCGGCGCTTGCTCCCAGCGGCATGCGGATGTCGAAATCACCCTCCGTAATCACCGTTTTCAGCGTGAGCATGAAGAAGGTGATGAGCTGGAACACGACGTCGATCATCGGCGTCATGTCGATGGCGATCTTGTCGGAAAGCGGTTCTCGTTTCGCCACGGCACTCCCCGATGCTGCGTCAACCGGCGTGAGGGTTACTTGCTCTCGTCGTATTGGGCCCGGAGCACGAACCGTTCGAACCCCTTCTCCTGGCAGATCCGGATCATCTGCTGCACGTCGCCCGTTCGCGAGCGGCCGTCGGCCCTCACGATCACGGTGGCGGCGCTCGGCTCCTTGCCCGCCGAGATCATCACGCGCTTCTCGTTTTCCAGGTAGCCGCCCACGTCGTCGAGGGCGATTGGTTCGCCCGTATAGATCACCTTGCCGTCATTCATCAGCTGCAACGTGATGGGGTCCTCCGCGGCTCCCTCGGCCGGCTTGGCCAGTTGGCTGAGCGGCAATTGCACGCGGTCGTCCTGCACCGCCTGCGAGAAATTCAGCGTAAACACGAAGAACGTGATGAGCTGGAACGTCATGTCGATCATCGGCGTCATGTCGATGTCGGTCTTTGCCGGTCCGTCGCTGTGCTTGCGTGCCATGCCGCTCGGTCCTCTGCTCCAGGGGCGGTGCGGGGGCTATTTCTTGCCCATGTTCTGGAACCGGGCCATGAGCCGCATGCTCTCGTCGTCCACCTCCATGTTGAACCGCTGCAGCCAGTTCTTGAGCAGGCCGTAGCAGGCGATGGCGGGGATGGCGAGCCAGAGGCCGATCAGCGTCGTGACGAGGGCCTGTGAGATACCCACGGCCAGTTCGGACGGCTTGGGCGCCGTGTCCCGCTGGGCGATGAGCATGAATGCGGCCACCATCCCGTCCACCGTGCCCAGCAGGCCGAACATCGGCGCCAAGGCGCCCACGAGCGACACGTAGCTGATCTTGTGCTCGAGTTTCATGGCCTCCTCGCCCTCGGCGGCCTGCATCGCCTCCACGGCGGCGGGATAGCCACCCTGCAACTTGCCCATACCGGCCGCCAGCACGTGCCCCAGGTAGGAGTCGTCGTTCTTAGCCAACTCGAAGGCCTGCTGGAACTCCTTGTTCTCGAGGTGCTGCTCGAATTGCTGCGACAGGTCCGGCGGCATGAGCACCACCTTGCGGAACTGCAGGAAGCACATCACGAGCAGGGCCACGAGACCGAAGGACAGCAGCAGGAAGATGATCACGTACTTGATGCCCAACGCCTCGACGAGGAAGGTGAGATAGCTCTTGCCCTCCTTGTCGGTGGAGCCACCGGCCTCCTCGTCGGCTGCGACCTCCTCATCCTGGGCCATCGCCACCTGCGGCAGCGTGCAGGTCACCGCGATGCCGCCCGATGCGAGCATGCAGGCCACGATCAGCGCCCGGCACCAACTCAACCACGACAGCCCGGTGGGCTGGCAGGGGGGGGCTAACCTGACACCGTCGCACGCGGCCCAAACCATGATCGTCTCCTCGGTTGAATGCGATTCGTCCATGTCGTTCGGCAGAGCAGCGTACCCTCGATCCGGTGGGAACCGGAAGCCCGGGGCCTCATGAAGGCTTCGCGGCGGCCAATCTCTTCGTCCAGGGGCTGTTGGGATATTGCGATTCGAGGGTCTGGCGGGCCTCGCGGGAGCGCTCCGGATTTTTCGTCCGCTGCCAGAGGTCGACGAGGTTGTAGAGGGCCTCCGCGTGGGTTTCTGCGGCCGTGTTATAGACGAGGTCGACGGTGAGGTAGGCGATCACGGCGTCCTCGTCCCTGCCGCCGGCGGCCCGCTGCGCATCGCCGAGCACGTTGAAGGCCCTGCCCAGCAGGTCCTTGTCGTCGGCGTCGGCCGCCCGGATGACTCCCCGCGCCGCGGCGATGGCGTCGGCGGCCTTGTCGAGCCGCGACAGGCACTGGGCACGCCCCAGTTCAGCCTCCCGTTTCGCCCGTGCCCCGGCGACGTCGCCGGCTTGGATTTCGATGCGACCTGCATCGTCGAGCAGTCGCAGGGCATCGGCGTATTTCTTCTGCTCGCGGAGCAGACGGGCCTTGAGTGCCGTGGCACGAATGCGGCATGACGGCGGGCCCTTTTCCAGAAAGGCGTACGCGACCGCCGCTTCGTCGAGCTTGCCGGCCCGTGCCACGAGGTCACCCAGCAGTTCCTGCATGTCGTAGGCGTGAAAACTTCGCGGATGCTTGGCGAGAAAGTCCTTGACGGCTTCGGCCGCAGGTTGAATTTGGGCGCCGCTCTGCAGCGCCTGCAGGCCCTGGGATGCGGCCTTCACGAAAGCCATCTCCTCGGCGACGAAGGCCGCCTTGCCCTGCAGTTCCTCCTCCTTGATCTTCTTCAGATCGGCGAGAGCGGCTGCCGCGTCCCGCCGGCGGAGGTTGGTGCGGGCGCTGCGGAGTTCGGCGGGCTCGCCGTCGAAAAAGACCTCGGACACGGCGTCGACGCCCTTCTTGGTCCGGGCGTACGCCAGGCTGATGGACTCCTTCGACAGTGTCTCCGTGGCCTTGGCAGAGAGCGTGAATCCGCTCGACGTGGCCAGGTTGACGGTGGTGCCCTTGGGGATGCCGCGGCCGGTGACCAGCATCCCCTTCTTGAAGCCCTTGGCACCATCGTCTCCCGTCACCTTGACCTTGTCGTCGCCCGCCTCGACATCGACGGTCACCGCCACCGGAGATGTGTCGAAAGGCTTGTCGGTGACGAGCACGATATCGAGGTCATTGGGGGAAGCCGCCTCCACGACGCCGCGCACCTCACCGCCGTCGACGAGCGACACCCTGTCGGGCAGCGATCGTGCGGTCTGGGCCCAGGCCGCCGGCGAAGCGGCTCCGTAGAGCATGGCCGCCGCCAGCACCGGCAGCGGGAATCGTGCACTGAGATGGCCCGCGCACCAGGTGGACCGCGTCGACAGGTGGTTCATCGGGAGCCTCCCGCTGCAACACCGGCGGCAGCGGCCTGTTGGGCCGCCTCTTCGTCGAGTTGGAGGAATCCACGCGGATTCTCCTGGCCGAGCTCCTTCTGGATTTCCTTGAGCACTTTCTCGAACCGGGCCTTCATGGCCTCGCCGCCCATGTCGGGATAGAGCCTGCGTGTGCGGGCCACGGCAGTCTGGGCAGCGTCGAGCCGCTTCTTCTTTTCGGTGGGCTTGCCGGCCAGGCGGCCGCGGTCCAGCAGGCATTCGACGTAGTGCAACCAGGCGTCAAAATACTGGTCGCGCATCTTGAGCGACTTCTCGTCGTTGCCTGCGAAGGCCTGCCGGGAGAGCTTGTTGGCGAGACCGCCCCAGCCCCACACCGCACCGCCATTGCGGCCGGTGGCCGCCTCGCGCAACAGGGTGTCGGCTTCGCCGTCCTTGCTGTCGGCCTTCTTGGCGCGGCCAGCCGCCTGCAGCAGCAACGCGGCCTGTTCCTGGGCATCGATTGAGTTTTGCCGTTTCTTGTCGGACATGAACCAGTCGATTTCCGCCAGGGCTTCGTCCCATTTGCCGCGCTCCCGGTAGATGTTGGCGATCTTCAGCCGGATCGACGGCTCGAACTTCTCGACGTCGGGGTCGCCCTTCCGTTCCAGCAATTTCTTGTAGACCTCGGCGGCCCGATCGAGATACTGCTCGGCCTTCGCCTTGGCGACGACCGCACCGGTGCCGCCGCCCGAGCCCAGCGACAGGTAGGTGGTCGCCACCCAGATCTGCGACGAGGTCTTGGCGTCCCGCTTGGCGAGCCCGTCCAGGAACTGCTCGAAACCGGCCAGGATCTTGTCGGCCCGCGCCCGCACATCCTTGGACACGGTCTTGCCGCCCGCGGCCAGCCGCTCCAACTGCGAACGAAGTTCACGGCCCATCGACTGGTACATCGCCGTCAGCCGGTCCGACGACTTCTCGTCCTTGCCGGCGAGCCGCTCCAGGCCGGCCATCGCCTTCTGGGCCTTGTCGATCTGCTCGGCCTGGATGTAGTAGCGCGTGGCCACGTTGAACGTGCTCTCCGCCAGCGGCCCCTGGTTGAGCAGCGGATCCTGGCCGTTGGCGAGCGTCCATGGCCCATAGACGGGATGTTCGAGAATTTTGCCCGCGCTGGCATCGTCCCCGTCCTCGAGCGCCATCTGCACCCGCGACAGGGCCGCGGCCATGATCACCTTGCTGTCCGGCGCCGGCGGAAGTTCCTGGGCCGATTCCAGCGCCGCCAGGCCCTCGTCAAGCGCCGCCCGGGACTGCGTTTTCCAGTCGGCGGCTTTCGCCTCGTCATCCGCCGCCGCCTCCCGCACTTCCCGCCACAGCGCCGTGCCGGTACGCAACAGCAGTGAGGGCCGTCGCGCCGCCTCCTTGGGCAATTCCTTGACGAAGGTGATGAGGCCGGCCGGGCTGCGGGATTCGATGGCGTTGCCGGCGAGCACCGTGAAGGCATCCGCGGCCTCGGCCTCGGCGGGCCAGGTCTTGGTGATCAGCGTGGCCACCTCGTTGAGCTTGGCCTTGGGGTCGACACCGGCCGCCGCGTCCGGCTGCCGCATCAGTTGCTGCCAGGACGCCATGGCGATCTTTGCCGCCTGGCGGCTTCCCATCGCGTTGGGATACTTCTCAGCCAGCAATGTGCCCATCGTGGCGGCCTCGACGAACTTCTGACCGTCGTAGAGCAGGTAGGTGAGCATGTAGCGGATCTGGTTGACGGCCGGGTCGTCGGAGTTCGCCTGCTCGCCCTGCTTGAGCGCCTCCTCGTACTTCGCCGTGGCTTCGCTCCGCAGCGTGCCGGCCTCCTTGAGGGCCGATTCTGCCTCGGCTTGCTTCCCCTCGGCCGCGAGCTTCTTGGCCTCGATCTGCTTTTCCCGCATGGCGTCGACCTTGGCCTTGGCATCGGCCACGACTGCGACGAGCGTGCCCCCGCCCTCACCCTCGGGCACCTGTTTGCCGAGCTTGGCAGCCAGTTCGCGGGCCTCCTTGGCGAACTCCCGGTTCACGGTGGCCACGTCGACCGCCAGTTTGAGGGCGTCCTTGAGCATTTGAGCCCGTTTCGCCCTGTCGGCTTCGGGCACGGTGGCGGCCC
>QWPN01000118.1 GCA_003671185.1 Planctomycetota bacterium
CGCACCAGCCAGCCCACCTGGTCCTGCTGTTCGGCGATACCGGCCAACGAGCTGACGCCCGGCTGACGCAGGGCCGCGGTGAGCACGAACGGGCTCTTGATGAGTTGCACCTGGGTCTTGCGGTAGGCCTCGTACTCCTCGCTGTCGCGATAGGTGGAGCCCACCATGCCCTGCCGATTGTCACGAACGCGCAGCCAGGCCACCGCTTCGTAGTTCCTGGGCATCAGGAACCAGGTGGCGATGCCCCCCATCCCGGCCAGGAGCAACGCCAGGACCGAGGCCGGGAGCCAGCAACGGCGGAAGGAATGCCAGAGGCGGCGGTAGTCGAGGCCGCCCGTGAGCGGGTCAGCCGCATCCCTCCCGCCGGACGGCGCTACGGGCGGATAGAGCGGCGCCAGAGCCGTGTCGCGCAGCGGCGCGAGCATGCCGCCCGCGGGAGACGTTTGGCCCGCGGGCATCGTGGCCGTCGGCGCCGAACCATCCGTGGTTGTGTTTGGGTCGCTCATAATGGGGAGTGTCTCACACGTGCCGAGCCCACCGTGCACCGGGTGCTCCTACGGTGGATTCTCGAGTTTAGTTCATTTTTTCCCACCCACATCGCCCGGCCCGGGTCGGGGCCGATTTTGGCCGGAATCGACCCGCGGAATGACCGGAAGCACCCCTCCCACACGCGCCGGCCCCGCCGTCCGCGCGGCCGTCCCCGTCGGCACCACCGTCCTACCCAGCGTGGTCGTCGTCAGGCCTTCGCTGACGACCAGGTGAGAGAGGATGCGGATGATCGCCAGCAGCAGCCCAATGGCCACGAGCATCATCAATACCGCGGCCGGCGTGCTGTCGTGGAACGTCTCGGCGATGGTCTTGCCTTCCTCGAGCCAGCCGATCCTTACCAGCATCGAGGCCAACGGCTCCAACCAGGAATTGAAATGGTAGAGCACGCCGGCCGTGGTGATCCGCAGCGTGTTCGCAGCCACCGCGATCGGAATGGCGCTGACCGCCAGAATCACGTTTTCCCACCACTCCAGCCCACTCACGAGGATGATCATGGCGGCCAGCCAGATGAAGATCGTGAGCATCTTCAGGCCGGCGCAGGCGTCCACCACGTTCATCACGTGACCGTCCCCGAGGATGATGCGATTGCCATCTCGGAAGGCGTCGAGCCCCAGCGTCTGCAGGGCTACTGTGCTGACGATGGTGTTGAAGGTCTGCAGCGGCCCGGTGATGTAGCGCGTGGCCTCGTCGGGCAATGGATACATGAAGATCAGCGTCGCGATCGGGGCCCATGCCCAGCGGAACATCCCCCAGCCGCCGGCGAGGAGGAACACACCCAGCAGGGCGGGCACCAGCGTGTACATGTCAATCGTCACGATGCGAAAGTTCGCGCACGCCAGTCGCAGCAGGAAACTGGCCGCCAGGAGGCCGAATCCCGCCGCACGGGCGGAGGGCTGCACCACGCCCACGGGTTTGCGCCACCAGAGCAAGAGCAGCAGCGAAGCCACCGGCACGATCCAGCCGTGCTGGTATTGGGGGTTCGTGGCCCACGCCTCCGCCGTGATCCCCAGACCGGGCAGGTAACTGTAGAGCAGCAGGAGCGAGATCGCGCCGATGACGATCCAGGCCGTGCGCTCGTCGGGGCGACGGAGATCGGCGGCAAACGAGCGAGCCCGCCGCACCAACCCCTCGACGATCCCTTCGTCGAGGAAAGCCGGACCGACAGCCCCGTCTGGCGGGGACTCTGCAGGCGACTTCGCCTCGGGCCGCGGCCCGAGATTGATGGGCAGGATTGGAGAACTCATGTGCAGCCGTAAGCCCCAATGACCATTCAATCATCATACACGCCGGCAGAGGCGAATTCCTGGTCCCGGTGAGAGCGACACACCCCGCTCACATCAGGTTCTGGTTCGGCCGGCGTTCAGGAGCAACACCCAGGTCAACAGCGTTAGCAGCAGGCCCGAATGCCAGGCCCAGGAAAGCAGCGGCCGCCAGTCTCCCTGGAACAGCACCCTGTCGAGCCCACCGCCGCGAACAAGGTCGATCGCCGCCACGAACGCCACCACCAGGCCGCAGGTCGCCTCCACCGCCGGATAGGCCACCGAGATCGGACCGCGGCAGTCCCGGCATCGCCCCCCCAACCACAGCCACCCCACCACCGGCACATTGTCGAACGGTCGGATGGGCGTCCCACAGGCTGGACACCGCGACCGGCCGACCACCACCGACAGGCCTTGCGGCACGCGGTGCACGACGACGTTGATGAAACTGCCGACGATCGCCCCCCAGGCGAACGCGAAGAGGAGGGTGGCGGCCTCGGGCCAGGGCCAGATGGCGATGGGGTGGGCGATTGTGGCGTCGGGCATGTCGTATGGGAGTGGCGTCCGGATTTCGCTAGGGTACCCGCCCGCCGCCGTGACCGTCGCCACCCGAGCCCGATTCGCCCATGCAGGACACCGTCGCACCATCACAGGGCCGGAAACTCTCCGGCTGGCTGGGCACGGTCGCCCGCATCGCAGCCACAGCCGGGCTGATGGCCTGGGCCCTGAAGGACGTCCAGTGGAACACGTTTCGCGAGGTGATCGCCAACGCCGATTGGTGGTGGTGGCTGGCGGGACTGGTGGTGACGTTCATCGTGCAGGCCGTCGCGGGCATCCGCTGGGCGGAACTGGCGCGGCCCCTCGGCTTCGACTTTCCGCGCCGCTTCTTCATCCGCCGTTTCTTCGAGGGCATGTTCTTCAGCCTCTGCCTGCCGTCGAGCATCGGTGGCGACGTGGTGAAGGCCGTGCGGATCGCCTCGACGACGCCCTTGCGGTTGCTGGCGGCTTGCTCGGTGCTCGCCGACCGCCTCACGGGACTCTCCGCCCTCGGTGTCCTGGTGGGAACCTCGCTGCTGGCGCGGGAATACGCGCTGGGCGCCGGCGCCGCACTGGCCGTGTTCGCGGGCCTGCTGGCGGCGGCGCTGGCGGGCTTCTGGGTCGGACTGCTGCTGCTCGACCGCATTCACGCCACGCTCCCCGAGGGATCGAAGGGCCGCGATTTCGTGGCCCGGCTTCTTCCCTACCGCGAGCGGCCGAGCCTCGTGCTCGTGGCGGTTGGCTGGAGTTTCGCCGTGCAGATGGGGGGCGCCATCGCCGTGGCGCTCGTGGCGCGGGCCGTCGGCGTGTCACTGCCGCTGACGGCGTGGTTCTCGGTCGTGCCCCTCGTGGCGCTGGCGATGGTCCTGCCCATCAGCGTGGGCGGGTTCGGCGTGCGGGAGAACGCCCTGGAGTACCTGCTCCGCGGCTATGACGTGCCCTCGGAAACGGGCGTGGCCGTCGCACTGCTGTGGGGGCTGTGCACCGTGTTCGCGGGCCTCGTGGGCGGCATCCTGTTCCTGCTCGAGCGCAGGCCGCCGGCCAAGTCGTCCGCGGAGGCTTGAGCGGCCGCGTTCCGGCTCAACGCGTCGCCCGTCGCCGCGCGTCGACGAGAAGAATGCCCGCCACGCTCTTGGCGTCGTCGATACGGCCGTCGAGACACATGGCCACGGCCTCGCTCCAAGCGACGACCCGGGTCGTGATCTGCTCGCCAGGCTCGAGGGCCTGCGGTCCGGGAGACAGGTCCTCGGCCACGAACAGGTGCATCCGCTCGCGGAGAATCCCCGGAGACATCCAGAACGATCCGGCCGCCTCGATCCGCCCCGCCCGGTAGCCGGTCTCCTCGGTGAGTTCGCGGCCGGCCGCAGCAATCAGGGTCTCCTCGCGGTCGAGCGTGCCGGCCGGCAATTCCAGGAGCGTGCGGCCGACGGCCACCCGCACCACCTCCACGAGGCACACGGAGTCGGGTGAAACGAGGGGCACCACCACGACGCTCCCCGGGTGGACGACGACTTCCCGGGGCCGCGACGATCCGTCGGCACAGGGCTGGGAAACCCGCTCGACGCGAAAGCGACGTGTCTCGAGCAGCAGGTCACCAGGTGCGTCCATCAGTCCTCCTCTCGGGCGGCCGCGGCGGTCGGCACCACGCGGGCCGCAGCGCCGGCCACTTCCAGCCCCGCCGACTCGAGCCCGCGCCGCTGCACGAGCGCCAGCCCGGCCGCCGTGCCCACCCGCGGCGACAGGCAACTCGACGTGAGCGTCCCCACCGGTTCACCGGCGCTCGTCACGCTGGAGCCGGGCAACGGCGGCGTTGCGGCGTCGATCGCCAGCAGTGCGAGCCGCCGGTTCACGTGCCCCAGCGCGTCGATACGGGCCACGGTCTCTTGACCGAGATAGCAGCCCTTGGTGAAGCAGATCGCCCGCCCGTCGCGGTCGAGTTCCTGCGGCAGCGTCTTGTCGACGATGTCGGCCGGTGCCGGCAGCCGCTCCTCGATCCGGATCGCCTCCACTGCCTCCGGGCTCGCTGACGGCAGGCCTGCCGCGACGAACCACGAAGCGAGCCGGGGTAACTCGGCCGCCGGTACCTGCACGAGAAAGCCGCAGGGGCCGTACCAGTCGATGTTCGCGATGCGGCCGGTGATGCCGCCGAGCCGGCCGGCGACGTGCGCGAACGGCGACGCCGGCAGCGGCGTGTCCCCGTGGGAAACCAGCCATTCGGCGGCGCAGGTCCCGGCCACCAGCAGATTGCCGTACTCCGCGGACGCATCCGTCACCACCAGGTCCTCGCGGATGTGATAGTGCTCCAGATGCGCGGCCAGCAGGCCGCCCATCCCCGGCATCGCGTCGATCCACAGACCGTCATCGATGCGCAGGATGGCCGCCATGGCCAGCACCCAGCCTCGCGCGTCCGTGAAGAAACCCTCCACGCCGCCACCCGTCGGCAGTTTCGCCAGTGCTGCGGTGGTGAAATTCTCGACGAATCGAACGGCGTCACGGCCGCGGACCTGGACGGTCGAACGGGAGGGCAGTTCCACCCATGCGGCGGCGTCCCGCAGCTCGCGGTATCCGGGCGGGCACGATCTGCTGGCCAACGGTGACATGCCGGCATTCCCCGCTACGCATCCGAGGGAGCCGCCGGCACCACGTGTCCGGGAAAGGGCTCCGCGACTGGCGATCAGGCTACCACGGGGGGCCACCGTTCCGTGCCGGCAGGTGAATGGCAAATTTTTCCGGCGGGCGAGAACCACCGGGCACCGAGCGGCGTAATGCTTGCAACGCGGTGGCCCGCGGGACGGTTTCCGGCAGCCTGCCTGGAACCGGCCCGTCGGGTTGCCGCGGTCCATAGGCTTGAACGTGCGGACGGCCGGGCAAGGCACCGTCCGCGCGGGCAGGCCAGTCATACGCGATTCGTGGCTCTCGAGGCTCGCGTCTCCCGGACGGTCGTTCGCGCCCCCGCTGCGCGGCGACTCCGGGTGCCGCGGCCCGAGAGCGAACGCCGGTTACGTCCGCCACAGGAGGCTGAATCATGGCGACCGCCGATGTCCGCCGGGACTACTGCGATGACTTCAACGACGCCGAGGGCGCGGGCATCGATCCGCACGCCATGGCTGACAGCGAACACTCCGACGCCAACCGCGCGGCGTACGACTGCCAGGCGGCCGCGGACCGGCACCCGCGCCGATCACGGCGCCGGCTGCACCGCATCGCTGACGTGCGTCAGCGGCAGGGCGTGACGCTGCGGAACGTGGCCCGCCGCTTGGGCATGCCGCTCCAGGTCGTGCGCCGCCAGGAAGCCTCAGACTGCGACATGCGGCTCTCCGAATTGCACCGCTGGCAGCAGGTGCTGGAGGTGCCGATCGCGGAACTGCTCGTGGAGGGGGACGAGGGACTGTCGGGCCCCATCCTGGAACGGTCGCGCATGGTGAAGTTGATGAAGACGGCTGCCGCGATCCGCGAACGCACCCAGGGGGAACCGGTGGGCCGCATGGTGACGATGCTCATCGAACAGATCCTGGAGATCATGCCCGAGCTGTCCGACGTCACGCCCTGGCACACGGTGGGCCAGCGCCGCACGCTCGACGAACTCGGCCGCGCCGCTGGATCCATGGTGTCGGAGGAGTTGTTCCGCAGCAGGCCGGAGCGGTCCTAGCTGCCGACAGAAGAAGTGGGCCCTGAACGGTTTCCACGCCGGAGATCAGGGCCCTCGGCAGCATCTCCGGCTGGCACGCATTGCCTGCAACGCTGCAGGTCTCCTGTCTGCGATGCTCTCCCCGCGGGCAGGGCGGCCCCGGGCCGTCTTGTCGGCCCCGCGAGCGGCATCTACCATCCGCCGGCGGCGGTGCGGACCGCGCCCCACGGGCTTCCGGGAGTTGCTGACTTGTTTTCCCTCTTCGGCGTGCTGGCCATCACCGTGGCCCTGTTTCTGGTCGTCGCGATCACCGCCCGGCTGATGCTCGGTCGGTAACTACACGCGGACAAAGCCCTCCTGGCCTTTGTCCGCTGAGTCGGCCGCAGGGAACGCCAAGGGTCCCCTGGGCCGACGGCATCGCCTCCTGCGATGCGGCAACACGCGGACAAAGCCCTCCTGGCCTGGATGGCCACCCGCGCGGTTCAACCGCTGCGATTGACGGGCTTTCCCTGCCGGACGGCGCCCAGGAAGACCACGGCGAGAAAGCCGCCCAGCACTCCAGCCAGCGTCATCCAGGCGATCACCGCCAGAACGACGTGGTCGCGCAGCCACACCAGTTCGGGAGGCTCCACACTTTTGGGCACCTTCCGCTGCACAGGCCCCTCACGACCGGACTGCCGCCGCATGTCGTCGCGGAACTCGTCCCACCCCGCCTGGTATTCAGGACTGCCGACCGCCGGGAGCCGCCGTTCGCGCCAATCCAAAAGTGCCAGGGGCGGACCCACAACCACGCCCAGCCAGACGATCACCACGGCCATCGCGACCGGATCGAGCCTGCCGGACCAACGCATGACCACCTGCCGGACAGCGCCGGCCCCTCCGCCTGGGAACCCCCCGGTCAACCCATGTTTCCCAGGGGAGCGATCAGTCTGGCAGCCGGCGGCCCCTGCTGCTACCGTCCCCACCCCGCCGGCTGGAACGCCGCGCGAACAGCTCGGAGCAAGAGGAGTCCCTGCAGTGATGCGCCCCCACGTCAGCCCCGGCGGCCTTCTCTTGGCTGCAGCGGCCATCCTCAGCGTTGTCCCGCAGCCCGCTGCCGCCCAGAGCGGCTGGCTGCCGACAGCCTGGTTTTCCGGCGCCGAGGCCGATCCCAAGGCCATGTATCCACTGGCCGAGAAAGACGGGCCGTGGCTCATCCTGGCCACCACCTTCCGTGGCGAAACCGCCCGCGATGATGCCCGACGGCTCGTGCAGGAACTCCGCGGCAGCCATCGGCTTCAGGCCTACACGCACGAGAAGGCCTTCGATTACAGCGGTGCACAGCCCGGCATGGGCCTCAATCCAGACGGCACGCCGAAGCGGATGCGCTATGCCAACGCCGGCCAGGTGGTCGAGGTGGCCGTGGTGGTGGGCGACTTCGCATCATGTGAGGATCAGCGCGGCCAGAAGACGCTGCAGAAGATCAAGACGTTGCAGCCCAAGGCGCTGGCCGCCGCCACCGCCAAAACCCGTCTCGTGTCCGACTTTCTGCAGGCCAACAGCCAGCACGTGCGCGACGCGCAAGCCGCGAAGCCCCCCATGCACGCTGCGATCATGATCCCCAACCCGCTATTGCCCGCCGACTACTTCAGCCGACAGATGGTCGACGAGTTCGTGCTCGACATGAACGCCGGGGTGGCCCACGGCCTACTCGACTGCCCGGGCCGGCACACCATCAGGGTGGCCACCTTCACCGGCGCCGGCACCTTCAATGCCGACGAAGACCCGACCTCCCGCACGGGAGGACTCGTGGACATGAACCGTTTCGTCGATGCGTTGAAGGGCAGCGGCTGGAAGAACCCGCAGGTCCGAGGCGTGCAGACCGAGAGCCGTCTCGTGGAGGCCGCCGACAAGGCACACCGGCTCACGGAGGCCCTGCGCCGGGCCGGATGGCAGGCCTGGGAGTTCCACGACCGCGATTCGAGCATGGTGTGCGTGGGTAGCATCGATCAGCTCGCGGTCCCCGGAGCGGACGGTCGGCCGGTGCCACATCCCGAGGTGACGCGGATCGCCACGGCCCTGGGCCCTGACCAGGCCGGCGGGCAGATCATGCCCCGCTCCTTCGACGGCATCATGCTCGACCTGCAGCCGAAGCCGATCGACGTGCCCCGTCGGCCGGCTGGCCGACGCTGAGAATGCCACGCCGGGAGCCCCGCGGCGTGTACGATGGCTCGCTGCGAGGCGGCCCATGACCGGCAACGACGCGTTTCTCGTACTTGGCACCACCAACGCGGGCAAGGTCCGTGAACTGGTCGACCTGCTCGCCCCCTTCGCCATCGCCTGCCGCTCGCTCGCCGACGTCGCCGGCGCGGTGGACGTGGAGGAGTCGGGGAGCACGTTCGCCGAGAACGCGGCCCTCAAAGCGAGCCTGCAGGCCCGAGCATTGGGCCGCTGGGTGCTGGCCGAGGACAGCGGCCTCGTCGTGCCGGCGTTGCAAGGAGCGCCGGGCGTGTACTCCGCCCGCTTCTCGGGCCCTCAGCCGCCGGGCGACACGCGCAGCGTCGATGCCCGCAATAACGCCCTGCTCCTGGACCGCCTCAGCGGCCACAGCGGAGGCGGCCGGGCCGCGCACTACGCCTGCCACGCCGCCCTCGCCGATCCCTCCGGCCGCATCATGGCCAGCGCCGCAGGCACCTGCTGGGGCAGGATCGCCGCAGTGGGATCGGGCGCCGGTGGTTTTGGCTACGACCCCCTGTTCATCGTGCCCGAATATCACCGGACGTTCGGCGAACTTCCGCCGGCGGTGAAGGCCGTGATCAGCCACCGCGGCCGGGCCTTGCGGGCGATCATCCCCGCGCTCGTGCGCCACCTGGGCGCCGCCTGAGCGGGGCTTCAGGCCGGCGCCACTTCCAGCGGCTGCCGCAGCCGGTGTCCGATCGCCCGCAGCACGTCGTCCGTGCCGTCCATGCGGCCCGCCACGGCCGCCAGGGCGGGCGTCAACCGCGCCATTTCGGCGAGGAACATCCGCACGCGGTCACGACTCACCTCCTCGAGCACGCAGAAATCGCCGCAGCCCATGGCGTTGAGGAAGTGGCTGTTCATCAGCTGCTCGGCGTGGGCCCGCTCCGGCAGCACCAGCAGCGGCTTGCCGAGGTGCAGCGCCTCGCCGATCAGTTGGTTGCCGGCGGCCGACACCAACGCCCGGCAGGACGCCAGGTCCTCCACGAACCGGCGCTCGTCGATGTCGTGGAAGGACACACGGCCCACGGGATCGCGCCGGCCGAGGCCGTACACCCGCACGGGCAGGCCGCAATCCGCCAACGATTCGATGGCGGAGAACGGCGTATGCCGCCGCAGGTAGCTGAGCACGAAGCCCTCGTCGCGCGGCACGGCCGTCACCACCTCGCGCCGCAGCAGCGGGCCCACCTGAATGACGTGCTCCCAGCCACGACGCAGCGGCGGGCGGAAGAATGCCGACACCACGGTGTCGACCGCCTCCGTCACGTACATCCACACGGCGTGGCTCATGAACCAGGCGTTCCACTGCAGGCTGCGGGGCAGCGCGTCGAGGTCGTAGGCCATCAGGAAGTGCTGGTGGTCCACGCTCATGAGCGGAATGCCGATGCGGCTGGCGGCGCGCGGCAGGGCGGGCTCGAAATCGGTGATCGCCACGTCGGCTGCGAAGGCCTCCAACTCCCCCATCATGCGGTCCACGAGCGGCCCGAGCTGACGGGCCTGGTAATCGAGCCCCGCGGCGATCGACCGCATCACGTCGAGCCGGCCACCCGTGTACTGGAAGACGATGCCCGGGATTTCCTCCACGCGCACCCGGGGGTGGTGGCCGTCGAACCGGCGGCGCAGGAACTCCAACGCATCCGCCGACGTGTAGACGAGCACGTCGTGCTCGTCCTCCAATCGCTCCAGCAGCGTGGCGATGCGGGTGGCGTGTCCGCGCCCTTCGCCGCACAGGCTGATGGCGATCTTGGACATGCTGGGCGTCTCGGTGGTCTGGCCATCCCGCTCCGCGGCCGCCACGTGCGCCGCGCACGGCATCTGATTGTGGACTCGCGGCAGCCGTTCCGCCAATCCTGGCGACGAGCCCGCAGCCGCGAGTCATGAGCGCGGGGTGAGCGGCCGGCACATGGGCCGGAAGGTGCGCTCCGGGAACGGCTCGCCATCGCGTACGATGAGGACGTTTCGCAGGGGCCGGCGGCGACCCCGGAACGGCGACAAGGCGACAAAACGACATGGCGGCGACACAGGAACGCGAGGCACCGCGCCCGGGTGTGGTGCCAGGCACAAGGCCACTGGCGGCTCTGGCTGCCGTGCTGCTGGGCGCAGCCTGGACCGGCCTGGCGGCCCGTGCGCAAAGTCCCGACGACGTGTTCGTGCGCGTCGGCACTGACGTGATCGTCCGCGGGCAGGTGGAGTCCATCATGGCCCGCCTTCCCGCCGCCAGCGGTGAGCAGCGACAGCGGCAGGAGGCCGCAGTGGTCGAACAGCTCGTCGATGATCGACTGTTGCGCTCCGAACTCGACCGGCTGGCGATCGTCGTGGGCAGCGACGAACTCGAAGTCCGCCTGGCACAGTTCCGCCAGCAGTTGGCCGCCCGCGGCGTCCGCTTCGAGGCCTTCCTCGCCCAGTCGGGCCGCGACGAACGTTCCATCCGCGACCAGATGCTCGTCGAACTGCGGGTCGAGAAGTATGTGCAGCCGAGACTCAGCGCCGAGGCGTTGACCGAAACCTTCGAAAAAAACCACCGCGAACTCGACGGTACTCGGCTGCGGGTCAGCCACATTCTGCTGCGGCCCGAAACGCTCCGCGGCGACGACGCCGTGGAAAAATGCCTGGCGGATGCCGAGGAAATCCGCCGGCGCATCATGGTGGGAGCGCGCTCGTTCGAGGATGCGGCGCTGATGCATTCGGTCGGCCCCAGCCGCCGCCACGGCGGAGATCTGGGCTGGATCACGCGGGAAGCGCCGCTGGTCGATGCGTTCGCCAGGCAGGCATTCCTGCTCGCGAAGGGGGAGGTGTCGCGCCCCTTCGTCACGCCATTCGGAGTGCATGTGATCAAGGTCACCGACGTCGAGCCAGGCACCGTGAGCATGGACACCGTTCGACCGCGGGTGCAGCAGTTGCTTGTCAAGACGCTCGTGCGTGATCTCGTTGCCCAGGGCGCACGTCGCACCCGGGTCGAGTACGAAGCGGGCGTGCCGCACTTCGATCCCGACACGCCGGCCTCGGGCCCGCAACCCCGGCGGGTGATCGTCGGCCCGCCGGCCGCGGCCACTCCCTGAGCGGCCGAAGGTGCCGTCGGCCGGTGCTTCCGCGGTGGTTTCCGCGTTGTGGCCGCTGTGGACGGTCGCTACCCTCCCCGACCCCCCACACGCTGGTGCCACGCATGAGGTTCCGCTCCGCCCTGCTCGTCGCGTGCATGGTCGTCGTGCCCATGATCGCGATGTTTTCCCACCGCGTCCCGGCGCCGGTGCGGTCAGCCATCAGGGATCTGGTGTGGGGCCGTCTCGTGTCGCTGGTGATGCCGCCGCCGACCGGCCATGCGGCAGCCGATCCGCCGACGGTGGCGGCCTCGCCGCCGCCGATCCCGCAGGGCAACCCAGCCACGCCAGGCTCCGAACCGCGTGCCGTCGCCGCGACCGCGTCGGCTCCCGCGCCAGTCGCCGCCCCCGTCGCCGTGCCGGCCGATGCAGCGTGCCGGGATGCCGAAGCACGGCTCGCCGCACTCGGTGCCATGGCCATCGAATGCCACCCCACGCCCGGAGTCGAAGGCCACCATGCGGCATCCTGCCGCGTGGCGATCGATGCGACCGGCCAGTTGCACCGCCTGTTCCAGGCGTCGGGCAACGGCCCTGCCGACGCCATGTGCGGGCTCCTGGCCGACGTCTCGGCGTGGCGGCAGCGATTGGCCTCACGGGCGGGCGACTCGCAGCAGCCCCGTGCAGGGTTGCCGAACCCGGCTCGCACGATGAACTTCTGACAGCCCCCGCGGCAACTGGCCACGTCCCGCGGTGCGACATGCGACGCCACACTTGCTCGTCAGGAATCCTGCCCCGGTGTCTGGCCCGCGTTCAGGGGGCCGAGCACCCGCTGACACCGCCTCCCGACGCCTGGCGGGCCACCCCGACTCCCGGCTGCCGCCGCCTGCTGCGCACCGCCCCCGCGACGAACGCCAGCGTGAAGGAAACGGGGAAGCACGTGCGGTCCGACGAACTTTCCCGGCTGGAGGCGGCGTTGTTTCTGGCCCGTGAGCCGCTCACCACCAGACGGCTGGCCAAACTGGCACGGCTCTCGGACGGCACGCGGGCCCGCACGCTGCTCCGGGAGTTGCGCGGGCTGCACGACGCTTCCGGCAGTGCGTTCCGGGTCGAGCACATCGCCGGCGGCTTCCAGCTACTGACCCGATCGGCTTTCGGCCCCTGGCTGCGTCGATTGGGTGAGCAGCCCCCGGGCAATCGCATCTCCACCGCGGCCATGGAGACGCTGGCGATCGTGGCCTACCGGCAGCCGGTCACACGGGCCGAGATCGAGTCGATTCGCGGCGTGGGCTGCGAGGAAATGCTGCGCCAGCTGATGGAACGAGACCTGGTCGCGATCGGGGGCCGTGCGGAGGATCTGGGGCGGCCGCACGTTTACGTGACGAGCCGGCGGTTTCTCACGGTTTTCGGCCTGGCCCGGATCGAGGATCTGCCGCCCATGGAGACGCTGTCCGGAGGCCCGGCGACCACCGACACGGACGCCGCCGGGCCGGGGGATGACCCGACGGCGTAAAAACGTGGCGGGGAGCGACTTGCAAGGCCCGGGGGCACGCGACACACTATCGCACCCACCGCGGCCTCCGCGCCCCACGACCCCGGAATTATCCCCGCTTTTCCGGGCCTGCGATTGGACGTTGATCCCGCGATCGGGTAGAGAAATGATCTTGGTTTCCGCCGTCGAACTGGTCTAGGAGGCTTTTGCCGTGACGATTGCTACGACTCGCAGGGAGCATGCAGACGTGTCCATCGCCGACGTGTTCTCGTGGAACGAGTTGCCGGATCTCCTCGCGGCCGAGGATCTGTTCGAGTGTCACGCCTCTTCCGCCGGGCTGCAGTGCGTCGTCGATGACTCGGTCCCGGCCGCCCGCGCCGAGGATGAGGACGAAGACGACTTCGAAGACGAAGAGGACGACGACTTCGACGACGAAGAGGACGACGACGAGGAGGACGAAGACGACGACGAAGAGGGCGATGACGAGTGGGAGGAGGTCGAGGACGAGGACGACGAGGAAGAAGAAGACGAAGAAGAGGATGACGAGGAAGACGACGAAGACTGGGAAGACGAAGAGGACGACGACTTCGACGACGACGAAGAGGACGACGACGAGGAAGACGAAGACGACGACGAAGACTGACCCAACGCCATCCGCCCGTCGGCACCACCGACCACGTCGGGTGCCGTTCAGCGGGCCTCGTCCGTCCGCATCTCGAGCCGCATGATCCTGCCGCGGCGTTCCACCTCAACATCGACCGCTGGGTTCGCTGCCCGCAGCATGTCGATCATGGCCGTCTGATCGGTGACCTTTGTGCCGCCTACGGCAAGGAACCGGTCCCCGGGGAGCAGTCCGGCCTTCGCGGCCGGTGAATCGGCCGACACGCGGACGACCACCGGGGCATCTGCTTCGCACGAATCCGCACGGGTACCGATGCCCCAGCGGCCTCGCGACCCGGCCGCAACTGCCGGTGCCTCCAGCGCCCGGCGTGTGGCATCCGATTCGTTGCGGCACTCGGGCCGAAATGCCGGTGCGGCCCCTGCCTCGTCGGCGACCGCGGTCAGGACGCCGAGCGAGAGTCGGACCACCGGTGCGATCCCGTCCAGGTTCACCAGATGCACGTCGTCGCTGGGACGGTGGTACTGGTCGTGAAGTCCCGTGTGGAACATCAGCGTGGGAATGCCGGCCGCGATGAACGGGTAGTGGTCCGAGTCGTCCGTGACGTCCCAGTTGAAGATCAAATCGAGGCCGGCCGCGTGGCCCGGATCGACGTTGGCCGCCACGACTGCAGAGCGCAATCCCCGGGCACTGCGCGTGCCGTACACCTCCAGCCGGCGATCCCGCAACCGCCCAATCATGTCGAGGTTGATGGAAAACACGAGGCGACTGTCGGCGAGGGCCGCCGGCCGGACGCGGAGGAAGTGCCGCGATCCCAGCAACCCCTTCTCCTCGCCGTCCCAGAAGGCCACCAGAATCGAGCGGCGCGGACGTTCCGGCAGGTGCCCCAGGGCCTCGGCCAGTTCCAGCAACCCGGCGACGCCAGAGGCGTTGTCATCGGCACCGTTGTGAACGAAGCCGAAAGGACCGTAACTGTTGTCCTGGTTGCCGTAGCCGACGTGGTCGTAATGGGCTCCGACCACGATCACCTCCCGGGCCAGTTGCGGGTCACGGCCACGAAGCAATCCGAGGATGTTCCGCATGCCGCCGAACTGCTGGCCGTAGCCGCCGCCGTCGCCAACAGGCTCGAGCCCCGTCTTGGCCAGCGCGTCCATGATGTACGCCCCCGCCGCACGGCCGCCGCGGCTGCCGCCTTCGCGGCCCTCGAATGCGTCGTCGGCGAGTGCCGCCACGTGCCGGCCGGCAGCGTCGGCCTCGATGCTGGCGTGTGCCGCGGAGAGGAGTTCGGCACCCCGGGCGGGGAGCGGCAGTGCCAGAAGGAGCGCGGCGGCGGCAGCGGCACTCCGGCCCAGCCGCGACGGATCGTGCGTCGGGTTCTGCACGTGGTTCACCATCATGGGAGGGCCTGCTTGCGGGACGGCGCGAGCCGGTCC
>QWPN01000038.1 GCA_003671185.1 Planctomycetota bacterium
TACCGGGCGCCACCGGCATGGATCGGATGAAGGAGATCATGGCCGCACTGCGGACCACGCCTCCGCGGGCACTCGCCGGCCTCGACGTGGTGCGCACGCGGGATCAGGCCAGCCTGACCACGTGGACGCCCGGCGGAACACCGCAGCCCTACCAGGGCGTGACGAGCGATCTCGTGATCTTCGATCTGGCTGGTCTCGACGGTGCCGGCGGCCGGCCCGGCGGGCGATTCCCTGCGCTGGGCAACGCGGTGGCGGCGCGGCCCTCGGGCACGGAGCCGAAAATCAAGTTCTACCTGTTCGCCGTGGCGCCTCCCTGCCCGGCGGCGGATCTGCCCGCCGTGAAGCAGGACCTGCAGACGCGACTCGATGCCATGGAGCGCGACCTCCGCGGCCTGGCTGGCGTCTGACCAGGTGGCCGCGCGGCGGGGCTGGCGGCCGTCAGCAGGGCAGCGGCCGTGAACCACCCAGTGGCCCGGATGACGTGCACCACGCGGGGAGCCGAGGAAGGTGCCAGGAACATCGTGAGTTCCTCCTGGTCGCCCACGCCCCAGATTTCGGCACTGAACGCGATGTCACAGCAGGGAGGGGGCGAAGAGAGGGGCACAAGGGGGACGGGGGGGGGTGGTGATTTATCAACGCCATGTGAGGCCGCTGCCGATAGTTTCCAAGAGGGACTGGCAACCGCGAGGGGGATGGGCAGCCGCGAACCAACCCGTGATCACGAGCACGAGGATGCCATGCTCTTCAGCGCGCACGCGAACATCGCATTCGTGCACTATCCGAAGACTGCCGGCACTTCGATCGTGCGCTGGTTTCGCCAGACATTCCCGGATGCCGAGTACGTGGCCCCGGAGAACGTCCACCTGCCGGTGCGGCACGGCCTGCAGCGACTGGGGCTCGCCGGACCGGGGCCAGCGGCTGTTTCTCCCCAGCCGGCTGGCCGCCGCGGCTCCCTGCGCTGGATGTCCAGACTGCGGTTGGCCGACGCCGCGCCGCGAACGCGACCTGAACTGCGGATCATTGGTGTTATCCGCGAGCCGTTCGAGATGCTCGTCTCCCTGTTCGAATACTGGCGTCGCTGCTCCTTCCAGGAGGAGCCCAAGGATCCACTGATCCGCCTGGCCCGCACCGGCACGTTCCGCGAGTTCCTCGTGCTCGGCGTCACCGCCCGCACCCTGGCCAACTACGAAATGTTCTTCGACCTGGGCGGGCCGGCCTGGCCGGCCACGCGACTGCTCGACTTCTCGTCTCTTGAAGCTGCGCTCGCCGAGACCTGCAGGCAGATTGGCCTCGAGGCGTCAGTGCGTCTGGACAGGGCGAATGCCGCCCCGGCCTTCGGCCGCAACCTGCAAAGCTACAGAGACGAGGCCGGGGCGCTGCTGGCTGACGTGCACACATACTTCCGCTGGTATTACGAGCACGGCATTCACGAGATGATCAGCGGGCCAACGGCGGCTCCCCAGACCCGTCGGCTCGCGGCTTGACCCTCGGGGCTGAACATCGCTTGCCGTGCCATGGCGGTTGGCTGCGACACCACGCAGCCCCCTCACGCCGCCGCCTGTCTGCGTTCGCGCCGGTGGGAGACGTCAGACGCGTCTGAAAACGCAATCGCCAGCAGTTGCTCGACAGCCTGCTGCCACGACGGAGCCGGAAACGTTCGCGGCGGCTGCTCGGCCGCGAAGGCTCCATCCCGTTCCCAGCGGACGATCTGCCCGGCAAGACCAGCCGCGTCGTGCGGTGCGAAATAGGTGCACCACGGCCCGCCAACCTCGCGGTGGGCGGCGATGTCGGAGGCAAAGACCCGCACGCCGTGCGACAGCGCCTCGACGATCGGCAGGCCGTAGCCCTCGGCCCGCGACGGAAACACCAGACCCCTCGCATGACGGTAGGCATGGACCAACTCCGCATCGGAGAGGTCGGCGAAGTGCATGAGGTGCGTGCCGTACCGGGGATGGCTCCGCAACTGCCGGATGAACTCGTCCCCATTCCAGCCCACGAAACCCGCCACGAGCAGCCGGGCATCCGGCACCTGCCGCCACACCAGTTCGAACACCGTGGGCAGAACGGCCTGGTTCTTGCGGGGTTCGATCGTGCCGACCGTGAGGTAGGGTCCCACGGGTGAGGCGGTGAGAAACGCCCGGAGTTCGGTCCGCACGGTCCCCTCGCCGGCGAGCGGTTTGACGTCGGCGCCGAGCCGAAACGACCTCACGAGCGGGGCCGCTCCATCCGGATCGCGGCCCATCCGCCGCAGCTCCTGGCGGGCTTCGCCGGCGACGGTCTCGGAGATCGCCGCCACGAAATCGGCGCGGCTGAGCGTGTTGATCATCCAGTCACGAAAAGCGGGGGCCAGCCGTTGTGGCACGAGTTCCGGATGGGTGTGGGGAATGAAGTCGTACTGCACGACGCCGATCCGCGTGCCCACCCGCCGGGCTGCATCGACCACGTGCCAATACCGACTCGTCCAGGAGGAATCCGCCAGTAGCAGCGTGTCGTCGGGCCCGAACGCGATGGCCTGACGTGGTGGCGGCACCCGCAGCAGCTGCCGCCAGCGGGCGCGCACCGCCCGGCAGACCTTCTTCGGCACGAACAGCTTGTGCAGCCGACGGAACACGCGATGGCCGATGCCGGCGGCGGGGCGGGGGCTCACGTCATGAACATCGACGGCCGACGCCGTGTCCAGGGCCAGGAAATGACCGTCCTCATACCGCACGGGCACCAGCGTCGCCCCCCGGCTGGCCGCCGCCGTGATCCCGTGCCGAGCGATGTTTCGCACCACCCGCGGAATGCCTGACTGCCGCGGCGTGGCCAGCGTCTGCGTGCAGTCAAGCAGCAACCGCAACTCGCGGTCTGCCCGCCCGGTGCCGAGGCTGCTGCATCCTCCCATGCGTTCCGTGTTCATGCAGACTTCGCCCCTTGCATGGAGACGACCGACGGTGCAACGGCGGCACGCTGCTGCGCGAGCCTGGGCCATACCGGCGCACCGGTTTCCCGGGCCGCGCCCGTGATCGCCCCCAGCACCTGGGCGGCCGTCTCCTGCCATCCGGTGGAGCGGAATCGCTCCCGGATGATCCGCTCGCGGGCCTGCACCCAGTCGGGTTCATCCAGCACCCGTTCCACGAGCAAGACGAGCGCGTAGACGTCGTAGGGGTCGAAGAACTCGGGCAGATCGCTGCTGATCTCGGGAATGCTCGTGGCGTTCGACGCCAGGCACATCCGACCCTGTCCCAGGCTCTCCGCCACCGGCAGGCCCCAGCCCTCGTACTTCGAGGGATAGATCGACGCACTGCAGTTCGCGTAATACCAGGCGAGTTCGCTGTCCTCGATGCCGTGCAGCACGTGGATGTGCCGATTGACGGCCCGATCCTGCCCGATCTCGTGGAGCAGGTCGGCGACGCGGAGGTGGGGCGTGCCGATGCACACCAGATCGGGACACCGTCCGCCGCGCCGGACCGCCAACTGCGTCCAGGCATCGTAGAGCAGGCGGTGGTTCTTGCGCACGTCGAGCGTGGACACACAGACGAAGAACGGCCGACCTGGCACGAACCGCGGCAGCGGCGCCGGCGACCGCTCCGCCGCGCTGCCCTCCAACACGTCACCCAGCCGGACGACCGTCAGCGCGGGCGGAGCGAACCGGGATTCCTGGCAATACCGTTCGATCTCCCGCCTGGAGAACTCCGAGATCGTCAACACGCGATCCGACTCCCGCAGCACGCTGCGCACCCACGCCGTGATCGACCGGGTGTAGGCCGGCTCGAGCCATTGGGGCTTGATGGTCGGGATCAGGTCGTAAATCATCCGCACCACGTGCACGCCGCGGCCGCGGACGGCGGCCACCGCCCGGCCGTGACCGGCCATGCCCCACGTGGCTCCGATCGACACGAGCGCGTCACCGGCGGCGATGAACGTCGCGGCATCTTGCGCCGGAAGTGGGTTCAGCGTTGGGTCCCGCATGGCATGGGGCGGAGTCGCCAACCCGCCACCACGCAGCGACGTGCGCAGCCTCCTGCCCACCCAGCTCGACAGGCTCTTCCGCAACTGCCGCGTGGCGGTCTTGAACTGTCGGAAAGCGTGCCGCAGTTCCTCGGCTTCGCCGTCTGTGCCGCGAAACAAATCCATTTTGAATCGGCTCGGGCGCCGGCGATCCGGGCGGCTGGCGACTCTCCCGGACGGTACACGTGCTGGGACGGTGGCCGCGGTTTCGGACTCGGCCACGTTCGAGGCCGCGCGGTCGCGGATGTGACAGCGCACCGACGCCGGCAACTCCGCGACGGTGAGCGCGAAGAACCTGCCGGCCTTGACGTCGTACCGCACCAGACCCACGTCGCCGACCTGCTCGACGAGTCCGTTGAGAATCCCCACGGTGGTCCGTTGGATGCCAGTCAGGTGCGGGAGTTTCCACGACACCAGGTCCGAAACGTCGTACCAGATCTTCACGAACAGCCCCCCGTAACGGATACAACCGTTCCCCCTGCGAACCGACGGTGCAGCGGCCGGAATCAGGCCGCCGCCGGGGCGCTGGACAGGTAATGCCCCTTCACGAGCGCAAACCCGTCGGTGACGTTCGCCGGGTACGACAACGGTGCACGCAGGGTGGGCTCCTCGCGGCGGTAGTAGTAGCGATTCAGTCCGTCGAACATCCCGAACTCGTAGCCGTGCTCGAGCAACAGCCCCTCCCACTCGAACCACGTGGGCTCGAAGGAATAGATGTCGCAACCGGGCAACTTTGGCTTGATCGCCTCCAGCAGGATCACCCGCGGGCGGAAAGCCCGCCATTCGCCGCCCAGCAACACGTCGTGCTCGGCCCCCTCGACGTCGATCTTGAGAAACTGCACGTCCCTGTCGTCCAGTTGGCTCGTCACATCGGCGAGGGTGATCATCGGTACAGCGCGGGTCGTCCTGGTGAGTCCCAGGCCGGCCATCGTCTCGGCGTCCATCGTGTCGCGGTACGTCGACAGCCCCGAGTCTCCCCATTCGCTGAAGTCCACCGACCCACGCTCCGGACCGAGCACCACGTTGAGATTCCAATCCCGCGGGCGCTGTCGCACGAACTTGTCATGAAATCGCGCGACGGGCTCGACGTTCACCCCCGACCAGCCCTGGTCGTAGAAGTGCTTGGTCACGGAGTCCACGACGGGGTCGTAGGCGCCCACGTCGATGTAGCGACCCACGGGCACGTTGTGGAACACGCGGTTGAGGATGACGTCCTCGAAATTCTGAGCGTATGAGATCATCGCGACGGCTTCTCCGAGTGCCTTGCTGGACGGTTGAGTGACGATCCTGTCGGTGCCGGAACGAAGCGACCTGCTGGCGGCTGATGGGGGTACGGTCGGCGCCGGTCAGCGATACCTCTCGCCGTGACGAAGGCTTCCGCGCCACTCACCCTCGCAGACCGATCGGGCCGCGTTCTCTCCAGGCCGCGGGCCGTGCGGCGGAATCCCCGTCCTGCCGACGAACCGCGGGCGGCCGGTCCGCAGTGCCCGGCCCTGTGCTGCTCCAGTTCCGAACATGACGGTTCAATCGGTTCTGAGGGTCGCCGCCATCGGTTTCCAAGCCGGCGTTCGCGTTGGGCAAGATGCACAGGCTGCCGGGCCAAAAGCGGGGCAAACTGCGACGGCAGTGCGACCAACGGCGCGTCCCGGCCCGACGGCAGCCAGGCCCTACCGCATCGAGGGCCTAGAATCGGCGGTGATGCACGCCCCAGACGCCGACACCCCGCCGCCGGACAGCACCGCCCGCGTGGCCGGGTCCGAACCCGCCGCCGAGTCGCTGCCGGCCGACACCGATGCGGCCGCCGCAGCCCGCGACCGCTCGGCCGCCGCCGAGAAGGTGAGGGCGTTCCCGCAGAGCCCCGGCGTGTACCTCATGAAGGACGCGGCCGGCCGGGTGATCTACGTGGGCAAGGCCAAGAACCTGCGGGCCCGGGCGGGCAGCTACTTCCTCAAAGCCGCCGCCGAGGATCGGCGCACGGCCGACCTCGTCCGCGAGATCCGCGATATCGACTACCTGGAGGCGGACAGCGAGGTCGACGCACTGTTGCTGGAAAGCCGGCTCGTCAAGGACGTGCAGCCCCGCTTCAACTCCGATCTCAAGGACGACAAGACCTTCCCCTACCTGCAGATCACGACCCACGAGGATTTTCCGCGGGTCGAGTTCACCCGCACGCCCAGGCAGAAAGGGGTCAAGCTCTACGGTCCGTTCACGAGTGCCGGATCGCTGCGCGGGGCGATCGTCGTCCTACAGCGCATCTTCAAGTTCCGCACCTGCACGCTCGACATCGACGCCGACGACGAGCAGTGGCGCTGGTTCCGCCCCTGCCTGCTGGCATCCATCGACCAGTGCACCGCTCCCTGCAACCTGCGCATCTCCAAGGAGGACTATCGTCGCGACATCAACCGGCTGAAGACGTTTCTCGACGGTGGCAAGAAGCAGCTTCTGGCCGAGATGCGGGCCGATATGCTCGCCGCCTCCGGCCGCCTGGAGTTCGAACGAGCTGCCCGGCTGCGGGACGAGATCCGGCTCCTGGAGACGCTCGACCAGCGCGGCGACCTGGAGGAAAACGTGCAGCCGGAGGTGTTCCTCGTCGACCCCAAGAAGGGACTGGCGGGGCTGGAAAAGGTGCTGGGACTAAAGTCCCCGCCGCGGGTCATCGAAGGGGTCGACATCGCACACCTGGCGGGCAACGAGACCGTGGCCAGCCTGGTGCAGTTCATCGACGGCCTGCCTTTCAAGCCCGGTTACAAGCGTTACCGGATCAAGACCGTCGATGGCATCGACGACTTCAAGAGCATTCACGAGGTCGTGGCACGAAGGTTTTCACGGCTGGCTCGGGAGGGCGCTTCGCTGCCCGACATCCTCCTCGTGGACGGTGGCAAGGGGCAACTCGCGGCGGCACTCGCCGCCTTGGAGAGCCTGGACATCGAGGCCCCGTGCGTGATCTCGCTGGCCAAGCGGGAGGAGGAGGTGTTTCTGCCCGGACGCAGCGAGCCGCTGCGTCTGTCCCGCGACTCCTACTCCCTGCGGCTCCTGGAATACGTTCGCGACGAGGCTCACCGCTTCGCCCAGCACTACCACCACCTGCTGCGCGGCAGGCGCACGCTGGAGGAGTAGGGCCCGCGCTGGGCGCTCAGGCCTGGCGGCACACGCAGCGTTGCCGGCCCAGACCGTCGATCGCCACTTCGACCACGTCGCCGGCAGCCAGGTACTCGGGCGGCGTGCGGCCCATCCCCACGCCCGCTGGTGTGCCCGTGATCAGCACGTCACCCGCCTCCAGCGTGAGGAACTGAGACACATAGTGCACCAGGAACCAGACGTCGAAGATCATCTCCGACGTGTGCCCCGACTGCTTGCGCACGCCGTTGACGTCGAGCGCGAGCGCGAGGGCCTGCGGGTCGGCGATCTCGTCGGCCGTGGCCAGCCACGGGCCCAGGGGCAGGAAATTGTCGCTCGACTTGCCCTTGCTCCACTGGCCGCCCCGCTCCCGCTGGAAGGCCCGCTCCGAGACGTCGTTGGCCGCGCAGAATCCGGCCACGAACTCTCGGGCGGCCGCCGGCGACTCCAGGTAGCGTGCCGGGCGGCCGATCACGACCGCCAGTTCCACCTCCCAGTCGGTCTTCACACTGCCACGCGGGATGAGGATCGGGTCGTGCGGCCCACACACCGTGCCCGTGGCTTTCATGAACAGCACAGGTTCCCCGGGAATCTGGGCCCCTGTCTCGCGGGCATGGTCCCGGTAGTTGAGGCCGATCGCCAGCACGTTGCGCGGACGGGCCACGGGCGGACCGAGCCGCGTGCCGGAAGCCACGGCGGGAAGCCGCCCCATGTCGGCCGCCAGACCGCGCAGGCGTTCCAGGCCCCCGCCAGCAAAGAACGCGTGGTCATAGTCGGCGATGTGCGCCGAGCAATCGCGGATGGTGCCGTCGGCCCCGATCAGGCCCGGCCGCTCGACGCCCGCTGGACCGTGCCGCACGAGCTTCATGGGCCGGCCCGGCCGTTCGGGGAGCAGGCCGCCCCGCGGCAGCGACGTGAAACCACCATCGTCACCTGCTCGCCATGTCGCACGACACGCCCCCGGCCGCCGGCACGTAGCAGGCCCGCGCGTAGTCCATCACCATGCGGTGGGCGCTGAATCGCCAGGCCAGCGAACTGATGGAATTCATCATCATGCGGATCCACTGCCGCGGCAGACCGTCGGCATCGCGGTCGTAGAACAACGGGATCACCTCGTCCTCGAGAACCTTGAACAGTGCCTCACCGTCGCGCCGATCGGTGATCTCGTCGTTGAAGTGGGTCTCGCCGCGGCCGATGGCGAATCCGTTGCGGCCGTCGAAGGCCTCGGCCCACCAGCCGTCGAGAATCGAGCAGTTGAGACCGCCGTTGAGCACCACCTTCTGGCCGCTCGTACCCGACGCCTCCAGCGGCCGGCGCGGGTTGTTGAGCCACACGTCGACGCCCTGAACAAGATGGCGGCAGACGTTGATGTCGTAGTCCTCCACGAACACCACGCGGCCCGCGAACCGGTTGTCGTGGCGGAGGTTGGCGATCTTGCGGATCAGCGCCTTCCCCGGCTCGTCGGCGGGATGGGCCTTGCCGGCGAAGATCACCTGGATCGGCCGATCGGCGTTGCTGATCATGGCGTGCAGCCGGTCGAGGTCGGCGAGCACGAGGTCGGCACGCTTGTAGGTGGCGAACCGCCGCGCGAACCCAATGGTGAGGATGTTGGGGTCGAGCACCGTGCGGGCCATCTCCACCGCCTCGTCGCACTCGCCCCGGCGGCGACACTGCCGGCTGAGGCGGCGGCGCACGAACTGCAGGAGCAGGTTTTTCAGGGCGTAGTGCGTCTCCCAAAGCTCGCCTGGGTCGCAATCGTGGATCTTCTGCCACACGTCGGGCTCGCCCATGCGCCGGAACCAGCCGGCCGGAAACATCCGGTCGTAGAGCTGCAGCATCTGCCACGACAGCCAGCTCGGCACGTGCACACCGTTGGTGATGTGGCCGATCGGCACCTCCTCCTCGATCCGCCACGGCCAGAGGCTGGCCCACATGCGGCGGCTGACGTGGCCATGCAGGGCGCTCACGGCATTGGCACGCCGAGACATCTTCAGCCCCAGCACCGTCATGCAGAACGGCTCGCCGTTGTTGTGGGGCTCGACGCGGCCCATGCCCATGAGCTGGTCGTGCGAAATGCCCAGGGCGTCGCGAGTGGGCCCGAGGTGCTCCTCCATCAGGCCGCCGTCGAAGCGGTCGTGGCCGGCGGGAACGGGCGTGTGCGTCGTGAACACGGTCTGCCGGGCGACCCGGCGCACGGCGTCGTCGAACGGATAGCCATCCCGCTCCATCCGCCCCCGCACGGCCTCCAGTGTGGCGAACACCGAATGGCCTTCGTTGAGGTGGTAGACGCCCGGCACGATTCCCATGGCCCGGATCGCCTTCACGCCGCCCACGCCGAGAATCAACTCCTGGCGAATCCTGACCCGCGTGTCGCCGCCATACAGCCGGCTGGTGAGCTCACGGTCGTCGGGCGTGTTCTGCTCCACGTCGGAGTCGAGCAGGAAGAGGCTGACCCGCCCCACCGCCATCTTCCACACCTTGGCGAACAGCGGCCCGCTGCGGGTGTCGATCTGCACCGTGACCGGCTTTCCATCCACGCCCAGGGCGGGCTCGATGGGAAGCGACTCCACGCGCGACTGCAGGTATTCCTCGTGCTGGTAGCCGTCGATGTCGAGCTGCTGTCGGAAATACCCCTGATCGTAGAACAGGCCCACGGCGATGAGGGGAATGCCCAGGCCGCTGGCGCTCTTCACGTGGTCGCCGGCCAGGACGCCCAGGCCGCCGGAGTACACGGGCACCGACTCGTGGATGCCGAACTCGGCCGAGAAGTAGACCACCGGCTTCGAGCCCAGCACGCCCGCATGCACCGTGCTCCACGTCGCCTCGTTGGCCAGGTATTCCTTGAGCCGCCGGTAGGCTTGGTTGATGCGGCTGTAGAGCACGAGTTCCGCGGCCCGGGCCTCCAATCGCTCCGGCGTGAACTCCGCGAGCAACGCGATCGGGTTGTGATCGAGTTGCCGCCAGCGGATCGGATCGAGTTCACGAAACAGGTTCGTGACTTCGGGATGCCAGCTCCACCACAGGTTGCGGGCCAGGGCCACGCACTTGTCGTGGAGATTCTGGGGCGAGAGTTCGTCGAGCCGCAGGGGGGCGGGGCCGGTGGGACGGGTGGCGGGCTCGCTGGCCGTCTTCGGCGCGCGGGAGGACGTATCTTCTGCCTGGCTCATGGGTGCGACTCCGGGTGGGAGGTGGAGATGGTGGGACGCCTGCCAGAAGTGGCAGCAGTATACCCGGCCCGGACAGCACATCGACCCCCGGCGTGCGGGGCCTTTCTCGCGCATAATCGGGCCATGTTCACCTCCACGTCCGCCGTCCCCCATGCGGCGGCACTCGCCGCCCTCGAGGAGACGCTGCTCGCCTGCGCCGCCCGGTCCGCCGACGAGGGTCCGTGGCGCAGTGGTGCGATGGCGGAACTGGCGGCCAGCGGTGCGCTCGCCGGTTTCGTGCCCGCGGCCCACGGCGGCACTGCGGCCGGGGAACCCGCGCTGCTGGCGCTGCTCGCCGCGATCGCTGCGCGCTGCCTGACGACCGCGCTGGCCGTGTCCCAGTGGGCCAGTGCCGTGCGCATCATTGCCGCTGGCGCGGCCGCCGACCGCGAATCCCTGCTGCCCGACCTGGCCCGCGGCCGCACGTTCACCACCGTGGGCGTCTCCCAACTCACCACCAGCCGCCGGCATCTTGGCGCACCCGCCCTCACCGCGGCACGCGCCGGCGACTCCTGGCGGCTCGACGGTGTCTGCCCCTGGGTCACGGGCGCCGATGCCTGCGACACGATCGTCACCGGCGCCACGGAAGCTGACGGCGGGCAGATGTTCTTCGTCGTCCCCACGTCGGCAGCGGGTCTGACCATCGAGCCTCCGCTGCCCATGCTCGCCCTGTCGGGCAGTCGCACCTCCTGCGTCCGGTTCAGTGGCGTGCGGCCCGCCGCGACGATCGCCCCCGCCGCAGGAGGTCTGCGCACGGGCGGACTGGCGACGACGGCGCTGGCGATCGGCGCCGCACGCGCGTCGATCGGACTGCTGGCCCACGAGGCAGTCGCCCGCGCCGCACTGGAGCCGGTCGTGGCCGGCCTGTCGACGGAATGCGAGCACATCGCCTTCCGGATGCTCACGGCCGCGCGCGACGGCATCGACCAGCCGGGACGCGACGCCTTGCGCGGCGACGCCAACGGCCTGGTGGTGCGAGCGGCCCAGGCCGCGCTCACGGCCTCCAAGGGGGCGGGCTACGTGCAGGGCCATCCCGCCGAGCGTCTCGTGCGGGAATCCCTCTTCTTCCTGGTGTGGAGTTGCCCCCAGTCCGTGTCCGCGGCCGCGCTCTGCGAGTTGGCCGGACTGGCATAACCGGCGGCTCGGCGGGCCACATCGTTTCCTCACGCGGGGCAACGCCTTGAAAACTGGGCTTGCCTGTCCTGTGACGGACCGCGATCCTTCCGCGTCTCCATGGAAGGTCTCATGGTCGCACCGCGCTCCATCGTCGTCGTCAAGCTTTCCGCCATCGGCGACGTCCTGCACGGCGTGCCCACGGCCGTGGCCCTGAAGCGGGCCTTCCCTCAGGCACGGATCGGCTGGGCCGTCGAGGGCCGGGCCGCCGATGTGCTGGCCGGGCACCCGGCCGTCGACCACCTGTTCCGCCTGCCGCGCGGCTGGCTCAAACAGCCCCGGGCCGTGCTCTCGCTGCGGCGGCAGTTGCTTGCTTTCGCGCCCGACGTGACCATCGATCTGCAGGGCCTGCTCAAGAGCGGCGTGGCCACCTGGCTGTCCGGCGCCCGGATGCGCATCGGCCACGCGCCACCCTCGTCCCGCGAGCGTGCCTGGCTGGCCTACACCCATTCCCTGGCGGCGACGACGACGCACGTGGTGGATCGCAACTGCGAACTGCTTTCACTGCTCGGCGTAAGCGACCGGCGGGCCTCGTTCGACATGCCGCACTGGCCGGTGAGCCGGATGCGGATGCAGCAATGGCTGGCCTCGCTGGGACTGCAGCAACCGCCTGTGATCATCAATCCGGGCGCCGGCTGGACGTCGAAACTCTGGCCCGTGGAGCGGTTCGCCGCCGTGGCCCGCGGTCTGCGAAGGCAACGGGGGGTGACGTCGATCGTGGTCTGGGGTGGCGCGTCCGAACGCAGCGCGGCCGAGCGGATCGTGGCCGAGTCTTCCGGGACGGCGATCATGGCACCCGACACGTCGCTGCAGGACCTGGGCGAACTCTGCCGGCTGGCACGGCTGTTCATCTCCAGCGACACCGGCCCCCTGCATCTGGCAGCCGCCGTGGGCACGCCGTGTGTTGGGCTGTTCGGGCCGGTGCCGGCGGCACGGAACGGTCCCTATGGACCGCACCATGCGACGGTCGAGCCAGCGGACGCTTTGCGGCCGGCGTGGCACGACCGCAAGACGGACACGGCCGCGATGACAGGCATCGAAGCCGACCGCGTGATCTCGGCAGCCTGCGGCCTGCTGGCACGGTCCCAGGCCGCCTGACGGGGCGCTGCCGCGGTATACTTTCGGTCCCCGGCGCACCGCCGCGGCCGAGCACGACCATGGCCCGCCCCACGCGCAATCCGTTTTACGTCATCCTCGGGCTCGCCGGCTTCCTGTTCACGATCACGGCCTCGAGTTACTGCCTCTCGGTGCTGCGCGGGGTGCGTCCGGAGACGGCCGCCGACCACGGTGGGCACGCCTTCGAGCGGATCATGGACCGGCATGGCACGGCGATCCTGACCGGCGAACTGGTGCTGCTGGCGTTCGCCACCGTGGGCGCCGTGGCGGTCGATCACGCGGCCGGCCGGCGGGAACTGGCCGCACGCCAGGCGGCTGCCGACCGTTCCCCACCCCCGTCACGCGGAGCCGACGAGCCGTGACGAAGTCGGCCGCCGCGACGATCGCCCGCCTGCGCAGCGAGATCCGGCACCACGACCGGAAGTACTACGTCGAGGCCGCCCCGGAGATCAGCGACCGGGACTACGACCGGCTCATCGACGACCTGCGCCGGTTGGAGCGTCAGCACCCCGACCTGGTGACCGCGGACAGCCCCACGCAACGGGTGGGCGACGAACCGGTGCCGGAACTGATCTCCGTCCGCCATCGGGCGGCGATGCTGTCGATCGACAACACCTACAGCGCGGCCGATCTGGCCGCCTGGGGCCGGCGCGTGGCGAAGCTCCTCGCCGACGCGGGCGACGCTACGCCGCCGCAGTGGGTGCTGGAGCTGAAGATCGACGGTGTGGCGGTCTCCCTGACCTACGAACACGGTCTGCTGGCCCTGGCCGCCACCCGCGGCAACGGCACGGTGGGCGACGACATCACGCACAACGTGCGCACGATCCACGGCGTGCCCCTGCGGCTCGACCTGGCAGAGGCGCCCGCGTCGATCGAGATCCGCGGCGAGGTGTACATGACCAACTCCGACCTGGTGACCCTCAACGAAGCGAATGCTGCCCAGGGGCTGGCCCCCTTCGCCAACACGCGGAACGTGGCCGCGGGCAGCGTCCGCCTCCTCGACCCGCGCGAGTGCGCGGGTCGGCCGTTGCGGTTCTTCTGCCATGGGGTGGGTGACGCCGCGGGCCTCGGCGCCGCATCGCAGACCGAGTTGCTCGCCTGGGCGGTTCGGGCCGGCCTGCCGGTGGCCCCGGGCACCCGCGCGTTCCAGTCGCTCGACGCGCTCGTGGAGAGCGGCGAGGAACTGATCGAAACGCTGCACGACCTCGACTTCGAGGTCGACGGCTTCGTGGTCAAGGTGGACCGCTTCGACCAGCAGCGGCGGCTGGGCACCACGGCCAAGAGCCCGCGCTGGGCGATCGCCTGGAAGTTCGAGAAGTTCGAGGCCACCACCACGCTGGCCGGCATCCGCGTCCAAGTCGGCCGCGGCGGCACGGTGACGCCGGTGGCCGACCTGGAACCGGTCGAGCTGGCCGGCACGACCGTGCGCCGGGCCAGCCTGCACAACGCCGACGAGATCGTCCGCAAGGACATCCGGGTGGGCGACGTGCTGGTGGTCGAGAAGGCGGGTAAGGTGATCCCGCACGTGGTGCGGGTGGAGAAGCACCTGCGCCGCAAGCGATTACCGGAGTGGCCCTTTCCCAGGCACTGCCCCGAGTGCGAAACGCCGCTCGTCAAGGACCAGGACGGCGTCTTCATCCGCTGCCCGAACGTCGACTGCCCGGCCCGCTGCCGCGAACGCCTGCGCTTCTTCGCCTCGCGCGGCGCCATGGACATCGAGGGCCTGGGCGACAAGCTCGTGGAGCAGCTCGTGGCCACGGGCCTCGTCAGCGACTATGCCGACCTCTACCACCTGGAGGACCGGCAGCTCGAGCCGCTGGAACGCATGGGCGAGAAGTCGGCGCGGGCGCTCGTGGAACAGATCGCGGCCAGCAAGACCCGGGGCCTGGTCCGCCTGCTCAACGCGCTGGGCATCCGCCACGTGGGTCCGCGGGTGGCGGCCCTGCTCGGCTCGCGGTTTCCCACGATCGAAAGACTGCAGGCAGCCTCAGTCGAGGAACTGGCCGCGGTGCCGGAGATCGGCCCGGTGATCGCCGCCAGCGTCCACGAGTGGCTGGCGAGTGACTACGGCCGGCGCACGGTCGAGGGCCTGCGGCGAGCGGGCCTGATCCTCGA
>QWPN01000136.1 GCA_003671185.1 Planctomycetota bacterium
CGCGTGATGCACGCGGTGCACGGGTGCATTGAACTGGAGCAGCGGCTGTCGCAGGGGCTGGGCCAGCCGAACATCTCCGTGGAGGGCATCCTGGCGCGGGCCGGCGCGGATCACGGTCGGTACGGCGGGCTGGCGATCCTGGGCACGGCGGCGCTGGCGATGCTCGGTGCGGCCGGTGTGATGGCCTGGGCCATCCGGCGGCCGGCCGACCTGCGGCCGGCGGAGGTCGCCGTCCGCCCTGCCGATCCGGAGGTCGGTGAATCGGTGCCGCCGCCCGAGCCTCCGTCGTCGGCCAATGAAGTCGCCATCGAGCGCGTCGAAGAGCCCGATCTGGTGGCAGACGTGGCGAAAGCGGCCCATCCGGCGGAGCCTGCGGCAGCGGCGGCCGATGCGGCGACGACCGTTTCCGTGGAGCAGCCTGCCGAAGAGACGCCGGCCCAGCCCGCCGAGCCCTGGGACGTGGCCGATGACCGGGCCGTGCCCGGTCTGTTCGAGAATCCGCCGTCCACGAAACCGCCGCCGACCGTGGAGACGTTGCAGCGCTGGTTCGCCCTCGTGCCGGGCAAGGCCGGCGAGATCGGCATGCAACCGCTCGAGTCGCTGCAACTCGGCAAGCTGTCGGGCTGGTTCCGCCTGCAGGCGCCGCTCGATCCGGACTCCGCGCTCCGCGTGGCGGTCGTCGCCGACCCTACGGCGGCGGTCAATCGCAGGAGCGGCAAGAACAAGAAGAAAAAAACGCTGCGCATGGCGGTGGTCAACGTGACGCCGCTGTGGATCCATGCCTGGTCGGGCAAGGAGGGCGTGTCGCTCTATTCCTATGGCGTCACGGGGCCCTGGGCGGCATACCGCACCACGCGATCCGGCGTGGAGCCCCAGCCTGGCGGCTTCGTGCTGGCGGCGCGGGACGAGGATCGCATGGCACGCACGAACCCCGGCGCCACGATGGTCGTCGATCTGCGCTGGGCCGACGGCCTGCTCACGCTGTCGCGGGGTGACGTTCGCATCCTCGACGTGCCGCTCGCGGCCGCGCCCGACGAGGTGTATTTCGAGGGGCAGACGCTGATCCGTGACCTGGAGATGATTCCGTCGCCGCCCCTGCCACCGCCTTCGGCGCGGCTACGCGACAAGGTGCCCGCCACGGTCGACATCACGATCGGGGCCGACGGGGCGGGGAAATGGCTGCGCAGCCCCGCCCCCGGTGGCACGCTGGGGCAGTCGCCCCGGGGCGGCGTGCAACTCGTGGCCGAGAAAAATGCCCAGCCGGTGTGGGCCACGATCCCGGTGCCCGGCGGCGGGCCGCGGGAGGTCGTGCTGCGGGTGGATGCCTGGGATCCGCTCACGGGCATCGTGCTGGCCGGCGCCGACGGTGTGCCGCAGCGCACGTTCGTGCTGCTGCCCAATCAGACCACCAAGAGCATCCGGCAACTCGAGCCGCTGCCGCCAGGAGATCCGCGGGCCGAGGCCACCGGCCAGCCATTCCAGGCGCCGATTCCCTGTGTCGGCGGCCGCACCTGGCTGAAATTCGTGCACTGCGGCGGCGTGCTGCGCTGCGCCATCAGTGCCGATGGGGTCCGCTGGACGGAGGCGCTCGCTCCAGCCGTGGGAGTGCCGCCCTTCCGGTCGGTGGGACTCTATGCCCAGGCCCAGCCGGCCGGGCGGTCGATCGAGCTCGGGGGTCTGCAGTCATACCCCTTCGAGATGTTGCAGTCCCTGGTGCCGGCGAACGTTCCGCCGCCGGCCACGGACTTCCCCGGCACCGCGCCCCTGGCGGCATGGCGGGCGGCCGTCAGCGCCGCGAAGCCGGGCAACGTCGCCGAGGGAGACTGGCTGTGGGCTTGTGCCGTGCGTCAACTTGGTGGTGAGTGCAGCCGCGATCTGGCGGTGGACCTGCTGGAGATGCTGGGCCGGGAGGGGCTGGCTCGGCCGCTGCCGCTCGACGCCCACCTGCACCTGCTCGACGAGATCGCCGCGCTGGCGCCGGTGTGGGACGCGCCCGCGCAGGCCACGAGGTTGGCCGGGCTGTATGCGGAACTCGGGCGGCGACTCGCCGACCGCGGTGCCCAGCGTCCCTATTCCACGGTCGCCCCACGGCAGCAGTCCTGCCCGCTCCTGTGCAGTCAGCCATTCGCCTTCTTTCCAGACTGGCTGGCCCGCGGTGAACTGCTCGGGGATTACGTGGCGGGCCGTTGGGCGGAGATGGACGAGGTGGCGGCTCGAGTGCGGTTCTACGGCTTCCCGACCACGCCATTCCTGACCTGGGCAGGGGAGGTGGCGCAGAACCGGCTGCGGTTGGGGGACGAACCGGCCGGGCCATCGCCCGCGCAGGCGGCTCGTGCCGACTGGCGCCAGCCACTGCTGGTGGAGCCCGACAAGGAAGCGGCCACGATGGCGGCCGACTTTCGCGTCGCCGTGACGGAGAACGACGCGCGGCACGCCTGCGAGAGCATCGTCGCGGCGGCGACTGACCGGCAGGCGGGGCTCGTCGCCGATCCCGTCGATCCGGATCTCGTCGTCAGTCTGCCCAGGCTGATGGAGGAAGTCCTGCGCGGCGCGCCACAGATCGTGGAGGCGATGCGGGCTGAGTTCGGCCAGCGCGGAAACTTACGCCTCCGGCAGGCCGTCGACACGGCTGACGTGGCGCTGCTCGAGACGCTGACCGTGCAGTATCCCGGCACCGAGGCGGCCGCCGAGGCTTGCCTGCTGCTGGGCGACCGCCTGCTGGCGATGGGCGACATCGCCGGCGCACGGCGGCTCTACGGACGAGCCCACTTCGGCATTGCGGCCCCGCTCCGCGAGCGCCTCGCCGCGGCGGAGGAATTGGCGGCGGCCCTGCAGGGGGAAACCGCCGGTGAGGACGCCCTCACCGGGCCCGTGTCCATCGGCGCAGCGCGTGCCGATGCCGGTCAGTGGCAAAAGCTGGTGACGGACCTGCGAACCGGGCGGACGGCGGCAGCCGCGGGCCGCCGGAACCTGTCCACGATCGTAGACAAGCTGCCAACCCCCAGAACCTACGAGCCCGTTCCCCGTCAGCGCTTGGAAGGGGACGTGGGCCAGAACGCGAACGCCGTTCAGGGCGAGTATCAGAACGCTGGGCCGCTGCTGCAGCCCAATCCCGCCTCGCCTCCCAATCCGGCGCAGCCTGCGTACGCCGTCGACTGGGTCGCTCGTCAGGCGGCGCTCGTGGCCGCAGGCCCCAGGCTACTGGTCAGCAACCGCTTCCAACTCGCCAGTTACGATGCGCAGTCGGGGCAACTGCAGTGGCGCGCCGGCCTCGGTGCGGAGGCGGGGCAGACGCACTCCTGGCCCGGCCAGCCGATGCGGCCGGTGCTGTCGGCCACGCACGCCTTCGTGCGCCGGCTGCGCGGCACGGGCCCGTTGCTGGCTTCGATCCGGCTCGCCGACGGCGCCGTGACGTGGGAACGAAAGACGAGTGCCGAAACGTCGTTCGTGGCGTCCGATCCCGTGCTCGTGAACCGTACGCTCTATGCCTGCACCGCCACGCGCACGGGGGAAGGTCATGCGCTGTCGCTGGCCTCGTTCGCGGTCGCCGACGGGTCGCTGATCGACGAACGACCGCTCGTGCAACTTCAGGGTCAATGGCTGGCGGCCGACTGCCAACTCGTGCCCACGGGCGATGCGTTCCTCGTCGTCTGCGGGGGTGGAGTCGCCTGCTGCGACCGTGGCGGCACCACGCGCTGGTTGCGGCTGGAGCCATGGGTGCCGTACGGCACCGATCCGCTGTGGCGTCTCCAGGCGCAGACGCCGCTCGTCTGGAAGGACAGGTTGTTCGTCGTGCAGCCGGCGGTGCCCGGCGTGATCGCGATCGACGCGCTGACCGGGCGGGCCCTCTGGAAACGTGGCTTCGCGGGGATTCGTCGGGTGGTGGGGCTGGCGAATGTCGCCGCGCGGCCGCTCGTCGTGGTGGAACGCGAGACCGGGCTGGCGGCGCTCGATGCCGAGAGCGGTGAGCAGGTGTGGCATGCCGACCTGCCCGACCAGCTCGACGGCTGCCTGGTGAGCGGCGGCGACGGCGTGCTGGCCGCCGTCCAGGAGCCGGTGCCGAACGAGGCCTCACGACAGCCGGTGCTCGTCTGGCTGGATGGGGCCACGGGCGCGGTGCGGCAACGGACGCCGTTGCCCCAACTCAAGGACGGATTCCCGCGACTGGGGCCATTTTTGCCCGTGGGCGACCGGGTGTGGACGCTGTTCGGCCGTGGCCCGGCCGAGCCGTCCCGGGACCTCGTGGAACTGGTGCCGAAATAAGGCCCCGTAACCAAACGGCGGGTTCTGTCATGTACTAGGCAGAGCGTTCCAGGTGGATCGCGGTGCGGCCTGTGGGCCGTGTCGGCGGCGGGGCGTTCGGGGGCCGGTTCGTTCCTCTTCGCCCGCATGGACGCCAGGATGTTGCCGCTGAACGCCGCCCGCCGCCGGTCCCGCGGTCTGCTCGTTGCCGGAATCGTGCTGGGCCTGTCAGCGGCGCCCGTCATGGGCCTGACTTCGCGCGGCCGCGCGGCTGCCGCCGACGACGACTGGGAAATCACTCCCGAAAGCCAGGCGGCGCTCGACCGCGGCCTGGCCTGGCTGGCCGCCAATCAGACGGCGGCCGGGAACTGGGAAACGAACGACCTGGGGCTCGTGGCCACGGGGGCGCTGGCGTTTCTCGCCGCGGGCCACACGCCGGGATCGGGCCGCTACGGCGACAACGTGCAGCGGGCGCTCGACTACATCGTCACCAACGCCAAGCCCAGCGGCCTGCTCAACATCGCCGCCCCGCAGCGCGACATGTACAACCACGGGCTGGCCACGTTCGTGCTCGGCCAGGCCTACGGTATGACGGCCGATCCACGGGTGGGGCGCACGCTCGACCGGGCGCTGAAACTGATCGCCCGCACGCAGGGGCCGGGCGGAGGCTGGAACTACCAGGCGCTGCCCCAGGACGGCGACTTGAGCCTGTGCGTGATGCAGGCCAAGGCCCTGCGCAGCGCCGTCGACAGCGGCCTGGACATCTCTCCCGCCGTCATCGAGAAGGCCATCGCCCGCGTGCGACTCCATTACTTTCCCAAGAACGGCAACCCCAACGCCCCGGAGGCCGAATTGCGCACGATCGGCGGGCAGTTCACCTACAACACTGGGGGCGGCAATGCCACGGTGGCCATGGCGTCGGCCGGCGTGGTGTGCATGCAGGAATTCGGCCAGTATGAGGACTGGCGGATCGCCAAGAGCATGGACGTGGTCACGAAGGCGATCGAAGCCGCCAAGCCGCAGGCCACGCGCAACGGCACCATGCCTTTCGATGCCTACACGCTCAACTACGTGGGGCAGTCGCTCTACCAGGTGGGCGGCCAGGGCTGGCGCGATCACTATCCGAAACTCCGCGACTGCCTCGTGGCTTCGCAGGTCATCGGCAAGGGGCAGGGCAAGCAGCGGGCCAAGGGCAAGGACAAAGACAGGAGTCAGGTCAGCGACGAGGACAGTGACGAGGGGCACTGGCTCGCCGGCGCCCACGTCGACGGCAAGCCGGGCATGCTCTACGGCACGAGCGTGGGCGTGTTCATTCTCGCCATCCCCAACCGGTATCTTCCCATCCTGCAGGAAGGCCGGATCGACGACCTGCAGCAGCGCTTCACCGGTGCCCGTTAGGGTCGGCCGACAACCATGCTCACCTTCCTGCCAGGATCGCAGGTGCTCGCCTTCGCCGGCCTGGCGGCCGCCGCGGCCCCGCTCGTCATCCACCTGCTCAACCGGCAGCGGTATCGTCTGCTCGACTGGGCGGCGATGGACTTCCTGCTCGAGGCGGCGAGCCGCAGCCGTTCGCTGCTGCAACTCCGCGACGTGCTCCTGCTCGTGCTGCGGACGGCGGCCGTGGCCCTGTTCGGACTGGCGATCGCCAGGCCTTACTTCGCCTCCCGGGCGGGCGCCGCGGCCGGTGGTGGTGCCGTCCACGCCGTGCTCGTCGTCGACAACAGCCTGAGCATGGGCCGGGAGCGGCTCGGCGGCGACGGCACGACGCAACTGCTCGACGACGCCCGCGCGCGGGCCAAGGAGTTCGTGGGCCGGCTGCCGCCGGGGAGCCGGATTTCGGTGCTGCCCCTGTGCGGTCCGGCCGGGTCGTTCAGCTTCGACCCGCGCCGCAGCGTGGAGGATGCCGAGGAGGCGATCGACGCCATCAAGGTCGTGGACCGTGCCGGCCCGGCGGCCCTGGCCATCGACATGGCATCGCGGGCGCTGGCGCTGGCCCCCGACCTGCAGGACAAGCGGGTGGTGTTCATCGGCGACCAGCAGGGCGTCAACTGGCCGGCCGATGCCGCCACCCTGGCGGCCGTCGGCGAGGAAGCCGGGGCTGACGGCGGTGCGGCGAAGTCGGACGGCATGCAGGTCGTCTCCGTGCGGCCGCCCGACAGCGACAACACCTGGGTCGAGTCGCTGCGGCTCGAGGACGGCATCGGCGACCTGGAGACGGCGGCCCGGTTCACGGCCGTGATCCGCCACCAGGGCACGGCGCCGCGACCGGGAGTGCAGGTGACATTGTCGATCGATGGCACGGATGTGGCCACCGAGACGGTCGACCTCGAGCCGGGGCAGGCCCGCGAGGTCATGTTCGCCCACCAGTTCGACACGGCGCCGGCGGCCGATCGGCCCGCCATGGTGACGGTGCAGGCGGCGCTGCCGCCCGATCGCCTGCCAGGCGACGACAGTCGGTCGATCGTCGTGCCCGTGGTGGCATCGCTGCCGGTCGTGTTCGCCGACCAGTTCGGTTCCGGCGGCGAGCAGCCGCGGCTCAACCGCTATGGCGAAACCCGTCACCTGCGCCGGCTGTTGGCGCCGATCGTGGCGCGCTCCGCCGACAGCAAGGCCCTCATCGACGTGCGTCACGTGCGTGTCGAGCAGGTCGACCGCGACCTGCTGGCAGACGTCCGGCTGGCGGTGGTTGCCGGTGCGCGGGCTCCCGGGGAGGTGGTGCCTGTGCTGCGAGAGTTCGTCGAACAGGGGGGCAGGCTGGTGATCGCGGCGGGCGCCGACTTCGACGTCGAGGAGTGGAATGCGACCGGCTGGGACGACGGCGCGGGAGTCCTGCCGCTGCCGCTCACGGGCACGGTGGGCCGGCTGCCCGACGAGGCCGACGAGTTGCGGCCGTTCATGCTCGACTGGAAGAGCATGAAGGATCAGTCACTGTTCCGCGTCCCGGGCGCGACCGAGGAGGAGCTCGCCGACCTCTACGAGACGCCCCTGTTCTTCAAGGCGGTGACCAGCGGTGCGGCCGCCTCGGACCTGGCTACCATCGCCGCCGCTGACGTGCGTCGGGCCGGCGAGCAACGCGCCGAGCGCAGCGAACTGACCGAAAAGATCTCTCGGCTGACCCGGCTCGAGGCGCAGGGGCAGGCGCGTGCCGAGGATCGTGACTCGCTGCGGCAGGCCCGGGAGGCGTTCGAGCGGCTCACGCCCACCTGGCTGACCTGGACCGAACGCCAGGCCCGGGAGCCGCCTGACGAGCAACTCGGGCCGCGCATCCTCGCCGCGTTCGAAGGGGGTGAGCCGTATCTCGTCTCCCGGCGCATCGGTCGCGGCGAGGTTGTCTGGGTGTCGTCCGGCCTGTTCAGCCCCTGGAACAACCTGCCGCGCACCAATGCCATGCTGCTCTTCGACCGGCTGCTGCGCTCGCTGCTGGCCGACACGCTGCCGAACCTGACTGTGGACACCGCCGACCAGTACACGCTGCCGCTCCCGGCCTCGAGCCGCCGGGACACGGTGCGGGTGACGCGGCCCGACGGCTCGACCGAGTCGCTGCCGATCGAGGCGCTGGGCGGAGATGCCTACGGGGTCACGTTGCGCGACATGACGCAGCGCGGCGTCTACACGCTGGTGGGCACGCGGCCCGACCTTGCCGACAAGGACAAGCGGGAGTCGACGGCGTGGAAGCTGCCGCTGGCGGCCAACGGTCCGGCGCGGGAGTCGCAGCCGGAACTGCTCGATGCGGCGACGTTCGCGGCCCGCGCCGGCGCTCGCGATGATTTCCGCTGGGTTGACGCGGGCACCCCCATCAGTGTCGACGGTGCCCGTGTCAGCGGCCAGGGGTCGTGGTGGTGGCTGCTGCTGGCGGCGCTCGGCTGCCTGGTGGCGGAGAACGTGGTGCTGGCGCGGAGCAACCGCGAGGCGGTGTCCGCTGGAGGAGCCACATGAACCGTTTTCTCGGCGACCTTCTCCGGCTGGAGGACGTGCGCGAGATCGCCGGCTGGAACGTCGCGTTCGCGGCCGACTGGGCCGCGCGGCATCCGTTGCGCGTGCTCGCGCTGTGCCTGGTCTGCATGGTGGCGGCCGCCTGGTTCTACCTGCGGCGCCAGCCGGCGGTGCGGCCGGCCTATCGCATCCTGCTCACGCTGCTGCGCGGTGCGATGCTCTCGTTGCTCGTGGTGCTGCTGGCCGATCCGGTGCTGCGCGTGTCGATCAAGCAGGCGCCGCGGCCGCTGCTCTGGGTGCTCTTCGACGGCAGCGAAAGCATGGCCATCGAAGACGAACTGCCTGCCGAGCAGCGGGAGTCGTTGGCGAACGCTACCGGGATCGGTGCGGTCTCCGCCGGGGGTGGTGCGTCGGCCGGCGACGGCCCCCACGCCCGCCAGGACTACGTGGCGGCCTGGGTGCGCCGCGACAAGAACAACGTGCTGGAGAGCCTGGCCAAGAAATTCAGGCTCCGGGCCTACCTGCTCGAGTCCGCCGAGTCGGTGCGGCCGCTGGACATCGAGGATCCGGCCAACGGCCGGCTGGATCGCGGTCGCGTGGCCGACCAACTGACGACGGGCGGCCGGGTGACGGCGCTGGGCCGCGGCTTCGAGGACCTGGCGCAGCGGCATTCGGCCGGCAACCTGCAGGGTGTCGTGGTGGTGAGCGACTTCGACCAGAACTCCGGCCCGCCGGCCGCCGAGGCCGCCGCCAAACTCGGTGTCCCCGTCTACACGGTGGGCATCGGCCCCGAGGCGGCCGTCGATCTGGCAGTCGACATGCAGGCGCCGCCGATCATGAAGAAGGCGGAACGGGCGGTGGTCGCCGTCACGCTCCGGCAGTCGGGCCTCGACTCGTCGGCGGTGAACGTGTCGGTGACGGCGCGGCCGCTCGACGGCCAGTCCGCCGGACAGACGATCACCGTCGGCACCCGCGCCGTGACCCTCGCGGAGGGCACGACGACCCTCGAATTCCCGTTCACGCCCCAGGGCATCGGCCGCCACGAGTTCGTCGTCGAGACCGACTCCCTGCCCGGCGAGGTGCTGGAGGAGAACAACCGCACCGTCCGCGAGGTGAACATCCGCGATGACTTTCTGCGGCTCATGTACGTGGAGTACGAGCCGAGCTGGGAGTGGCGGTTCGTCAAGGAGGTGTTCCACCGGGACTCGCTGGTTGGCATGCGCGGGTTCCGCACCTTCCTGCGCTCGGCGGATCCCCTGGTGCGGTCCTCGAACGAGTTGTTCCTGTCGACGGCGGCGTTGCCACGCCGGGATTTCTTCGCCACCGACGCGATCTTTCTCGGCGACATGCCGGCAGCCACGCTGAGCAGCCGGTTCTGCGAGATGACGCGGGAATTCGTGGAGAAGTTCGGGGGCGGCCTGGTGGTGATCGCCGGCAAGCGGTTTGGCCCCGGGCAACTGGCGGGCACGCCGTTGGCCGACATGCTGCCGGTGGTCGTGGACGGCGGCGAGAAGCCGCGCACCGACCGGGAGTTCCGCCTCAAGCTGACCGCGGATGCGGAGGTCGTCGACTTCATGCGGCTGGGAGCGGATGACGCCGAGAACCGCAAGGCTTGGGATAACCTCGGACCTCTGTCGTGGTACCAACCGGTGACGCGGCCCCACCCCCAGGCCACCGTGCTGGCGGCGCATCCCAACGACACCTGCAGCGACGGCCGCACACCGCAGCCACTGATCGCCATCCGGCGGTTCGGTCGCGGTGAGGTGGTGTATGTCGGCTTCAACGAGACATGGCGGCTGCGGCGCAAGTACGGCGAGCGTTACTACCGCCAGTTCTGGGGCCAGATGATCCACCGCCTGGGCCTGAGCCACGCCCTGGGCAGCCAGAAGCGGTTCGTGGTCCGGACCGACGCCCAGAAGTACGAGTCGGACGACACGGCTGTGGTGACGGTGGAGGCCTACGACACGAATTTCGAGCCGCTCGCCGAGGACGCGCTACCAGACCGAGCGATCGTGGGCCGCCTGCTGCGGCCCGGACGTGCCTCGGAGAGCACCGAGCCCGACTTGGTGCAACTCACGCAGATGCGTCGCGGCGTCTACGAGGCGCGTGTGCCGCTCACCGAAGGGGGCGAGTACCGGCTCCGCATCCAGGATCCGCTCACCCGGGAGGAGAGCGAGGTCGTGTTCGCCGTGACCACCGTGTCCGCCGAGCGGCGCAGTGCCGTGCGGAACGTCGCCCTGCAGAAGTCGATCGCCTCGCAGACGGCCGGATTCGCCTGCGATCTGACCTCCGCGGATGAGCAACTGGAGAAGATCGAGCCCCAGCCGAAGATCGAGCAGACGGTGAAGAACTTCCCGCTCTCGATGACCTGGCTGTGCCTGGGGGCCGGTCTGCTGCTGATGATCGGCGAATGGGCGCTTCGCAAGGGAGTCAACCTGTCATGAGCCGCGCCACGGCCGACCATCCCGCCGCGCCCACAGCGTCCGCCGGCCGCCCGGTCGGCGGACGGCTGGCGTCGCTCCGTGAACGCATCGACACCGTGCGCCGCGCACGCGCCGCCACGCGGCGGACTGCCGCCCTGGCCACGCTGGCGATCGCCGTTCTGGCGGTGGCGGCGGGCCTGTTCCTCGTCGACTGGCTGCTGGCCCTGCCGAGGTCGGCCCGCGGTGCACTGCTCGTCGCCGCCGCAGCCGCGCTGGCCTGGTGTTACGTGACGTACGTGCGCCCCTGGCTGGTGGTGCGCGAATCGGATCTCGACCTGGCGATCCTGGTGGAGAAGCAGCAGGGAGTGGACAGCGATCTGGTGGCGGCGCTGCAGTTTGATTCGCCGCGTTCCACCGACTGGGGCTCGGGAAGCCTGCGCGGCGCCGTGATCGACTACGTGGCCGAGTTCAGCCGCGAGTGGAAGGTGCCCAGTCACGTGGCCAACGCAGCCGTGCGCAGCAGGCTGGGCGTGCTGGGGGTGGTCGCGACCTGCCTGATCGCGGGCGTGGCAGCGCGTCCCGACTTCGCCCGCGCGTTCGTGAACCGCCTGCTGCTGGGATCGATGCATTACCCGACGCGAACCAGAATCGAGTCGCTGGCCATCGGGGGCAAGCCGGTCGATCTGGGCCGGGGCTCGGCCGCCGTCGCCGCGAGCCCGATCGGCCAGCCCGTCGTGTTCGACGTCGGTCTGGCGGGCGTCGTTCCCCAATCCGGCCAGGTGAGGCTGCGGAGTGCCGGCGGTCCGGAGGCCGACCTCGACCTGCGGCCGGATGCGGAGCGGCCTGCTGGAGCGTTCAGCGCGCGGCTGCCACGGCTGCTCGAGTCGGTGGAGGTCGAGGTGCTGGCGGGCGATGCCTGGACCGACCCGATCACGCTGCGGGTCGTGCCGCTGCCGATCGTGGAGACGGAGCTGTCCGCCGTCGCCCCTTCCTACGCCCGGTCGGCTGATGCCGGTGAGTTGCCCCCGCGCGGGGCCCGGCAGATCGCGGTGCTGGAGGGGTCACAGGTGTCGCTGGGGGTGACCTGCGGCAACAAGCGGCTGCAGTCGGCTACGCTCGTCGTGGACGGCACCGAGCACGCGCTGCGGCCGGGTGCCAAGGACGGACAGTGGACGCTGCCCACCGAGGGGTCGCCGCTGGCCCGGATCCTGCAACCAGTCCGGTTCGAGGTGCGCGTGGTGGACGAGGACGGACTGTCTCCCGAGATGCCGGTAACGGGATCGATTCGCATCAAGTCGGACGCGCTGCCGCAGGTGTTCGCCGACATGCAGACCAGGCTGACGCTTCCGGAGGGCTCGCCACGGCTCGATTGGACGGTGGGCGACGATCACGGCATCCGCGCGGTGACGCTGCTCGTCGAACCGGTGCTGGCCCAGGGATCGCCGTCCGGCGATGGTGCGGCCACGAAGCCGGAACCGCGCACGATCACGGTTGCCGAGATGCCCGCCGTGGGCTGGGTGGGCGTCGAGTCTCTGCCGCTCAAGGGCTCCACGGCCATCCCCCTCAAGACGCTGGGGCTGAAGAAGGGGGATCAGGTGCGGGTGACGCTGCAGGCCACCGACTACCGCGGCGACGCGGAGGGGCGGACCATCTGCGGCGATCCGATCGTGGTGGATGTGACGGACGAACCGGGGCTGCTGGCATCGCTCTATGAGTCGGACGAGCGCGGTGCCCGGCAACTCGACGCCATCCTGGAGCGACAGTTGCAGACGGGTTCGTTGCCGCAGTTCAGACCCGGCAGACAGGCGGGAAGCGATGGTTCCGACCCCAGCGCCGGCTCGGCGCCCGTCGAGGGAGGTTCGCCATGAGCGCATGCCGTTGCCGTGTCGCGTCGCAACGCGTGAATCCAGCCGCGGTGTGGGCCGTGCTGCTGGCGGTCGCCTGCGGCTGCGCCGTCGTCGGAGCGTCGGGGGCCGATGCTCCCGCCAGCCCTGGTATCGCCGCCGCACCCCTCACCCGGCAGCGCGACCTGCAGGAACAGGCTCGTGCCATGGCGAAGGAGCTGATCTCCAGCGTGCTCGACGTGCAGTTGCGGCAGTTGGAGGAAAACGGCCTGGGCACGCTCCCAGTGCACGCAGAAATTGCGGCCATGCGCGGCAACATCGAAGGGCTGGTGCGGCAGGAGATGCGTGGTGTCGTCGACCTGCTCGTGGAGGCGGAAAAAGCCTCGGGTCAGGAGCGTCAGGTGGTCGTGAAGAGGGCGCAGGAGGCGGTGCGGCGGATCGCCCTGCAGTTGGCCGCGGAGCGCCGGCAGCTGTTGCGGCGGCTGAAAATCGCCGACATCGCGGCGCAGGCCCGTCGGTTGATCCGCGAGCAGACGATCGTGACGCAGTCTTCGGAACTTCTGCCCCGGCAGCCGGAGGGGCAGCGGGAGGCGGGCACGCTCACCACCCTGGAGCAGCAGCGCACGGTGAAGTCGCTGTTCACCGTGCTCGTGGACACGCTCCAGGACGTGCGCACGTGGGACGGTGCAGTGGGCGCCGGCGCGGCCGACGGGCTGCGTAGGTTGCAGGACGCCAAGGTGGCCGCCGCTTTTGACGCCTCCGAGGACCGGCTGGGTGCGCTCGACTTCAGGGCCGCCGTGACGGCCCAGCGGCAGGTGCTGGCCGGCTTGACGCAGCTGCTCGAGTCGGTGGAGCGGGCCCAGGGGCTCGCCAACCAGTCGAACCCCGACGCGGTGGCTGCGGCCCGAGCGCTGGCCGATCAGGCCCGGCAGCTGCGGGACGAGATCGCCAAGGCACCGCTCGACGAGCGCGGCATCGAGACGCTGGTGGAGAAGCAGTCACAGTTCCGCAGCGAACTGAACGAGCTCGGCAAGTCGCTGGGTAACGATGCCAGGCTGGAGCCGCTGGCCGAGCAGGCCCGTGAGGCGGCGGGACAGGCCGCGACCGAACTCTTTGAAGGGGATCGTGAGGAGGCTGTCACGGAACAGGGGAAAGCCGCTGGGGCCCTCACCGAAATCGCCGACCGCCTCGAACAGGCGGGCGCCCAGGGAAACGAGCGTCGCAGCGCCGAGGAACTGGCCCGCCGGGTGGACGACCTGCGCAAGGCAGCCGCCGAACTGGCGGAGGCCGCGCGGCAGCCGACTGCCGCTCATGCCGCCGCCAAGACCGACCCGCAGGCCGCCGCCGCCGCGGAACGACAGTTTGCGGCCGCCCTCCCGCAGATCGCCAAGGGCAAGGACCTGCCCGAGACGGTCGCCGTGCGGCTCGACGATGCAACGCGCAGCGCGCAGGACGCCGCCGAGGCCCTCGACAAGGCGGCGCGGGATGCCGCCGCCCGGCCGCAGGGCGAGCAGGCGGCGGCGGCCGCGCAGGACGCGGCGGCAAGGGCACAGCAGGAGGTGGCCACGGCGCTGGCCGATGCGCAGCGCGCCCAACTGGCGACCAAGATTGGCGAACTCTCGCGGGCCGCCGAGGCGGTCGAACGCGCCGCCGCCACGGAGCGTGATCTGGCTCAGCAGGTTGCGGCGCAGCCGCAGCAGGCGAACGCGGCTGCCCTCGGGGCTCGGCAGCAGGATGTCGCGGACGTCGCCACGAAGGTCGCCGAAGCGGTTCAATCCACGGCGCCGCAGGCCGCGGCCCAGTTGACGCAGGCGCAGCCGAGCCTGCAGAACGCCCAGTCGGGACTGGAGTCTTTGGCCGCCGCGCAGCAGCCGGCGCAGGCGACGGAGGTTGCAGCGCAGGCGAACCAGGCCGCTGCGGCGCTCGAGCAGGCCGCGCGACAGCTTCGCGACGAGGCGGCCAAAGCCGCTCAGCAGTTGGCCCAAGCCGCTGCCGAGCAACTGGCTGCCGTGGCGGCGGCGCCGCAAGCGACCGGCGATCAGGCGGCGCGTCAGGCCCAACTCGAGCGGGATCAGGCGCTGGCGGCAGGAATAGCGGAAAGGTTCGGCGCGCAGGAACAGGCGCGGGCCGCGATCGAAACGCTGAGCGAGCAGCTTGCGGCCAATGCCAGTTCGCCGAGCCAGAGCGGACAGTCCCCGCAGCCCCAATCGGGTCAGCAGCCTTCTGGTCAGCAGCCTTCTGGTCAGCAGCCTTCTGGTCAGCAGCCTTCTGGTC
>QWPN01000039.1 GCA_003671185.1 Planctomycetota bacterium
GCCGCTTCATGAAGATGCCGACTATTTTTCGCTCAAGGGTTGACGGTACTTCCCGGCCTCCATCGTGTGAAACGATACTCTGAATGCTCCTGATATCGCAACGCCCCTCCGTGAATCGCGATTTTCAGTGAAGGTTCATCGTCGCTCCCTATGGCCAGGTAGGACCGTGCGGTTTCAATCGTCACTGATCTTCGAGAGGACGGCAGGGACGAGCCGCAGGAGCGATGCTTCGATTGGGAAAAGCGTGGCGACGCGTGTCCGTCGCCTGATCTCCTTGTTGAGCCGCTCGACGCCGTTGGTCGTTCGCAGCCGCCGCTCGGCCTCGGCATGGTAGTCGACTGACCTGCCCTCCTTAAACGTCGCCACTTTCAGAGAGAGAATCTCTGGGTGGTGCAACCGAAAGGAGGGCAACAGATGCCACGAGGAAAGAAGCCTGCTGCGGAGCAGATCATCGGCCAACTCCGGGAGGCCTAAGTTGAGTTGGCTCGGGGCAAGACCGTGCCCGAGGTGGTGCGGACGCCCTGCTCGAGGGACCGGGGGTAGGACGGCCGTCCGTTCACGCCACGGTAGTCGCAGGTCCGTGTCATCCGCAGGTCGATTCTGCCGAAGCGGGTGTTCACGGTCGTCGGCTTGAATCCGTTGGCATAGCCTCGACGATCGGCACTTCGCTGATGAGAAACGGTCATGAGCACCTGGCCGTGCTCGATCGGCATGGCGTGATTCATGAGCGTGGCGAGAGCAGAGGCCATGGTGGCCGGGCCGCGCTCGAAGAGCAGTGCCGAGAGGTCGTCGGTCACCAAGCATTCATCTTGGTGGGTTCAAGAAAACCCCAATCGGCCACATCTTCAACCCGAGCCGCCGCTGCGTGCCCGCCCTCGTCTCGCAAAGCTCGACTCGGATGGGGACGCATTGGCGATATACAGAAACAATGTTGCACTCACAAATCCCTTGGGGTTTGGATGAGGCCAGACTGCCGAGCATCGGACAATGCTGACAGAACCGCCGATCGTGCCACAGTTTCTGCATGAAACGAATCGTGGAGGGCCATCGTGGAGTCGCCGCCGTGGAGTAGCCACTCCGCTCCTGTGCTCGTCTGTAGCAAATCGTCTGTGAACCGGCAGCCGGGCACGAAGAGCGGAAAGTCTTTGTGCTTCTTGCCAAGACTCTCGCGAACCGACCCGATTACGCCGCCCGCATTCGATCCGAGCATGGACATACCTCAGTGCGGTGGATTCCACCAGCGCTGTGCGGATACGCCTTCCGCGTGGCACGGTCTTGAGTAGTCAGAGGTAGGGGCTGAACAGCCGGGCCACGCCGTCGCGGAGTCGCACCGGCAGGCTGCGGCCGTCCACCTCGGCGAGCGTCTTGGGACGCGACCGGGCTATCACGCCGGCGATCCGCTCATCGAGCCGGGCCGCCAGAGCCGCGTCGTAGGTCTCCACGTTGAATTCGAAGTTCAGCCGCATGCTGCGCTCGTCCCAGTTGCCGCTGCCGAACATCGCCCAGGCCGCGTCCACGACCATCAGCTTCGTGTGGTCGAAGGGAGGCGGCGACATCCACACCCGGCAGCCGCGGCCCAGAGCCTGCCAGAGCACGGCATTTGATGCCCAGCCGACGAGCGCCAGGTTGCTCTTCTCCGGCAGCACGATGTCCACCTCCACGCCGCGCATCGCGGCCACGTCGAGGGCCTGGAAGATGGCGTCGTCGGGCAGGAAGTAGGGGGTCATGATGCGCACCGACTTCTGCGCCGCGGCCAGCGCCCCCACCAACACGAGCTTGATGCGGCCGATGTCGCGGTCGTCTGGGCCGAAGCGGATGCCACGGGCCAGCGAATGGCCGGGGGCGTGCAGCGCTGGCTGCCAGGCGGGGCCAGTCAACGTCTCCTCCGCCGCGAACGCCCAGTCCTCGGTGAACACCTCGAGCAGCTGGGCGACGACCGGGCCGCGCAGGTGGAAGTGCATATCGCGGACGGGGTGCTGCGGTTCGTGCGACAGCCAGGAGCCGTCGCGGACGTTGAGGCCGCCGGTGAAGCCCTGCTCGCCGTCGACCACGAGGATCTTGCGGTGGTTGCGCAGGTTGGCGTAGGGGAAGTAGAAGGGCACGCTGGTGGGCAGGAAGGACGCCACGCGCACGCCCTTCGCGGCCAGCACGCCCGTGATCGGCGGAAACGTGTAGGTGGCCCCGATGCCATCCACGAGCACGCGCACCTCGACTCCACGACGCGTGGCGCGGGCCAGCGCATCGGCGAAGATCTGGCCGGTGGGATCATTATCGAAGATGTATGAAGCCAGCGCCACGCTGCGGCGCGAGGCGTCGATCGCTTCGATCATCAACGGGTAGGCTTCGTCGCCGCCTTCGAGCGGGTTGATGACGTTGCCGTCGACGAGCGGTCGGTTCGTGACGCCCTCCACGAGCGTGGCCAGCGAACGCAGCGGAGCGCCGTCGGGGCCGATGGCGGCGCGGAGTCGATCGAGTGACGGCACGGCAGCCGAGAGTTCGTGCGTGAAGCGGGCCTGTGCCGCCCGCAGCTGTGTGGCTCGGGAGCGGATACGGTTCACGCCGAGCACGGTGTAGGCCGCGGCGCCGATCACGGGGGAGAACCAGATCAGGCCCACCCAGCCGATCGTGGATCGAGTGTCCCTCTTGACGAGGATGGCATGGATGGACGCCGCGACGCTGAGGGCCACGATCGACCAGGCCAGGACGTGCGGCCAGAGCACGAGCCACCACCGCCACGCTGAGAACGCCACCTCCTCCATCGCCTGAAGGGTAGCACGCGGACGGGCCTGCACGCCCCAGTCGGGGGCCGGGGCACGAGCCGCCGCGGGGTCGGTGACGACCGGCCTGGGGACGCCCATCAGGGTGGGGCGATTCGCCCCAGGACAGGTCTGGTCCCTGGTGCGATTCGCCCCAGCAGCCGCGCCGATCCTGGGGCGAATCACGCCACGTGGAGCGGGCTGAACAGCTCCCCAAAAAAAGGAAAAACAAGGCTTTTCGACGCTGAAATTCAGGCGATTGTTGTGGGGCCGGCGGAAAAAGCAGGGCCGGGGGGCGGTTTGGCACGGTCGTTGCACTGTCTGTTTGGCAACGGAGGGCCAGCCTGGCCCGCCGCAACGAGGTGCGTCATGTCCGATCCCAAGCCAACCATGCTCGCCGTGCCCTGGTCGCTGACGACGGTCGACGTGGTTTTCTGCTGCCTGCCGATCTGCCTGTTCCTGTCGATCGTGTCGCTGGTCTGAACGCCCCCATTCCGATCTTCTCGAGTCCTTTTTCGGAGTCCCGAACCATGATGGTGATCAGCAACATGAACTACCTCGGCGAACTGTCCGACGAGGGCTTGGTTCCCAGCGTGCTCGTCGTCGATCCGCGGTTCGATGCCTACAGGTCGCTGGCCGCCAGCGCCCGTATGGGGCGGATCGGACTCCATTTCCGTTCCAGCGGTGCCGAAGCCATCAAGTTGGCTCGTAAGATCCAGGTTGACGCCTGGCTGATCGCCACCGACCTCGACGACATGTCGGGCCATGATCTCGTCGGCCTGCTCGAGTCGCGGCGGGGCATGACCAAGGTGGCGATGGTCGAGACGGCGGCTCCGGGCAGCCGGCAGCGTTCGGTCGCGGAGCAGGATGCCCGTGAGTCGGGCGTGGACGCCGTGATCTCCAAGCCGATCACGGTCACTGATCTCGAAGAACTACTCGGATTGCCGCTCGAGGAGCGGACCCGGCGGCTTTCCTCCCGTGGCCTCTCCGGTTCGTGGGCCGCACTGCCCGTGAGCGTCGGGGCAGCGGTGGTGGCCATCGCGGTACTGATGATCGGCTGACGCAGCCGGTCACTGCTGGAGCGGTCGTTGACGCTCAGGCCGGATTGGGCACGAAGCGGCCCCCGCGGCAGCGTCGCAGGTAGTCGAGCGCCGCCACCTGGCCGGTCGTCTCCAGTGCATCGCGGTAGACGGGATCGTGGAATCCCTCCACGTCTATGCTGCCCCGCCAGCCCTGCAGCCGCAACGTGCTGATCAGGTCGGTCCAGTTCGTGTCGCCAAAGCCCGGCGTGCGGTGGTGCACGTAGGGCACGCCTCCCCGGATGCCGTGCGTGCGCACCACATCCCAGAGCACGGTGGCGTCCTTGCCGTGCACGTGCCAGATGCGCCGAGCGTAGCGCCGCAACTGCGGCAGCGGGTCGACGAAACTCACGAGCTGGTGGCAGGGCTCCCACTCCAGGCCGATGGCGGGGCTGTCGACCGCGGCGAACATGGCATCCCAGGCCGCCGGGGCATGAGCGATGTTCCAGTCGCCCGCCTCCCACGTTCCCCGCATCTCGCAGTTCTCGAAGGCCAGGCGGACGCCGCGATCCTCGGCCCGTCGAGCCAGCGGCCCGAACACCTCGCCGAAGCGGCCGTACGACTCGGGCACGGGCCGTCCGGTGATCCGTCCGGCGAAACCGCTGACGATGTCGCAGCCGAAGTCGCCGGCCGCGTCGATGAGCCGCTCCCAGTCACATACCGTCTCGGGGCTGATGAGGGGATTGCCGTACACGCCGACCGTGCTGATCCGCGCCGGCAGCCCGTCGGCGCAGGCCGACGCCTCCAGCACCCGGCGCACGGCGGCCGCCAACGCCAGCACGTCGAAGTCGCCGACCGTGCGGCCGAAACTGATCTGGAAGCTCTCGAACCCGTGCGGCAGCAGCTGGCGGACGACCTCGGCCGTCCGCTCGTGGGCGGGCACGACCGTGCCGATACGGATGTCGTCGTGGGCGTTCATGGCGGGCATTGTAGTGCGGCCCGCCGCGGCGGGATCGCCGCTGGGTAGAATGAGGTCATGAACAAGGCGTTCTGCAAGGAGCCGGATGCGTCGTCGCCGCCGCGCTGCCCGGGCTGCGGCAGCGAAGGCGGGCAGGTGTCCCCAGACACGCTGCGGGCCCATGCCTCCGCCGCAGCGACGCTGGCGGAGCCGTTTTACTTCTGCGGCACCGATGCCTGCGGCGTCGCCTACTTCGATCTCTGGGAGCGGACGATCGCCGTCGCCGATTCGAGCGGCCTGTTCTGGCCCAAGGACCCCGCCGGCCCGCTTTGCAACTGCCACGGGCTGACGGCCGATGACGTCGATCGCGACGTGGTGGCCCCCGTGCCCGAACGCGTCCGCGAGGTGCTGCGCCGTGCGGCCGCCCCCGACGCCGCCTGCGCCAGCCGCAGCGCCGATGGGCGTCCCTGCACGGCCCGGGTGCAGCGCTACTTCATGCGGCGCCGGCGCGAACTGGGGGGCTGATGCGGCTCCTCAGCTGGAACATCCACAAGGGGATCGGCGGCCGCGACCGGCGCTACTCGCTGCTGCGCATCATCGACTGCATCGAGGCGGAGAACCCCGACCTCGTCTGCCTGCAGGAGGTGGACCGGCTCGTGCGGCGCAGCCGGAACGACGACCAGCCGCGGCTGCTGGCCCGCCACTTCCGCTGCCACGCCGTGTTCCAGGCCACCGTGCCCGTGGGCGGCGGCGGCTATGGCAACCTCGTGCTCTCGCGCTGGCCCGTGGCGAGCCGCCATCGGATCACGCTGCGGCAGGGAGCCCGCAAGCCGCGCGGGGCGCAGTTGCTCCTCGTCGACACCCCCGAAGGCCCGCTGCACCTCGTGCACACGCACCTCGGGCTCGCCGAACAGGAACGCCGCTGGCAGGTGTCCCGCATGCTCGGCCACATGCTGTTCCGCTCGGCAGACCGACATCCCGCCCTGGTCGTGGGCGACTTCAACGACTGGCGGGACACGCTTTCGGGAGCCGAACTGGCGGCGGCCGGTTTTGCGCAGGTCACGGCGCCCGCCTCGCGGTTCCGCACCTTTCCCTCCTGGCTGCCGATCGGCGCCCTCGACAAGGCCTTCGTGCGCGGTGGGGTCGACGTGCGGCACGCCCGCGTCGTGCGCACGAGCCTGGCCAAGACCGCCAGCGATCACCTGCCGCTGGTGATCGACTTCCACCTGCGCTGACGAAGGTCGAAGCCGGCCGCAGCCGCAGCGCGCACGGCTGCCCGCGCGCCCTACACGGCCGCCAGCACCGCATCCGCGGCGGCGATCGTGGCATCGATGTCGTCGGTGTCGTGGGCGGCGGAGATGAACAGCGCCTCGTACTGGCTGCAGGGCAGGTAGACGCCCCGATCCATCATGCCCCAAAAGAACTCGGCATACCGCGCCGTGGCGCTTCGCGAAGCGGTCGTCCAGCCGGTCACGGGCACCACGTCGGGCCCGGCTTGCAGGAACATCGTCATCATGCTGCCGGCGCGGGCAATCCAGGCAGGCACGCCGTGCCGCGCGGCTGCGGCCCGCCAGCCCTCCTCGAGCCTCGTGCCCAGGCGCTCGAGGGAGGCATAGGGCGGGTGGTCGCGGAGTTCCTCGAGCGTGGCGGTGCCGGCGGCCACCGCCAGCGGATTGCCGGAGAGCGTGCCGGCCTGGAACACCTTTCCCGCGGGCAGCACATGATCCATGATCTCGCGCCGTCCGCCGTAGGCGCCCAGTGGCAATCCCCCTCCCACGATCTTGCCCAGCGTGGTCAGGTCGGGGGTCACCCCGAGCAGTTCCTGGGCGCCTCCCGGCGCCAGGCGGAAGCCGGTCATCACCTCGTCGAAGACGAGCACGGCGCCGTGCTCGTGGGTCAGCCGGCGCGCGGCGGCCAGGAACTCCGCCGTGGGCATGACGAGGCCCATGTTGCCCACGACCGGCTCCATGAGCACGGCGGCGATCGTGTCACCCCCGGCACGGAACGCCTCCTCGAGCTGCGCCGGCTCGTTGTAGTCGAGGACGACCGTGTCCCGAGCGGTGCCGGCCGTGACTCCAGGCGAGTCGGGCACGCCGAGCGTGGCGGCAGACGAGCCCGCGGCCACCAGCAGGCTGTCGGCATGGCCATGGTAGTTGCCGGAGAACTTCACGATCTTCTCGCGGTGGGTGAAACCGCGGGCCAGCCGCACGGCCGACATGGCCGCTTCCGTGCCAGAACTCACCATGCGCACCTTTTCCACCGAAGGCACGGCCGCGATGATCAGTTCGGCGAGTCGGCTCTCGGCTTCCGTCGGGGCGCCGTAACTGGTGCCGCGGGCCAGGGCCGCTTCGATGGCCGCCACCACCCGCGGATGGCGGTGGCCGAGGATCATCGGCCCCCAGGAGCCGATGTAGTCGAGATAGGTGTTGCCGTCGATGTCGGTGAGTCGCTGGCCCTGGGCGGCGGAGATGAAGATCGGCTCGCCCCCCACGGCGCCGAAGGCCCGGGCTGGTGAGTTGACGCCGCCGGGAATCAGATCGCGGGCCCGCGCGAAAGCGGCGCTGCTGCGCCGGCGTTGGGATGAAGACCGGTCGGGACGGGGTGCATTCATGGTCAATGGTGGGTGATCAGGGTGATCCAAGGAGTTGCCGCGCCTGCGCCACGGCCTCGGCGGCGTGGGTGCGGCTGGCATAGAGTTCGATCAGGCCTTCGAGCAACGTGCGCCGGCGTTCGAGCAGGCGCTCGCGGTCGGCGGCAGCGCCGGCAGCATCAGCGGCGGCGGCCAGGGTGGCCGCTTCGGCGAGCGTGGCCGCCGCCCGGGCCAGGTCCTCCTCGCGCTCGCGGGTGGCGAGAGGTGCAACGCGGCCGATCTGCCGGCGCACGAGCGCCAGCCAGAGATCCGGGCTGTCATCGGCGGGGACCGATGTCGTGGCTGCGTCATCGCCGTGCAGGGCGACGATCGCCTCCAGCGCCGCCAGGCAGGCCAGCGGGCTTTCCGCCTCGCGGGCCATGGCGGCACGGTATTCACGCTCGAGCGCCGTCATGCCCTCCTCGTCCCGCGGCCGGCGCCGGCTGCGTCGTTCCAGGGCATCGAGGTCAAGCGAGCGCTGCAGGTTGCGGATCTCCGCGGCCCGAGGGTCGGACCCGTAGCGGGCCAGGAATAGCTCGATGAGCGGCCGGGCGTCGCGCAGGTCGGCGTCTGCATCGACGGCGATCGCGGTGATGCGGGCCTGCAACTGGTCGGCGCTGGGCGGCTGGGCGAGAACGAAGGCTCCGGCCAGGAGGAGGGCGAGGATGGCGACCGCGCCCAGAACCTGCCAGCGACGCTCGCGCGACCGGCGGCCCAGCGCCTCGGCCGCGCTGGTTCGGTGAAGTTCCTCGAGCGTCGTGAACCGGTTGCCGGTGGCGGCTGGCGGACGGCGCGTGACCGGATCCGGCTCCGTCGCCCGCCGCGCCAGGTCGGTGCCCGGCGGCGCGGGGGCGGTGGCTGCGTTCGGCCGCACGTTTCGATTCGTGGCCGCCACCACCACGGGGGTGGCACGGTCGCCGGGCGTGAATTCCCTGGTGGCCGCCAGCAGGTTGACGTTCGCCTCGCGGGGTTTCACGCCGCGCACCACGGTCTGCTGGTCGGCACTGCCGTGGTCGGTGGGCTGTGCGCCGGAGGCGTCGGGCGCCGCAGCGTCGCGAGCGGCCGAGGGCTGGGCCGAGACCGCAAGCGGCGCCAGGAGTCGACCCACCGCAAGCGCGCTCTGCGGCCGCTGGTCGGGATCCTTGGCCAGGAGGCGGTCGATGATCCCGTCGAGTTCGGCCGGCACGTCAGCCACGACGGTCGACACCCGCGGGGCCGGCTCACGCTGCTGCCGCTGTAGCACCTCCGTCATCTGGCGCGCCTGGAACGGCGGCCGGCCGGTGAGCATCGCGTACATCACGAGCCCCAGCGCGTAGAGGTCGACCCGGTGGTCGATCACCCGCCCCGCCGCCTGTTCGGGCGCCATGTACTCGGCGGTTCCCACGATGGTGCCCGCCTGCGTCTGCCCGGAGTCGCCGAACAGGCGGGCGATGCCGAAGTCGGCCAGCTTCACGGTGACGTCGGCCTCGGGCATGTCGGCGAAGAGCAGGTTGGCCGGTTTCAGATCGCGGTGCACGACACCGTGGTCGTGGGCCGATTTCAGGGCGCGCGCGATCTCCAGGGCCACGTCCACGGTCTCGCGCCAGGAAAACCGCCTCCCCGCCCGCAGCATCTGCTCCAGGCTCTTGCCGGGCACGAGCTCCATGGCGAAGTAGGGGTGGCCGTCCTGCTCGCCGAAGGCCAGCAGTTGCACGATGCCGGGATGCCGCAGCGTCTTGAGGACCTCGATCTCGGCGGCGAAGCGCCGGCGCAGGCCCGGGTCGTCGCCGAGGTGCGCGACCAGCGTCTTGAGCGCCACGGTCTGGCCGGTGGCCTCGTCCACGGCCTCGTAGACCGCTCCCATGCCGCCGCGGCCGAGACGGTTGCCGATCGTGTAGGGGCCCAGGCGGGTGGGGGTCATGTCCGAAGTGTAGTCGCCGCAGGCCAGCGGCCGCAGCGGTCGGGTTCGGCCCAGGTCGGGTACAACACCGGTCCTGCCGCCGGAGACGCCCCATGCCCCGCGAATCAGTGCCCCCGCCCCGCCCCGGCCTCGCCGCGGGTGACACGATCCTCCTGCCCCGCGACACGAACCAGGCCCGGGGCCTGGCCCGTTACGCGCTCGACTTCCTGTTCCGCGCCCCGCGTCCCCTGGGCGCCGCCACGCTCCGCCTGCTGGAACGGTTTCACCTCGACAGCGTGGGCTGCGGTGTGTCGGCCCTGGCGCTTGCCGCCAATGCTCCCACCGTGCTGCGCCGCGAGGCGCTGGCGGCAGCGCCGGCAGCTGGCAGCACCGGCGCCGTGTGCTTCGGCTCGCCGCGACGTTGCCGGGCCGAGAAGGCCGTGGTCGCCAACGCGTCGGCCGTGCGCGAGTGGGACTCGAACGGCACGAACTTCGGTTACGACCGGGAGAAGGGCCGAACTGCGGGCGAGTTCGGTCACAACGACTTCTATCCGGTGGCCGTGGCGGCGGCCACCGAGGCGGGCCTCGGTGGCGACGCCACGCTGCGGATCATGCTGCTCATCGACGAGATTCGCGGCCGGCTGGCCGAGGTGTTCGCGCTGCGCCGCTATTCCATCGACCACGTGCACCACGGGGCCGTGGCCTGTGCGGCCGCCTACACCGCGGCGCTGGGCGGCACGGAGGACGAGGTGGAGTCGGCGATCGGCCTGGTGGTGGCCCACTACGTGCCGTTCCGGGCCATCCGCGCCGGGCACCAGCTCTCGGACAGCAAGGGCGCCTCGGCCGCGCTGGCGGCGGAGACGGCACTGATGAGCGGCCGCCGGGCGCTGGCCGGGTTCGTCGGCCCGCAGGACGTGTTCCGCAACCCGCTGGCGATCTACCGGCTCCACGAACCAAGCCCGGCGGGCTGCAGCCCCTTTGACCTGGAGTTGGGCACCGGCGGTGACGCGTTCGCCATCCATGCCATGCACTTCAAGCTCGGCCTCTACGAGCATCAGTCGGCCGGTGCGCTGCAGTCGCTCGTCGACCTGTTCGCGGCCCACCCTGGGCTGGCGAACGCCGTCGACGACATTCGCCGGCTGCGGGTGCGCATCTACGAGCCCGCCTACTCGATCATCGCCGATCCCGCCAAACGCACGCCGACCACGCGGCAGTCGGCCGATCACTCGCTCCCCTACATTCTGGCCCGAACGTTGCTCAAGGCCCGGGGGCTGTCTGCGAACGCCGCCCAGGGCTGGGAGGCGCTGATGCTGCTGCCTGACGACTACGCGGACGCCGCGATCCGCGACCCCCGCGCGGCGGACCTGATCGCGCGCATCGAGATCGAACACGGCGGGCCCGACTACGACGCCCGGTACCCGGACGGCATTCCCACCAGCGTGGAGATCGATCACACCACGCTGGGCACGCTGGCCGGCGGCCTCGTGCAGCATCCGCTGGGACACGCCCGTTCCGATGCCGGCCGCACGGCTGCGCTTGTCGACCTCAAGTTCGATCGACTGGTGGCGGGTGCGGTGGACGATCCGCGGCGGCTGCGCGAGCGGATGTACCTGGCGGGGCGCGGCCCCGAGGAGATTGCGGAACTGTATGCGTTTCCCATTCACGGGGTTGATCCCGGTTGACAAGCCGGCCGGCGGCTCGTCGCGCGGCGTGGTCGATGCGTTGGCCCGGGCGCTGGGGATGCGCGCCGTGGGCCATGCCGGCACGCTCGATCCGCTGGCGTCGGGCGTCGTGCTCGTGTGCGTCGGCCATGCCACGAAACTCGTCGACTGGCTGCACGACCTGCCCAAGCACTATTCGGCCACGTTCGTCCTGGGCCGTTCGAGTCCGTCCGACGACCTGGAGACCCAGGTCACGGAGGAACCCGACCCGGTGCGCCCCGACCGGGCCGCGCTCGAGGCCGCGCTGCCCGCCTTCCGGGGCCCGATCCTGCAGCGGCCCTGCGACTACTCGGCGGTGCACGTGGGTGGCCAGCGGGCCTATCGACTGGCCCGCAAGGGCCGCGTGGTGGAACTCGAGGCCAAGCCCGTGAACATCGACCGCCTGGAGGTGACCGGTTACGAGTGGCCCCGGCTGGGCCTCGACATCGTCTGCTCCTCGGGGACCTTCGTTCGCGCCATCGGCCGCGATCTGGCCGCGGCGCTGGGCACGGGGGCCGTGATGGAGTCGCTCGAGCGCACGGCGGTGGGCCCCTTTCACCGCGCGGCGGCGCTGCCGCTGGCCGCCGCCGATCCCGACACGGTCAAGGTGGCGCTCCTGCCGGCGGCCGCCGCCGTGGCCCACCTGCCCCGCACCGTGCTCGCCGGCGACATGCTGGAACGAGCGGTCCGGGGTGGCATCATGCCGATTGCCGATGCGGTGGGCGGCGACATCGCGGCCGTCGATGCGGCGGGCGAACTCGTGGGCATCCTTCGGCCGCACGGGAGCGGTGGTCACCGCCTGCGGCCCAACTTCCGCGGCTTGGGCTGACGTCAGAGAGCGGCCGATGCGACGATGCGTTCCACCACCCGGTCGGAGTATGTTGGGCGCATGATTCGATTTCCCCTGTGCTGCCGCCCCATGCTGTGTTGCCTCAGACACCGAGCCGCGTGCGCGGCGGTCACTCTCACCCTTGCCGTCGCGGTCACCGTTGCCGTGGGCTCCGACACCCTCGACACCGAGACGTCCGGCACGCCGCCGCCGCCCGCCGCGACGCTGCGCACCATCCGCGCCCCCGCGGCTCTGGCCACGGGCCTGTTCGCGGCCGAGCCCGTGATCCGCAATCCGATCGCGGCCACGGTCGATGTGGCCGGTCGTATGTGGGTGGCCGAGAATCTCACCTACGCGGAACCGGACCTGCGGTACGACCTGCGGCTGTCCGACCGCGTCACGGTGCTCGAGGATGCGGATGGCGACGGAGTGGCCGAACGGCACCACGTGGCGATCGACGGGCTCAAGGGGCTCACCGGCCTCGCGCTGGGCCGCGGCGGGGTATGGCTGATGTGCCCGCCACGGCTGCTGTTCGTGGCTGAGCGGCACGTGGCGGCAGGGTGTGATGCGCTGGCCGCGGCGGCCGCCGCGGACACCGTGCTCGATGGTTTCGAAATCCCCCCGTCCAATCATCACAACGTCGCCAACGGCCTGTCGTGGGGGCCAGACGGCTGGCTCTACGGTCGCTGCGGCGCGAGCGGACCGGGTGACGTGGGGCCGCCCGGTGCAGCGGCCGGGGCGCGGGTGCCGGTGCGTGGCGGCGTGTGGCGCTACCATCCGCGCAGCCGCATCTTCGAGCCGCTCGTGTACGGCACGACGAACCCCTGGGGCCACGACTGGGACGTGCGCGGGGAGTGCTTCTTCATCAACACCGTGAACGGCCACCTCTGGCACGTGATCCCGGGTGCCCACTTCGTCCGCGCCCATACGATCGACCCCAACCCGCACGTCCACGCCCTCATCGACCAGCATGCCGACCATTTCCACTTTGACACGACGAAGCGCTGGGACGAGTCGCGTGACGGCAAGGCCCACGCCCACGGCGGCGGGCATGCGCACAGCGGCATGGTGATCGTGCCCGACGAGCCAGAGTGGCCCGCGACGCTGCGCGGCCGCCTCTTGACCCTCAACCTGCATGGTCGGAGGATCAACGTGGAACGGTTGGAGGCGGCCGGCTCCGGGTTCGTGGGCCGGCACGAGCCCGATCTCGTGTTCTTCGACGACCCCTGGTTCCGCGGCATCGACATCGTGCCACTGGCGCCGGGGCGGCTGGCCATCCTCGACTGGTGCGACGCGGGCGAGTGCCACGAGCACACAGGCGTGCATCGCTCGAGCGGCAGAATCTACACGCTCACGGCGGCGCTTCAGGCAGTGCCGGGCACGGGTCGGGACGGCGACGTGGCGGCATGGTGCGACGAGGACTTCGCGGCCGCGCTCGTCGGCGGCGAGTGGCGCGCGCGGGCGGCCCGGCAGATGCTCGCCGACCGGCACGAACGCGGCGCCGACGTGTCGGGCGTGCGCCGGCTCCTGGCTGCGCGACTGACGGGAGCGACGGCCACGGTGGAACGGCTGCGGGCCCTGTGGGCACTGTGGGTCACCGGCGGGCTGCACGAGACCGACCTGATCGCGCTCGCAGCCGACGCCGACCCGAGTCTGCGCCTGTGGGCGGTGCGGCTTCTGGGCGACGAGTGGCCCCTCGACACCGTGATGAGCGTGCGGCCGCGGGCCGACGTGGAGCCCTCGCGGGCGGCGCACGAGATGCTCGCGCGGCTGGCGGACGATCCCGCGCCTCAGGTGCGGCTGGCGGTGGCCTCGTCGCTGCAGCGGCTGCCGCTGTCGCGGCGGGCGGCGATAGCCGCCCGGGTGGCGGCGCACGTCGGGGATGCCGACGACCATAACCTGCCGAGCATGGTCTGGTATGGCCTGATCCCTCTCGCCGACGCCGATCCCCAGGGGCTCGTGGACGTGTGGATGGCGTCCCGCTGGCCGACCCTGCGCCAGTCGATCGTGCGTCGGCTCGGCGAGGCCGGGCTGGCCCGAGAGGACGGTGCGCCCCGCCGCGGCCTCGGCCTGCTCGTGGCGGCAGCCACGGCCGCCGATGCACCGGCACGGCAGGCCTTGCTCGAGGGGCTGGCCGCAGCCTTGAACGGACGGCGCGACCTGGCCGCACCTGCAGGGTGGGATCGCCTCCATACGGCTGCGCGACGTGACGGGACTCCGGCCGCCGATCTGGCGTCGGCGATCGCGGTGCGCTTCGGCGACGGGCAGGCCGGCGCGGAACTGGCGGCGCTCGCCGTCGACGACGGGGCGGCGACAGACCGGCGGGTGGCGGCGCTCGCCGCGCTCGTCGCGGGCCGTGCCGCGGGCTATGAGGATGTCTGCCGGCAAGTGATCGCCGTGCCGGGGTGTGCCGCCGCGGCGTCCGCCGGCCTGCTGGTCGAGGGCGCGGACGCGGACGCACACCTCGCGTGTGAGACGTTGCGGCAGGCGACGGGCGACGACCGTGCCGCCCTGTTGGCGTCACTGGCGGCACGCGCGTCGTGGGCCACGGTCCTGCTCGACGCCGTGGAGGCCGGACGCCTTCCCGGGGATACGGTCGATCGACTCACGTCGCGCAGCGTCGCGGGACTCGGCGATGCGGCGCTGGCCGGCCGGCTGGCGCTTGTCGGCGGCGGCGGCGGCGCCCCGGATCGGGCCGCCAGGCAGCGGCAGATCGACGAGTGGCGCGACAAGCTCACGCCCGCCGTGCTCGGCAGGGCCGATGTGGAGGCGGGCCACGCGGTGTGGTCCCGCAACTGTGCCGGCTGTCATCGACTCCACGGCGCCGGCGGCACGCTCGGCCCCGACCTCACCGGCGCGGCCGCCGCGACCTCGACTATCTGCTGGGCAACATGGTCGACCCGAGTGCCGTGGTCACGGTCGACTATCGATTGCGA
>QWPN01000109.1 GCA_003671185.1 Planctomycetota bacterium
ATCAGAAGGGTGGCGATCAGAAGGGTGGCGATCAGAAGGGTGGCGATCAGAAGGGTGGCGATCAGAAGGGTGGCGATCAGAAGGGTGGTGATCAGAAGGGTGGCGATCAGAAGGGTGGCGAGGCTGGTCAGGGGCAGAAGACAGATGGTGGAAAGGCGTCGGAAGGCAGTTCCACCGGCGCGGGCGGCCAGATGGGCGGCAATAACGCCGCCTCCGACGCCGTCGAGTCGCCTGCGGATGCGCCGCGGTCGCGCGACGTGGAGTGGGGCGAACAAGACGTGGCTCACGCCCGCAACGCGGCCAACCTGGCAATTGATCACCTGCGCAACTCACTGGCTGCCGGCAACACAGACGTTCTCGACGAACTGGGATGGACGCCCGAGCAAGCGCGGGCTTTCCTCGAGCGCTGGGAATCGATGCGGCGCACGACCCGAAACGGCGATCTGCGCCAGCGAGCCGACTTCGAGCGTGCCCTGCGCAGCCTGGGGCTGCGGCCGGCAGGGGTACGCAGCAACCGCGATGTTCCCACGGACGTGAAGGGGGGGCAGGCCGAGGGCCGCCGCAGCCGCCCGCCCAGCGACTACCGCGACCAATTCAGGGCGTTTCTCGAGGGCACGGGCGCCGAATGAGCGACGCGTTCGAGGGACCGCGCTATCTCGTGCCGTTCGGCCCCCGCCGGGTGCCGCACTGCTTCACCGACGTGCTCATTCTCGGCGGCGGCCTGGCCGGACTGCGGGCGGCACTGGCTGTCGATCAACGGTTGTCGGTGACCGTCGTCACCAAGGACGACCTGCGCGGTTCGTCGAGCCAATGGGCGCAGGGCGGGATCGCCGGTGTGGTCGATCCCGAGGATCGCTTCGACAATCACGTGGCCGACACGCTGGTGGCCGGTTGCGGCCTGTGCCACGAGGACGTCGTCGACGCGGTGATCCGTGAGGCCCCGGCCAGGATCGCGGAACTGATCGCCTGGGGCACCCGGTTCGACGAACGGGACGGTGCGCTGGAACTGGGCCGCGAGGGGGGACACAGCCACCATCGCATCGTGCACGCGCTGGGCGATGCGACCGGCCGCGAGGTGATGCGGGCCGTCATCGAGCGCACCCGCGAACTGCACAACCTCGAGGTCTGGCCCGACACCTTCACGATCGACCTGGTGACCCACGACGGCGCCTGCCGCGGCGCGCTGGTCTGGAATCCGGCGCACGGCAAGACGCTCGTCTGGGCCCGGCGGACGATCCTGGCCACGGGCGGCGCCGGGCAGTTGTATCGCGAATCAACGAACCCGCCCGGCGCCAGCGGCGACGGCATGGCGTTGGCCTGGCGCGCCGGCGCGGAACTGCGGGATATGGAGTTCATGCAGTTCCACCCCACGGTGCTCTACATCGCCGGCGGCGGACGCAGCCTGATCACCGAGGCCGTGCGCGGGGCCGGCGCCCATCTGGTCGACCGCGACGGCCGGCGCTTCATGCCGGAATACGACCCGCGGGCCGAGTTGGCGCCGCGGGATGTCGTCTCCCGGGCCATCACGGTCGTCATGCAGCGCACGCACCACGCCAACGTATACCTCGATCTGTCGCATCTCGACGCTGGGATGGTGCATCGGCGCTTTCCCGGCATGGCCGAGATCTGCCGCACGTTCGGCCTCGACCTGGCCCGCGACCGGATCCCGGTCCGTCCCGGTGCCCACTACATGATCGGCGGCGTGTCCGTCGATGCGGCCGGCCACAGCAGCCTGCCGGGCCTGTTCGCGGCCGGCGAGGTGACCTCCAGCGGACTGCATGGCGCCAACCGCCTCGCCAGCAACAGCCTGTTGGAGGGGCTCGTGTATGGAGCCCGGGCCGGGGCCGCCGCCTCCGCCGAAGTGCTGGCCGATCCGCACCCGGGGGCCGATGATTTTCGTGTGCCGCCGATCTCCCAACCCCGAGGCGTCGCCTCCGATGCCGCGGACCCCGCCGGCGCGCTCGACCTGGCCGACATCCGCAACTCGCTGCGGGCGCTGATGTGGCGGCACGTGGGCGTGGAGCGTTCGGGGGATTCCTTGGCCGAGGCCCTCGGCACCGTGGAGGGGTGGTGCCGTTACGTGCTGCCGCGGCAGTTCGCCGACCCGCAGGGTTGGCAGTTGCAGAACATGTTGCAGGTGGCCAGGCTGATGATCCACTCGGCGATCAACCGGCGCGAGACGCGAGGCGTGCACTTCCGTGCCGACCACCCCGCTTCCGACGACCGCTGGCTGGCCCACATCACCTGGCGGCGCGATGCTGCGGAGTGGCGGATCGAGCCCTTGCCGGCCAAGGGCCCGGCACGGCCGGCGTGAGAATCCCGGGCCCCGGCACCCGCGGCGTTCGGCACGGTGGCGGCTCCGGCCACCGTTCGCGTCAAGGGCGGGGATTGTCGGGAAACGTGGTCTGGGAAACAATGTCGTCGTTCGGAACACATCCCGCCACCCATTGGCAGTACCATGAGCGACCGTCCCCGCACCTCCGACGGCGAGGCAATGATCGAGGCCATCGGCCTCACCAAGTACTACGGCGACTTCATCGCTGTGCAGGACGTCTCCTTCCGCGTGCCGCGTGGGGAGATCGTGGCTTTTCTGGGCCCCAATGGTGCGGGCAAGAGCACCACGATGAAGATGCTCACGGGCTACCTGGCGCCGTCCGACGGCACTGCCCGCATCGCAGGCCACGACATGGCGGGTGACCGGCTCGCCGGTGCCGAGCGTCTGGGATACCTGCCGGAGAACGGCCCCCTGTACCCCGACATGACCCCTCGGCAACTGCTGGAGTTCTTCGCCGACGCCCGCGGGCTGACGGGCGACCGCAAGCGGTCGCGGATCGAGTCGGTGGTGAAGCAGTGCGAACTGGGGAGCGTGATCGGCAAGGCGATCGGAAAGCTCTCCAAGGGCTACCGGCAGCGCGTCGGCATGGCGCAGGTGCTGCTGCACGAGCCTGACGTGCTGATTCTCGACGAGCCCACCAGCGGTCTCGACCCCAACCAGATTCGCGAGGTGCGCGAGACGATCCGCCGGCTCGGCGAGCGCAAGACGATCCTGCTTTCAACGCATATTCTCCAGGAGGTGGAGGCACTGGCAGACCGGGTGATCCTCATTGCCGAGGGCCGCCTGCGGTTCGACGGCACCCCGGCCGATCTGCGGCGCGACGGCCGCAGCCTCGACGACCGCTTCCACGAACTGACCCGCTCGGCCTGACCTGCCCGTCTCCGTGTGAGACGAGCTGCCTGGTTCTCGGACAACCGGTTGGCCGACCACGACCACGACCACGACCACGACCACGACCACGATGAGCGAGAGGCCGAAATCATGAAGTGGCACGTTCTGGACGCCGTTTTCAAGCGGAATTTCGTCGCCTATTTCTCCAACCCCACGGGCTACGTCTTCATTTGCGTGTTCGTGCTGCTGGGGTCACTGGCCGCCTTCTGGCCACCGGAGTTTTTCAACGCCAACCTCGCCAACCTCGATCAGCTCAATCGCTACTTGCCATACATCCTGCTGGTCTTCATTCCGGCGATCACGATGAGCGTCTGGGCCGATGAGCGGCGACAGGGCACCGACGAGTTGCTGCTCACGATCCCGGCCAGCGACTGGGAGGTGGTGTTCGGGAAGTACCTGGCCGCCGTGGGCATCTTCACGGTGGCCCTGATGTTCTCCTGCGTCTGCAACCTTTGCATCCTCATCAGTTGGGGATCACCAGACGGCGGGCTGTTCCTGGCCAATTACCTGGGCTACTGGTTCGTCGGCCTGGCCATGCTGGCCGTGGGCATGGTGGCCAGTTTCCTCACCAGCAACCTCACCGTGGGATTCATCCTGGGGCTGCTCTTCAACGCTCCACTGGCGCTGGCCGACCAGGCGGGCACCGTGATGGGGCCGGCGGCTGCCGGCCGCGTGCGGGCCTGCAGCATCGCCGAACACTTCGCCGACTTCGGCCGGGGCGTGGTCAGCCTGTCGTCAATCGCCTACTTCCTCGGTGTGGCTGCGGTATGCCTGTACCTGGCGATGGTGCTGATCGGCCGCCGCCACTGGACGGGCCGCCGCGACGGCGGCCTGATGGGTCTCCACTACGCCGCCCGCACGCTCGGGCTTCTGGCCGCCGCCGCGGGGGCGGTGATGGTGTTCCGCGCGGTCGACGTGCGGGCCGACCTCTCGGAGGAACGCATCAGCACGATCTCCGCCGACACGCGGTCGTTGCTGCGGAAGCTCGACGTCAAACGGCCGATCGACATCAAGGCCTACGTCAGCCCCATCGTGCCCGAGGACTACGCCCAGACGAGACTCAACCTGCTCAACACGTTGCGGCAGTTCGAGCGGCTGGGGCGCGGCAGGGTGAGCGTGGAGGTGATCCCCACGGAGCCGAAGACCGAGGAGTCGGCGCTGGCCAGCCAGCAATACGGCATCGAGCCGGTGACGGTTCCGTCGCGGGTGCGCGGAGCCTATCGCGAGGAGGAGATCTTCCTGGGCTGTGCCGTGACCAGCGGCCTGGAGAAGGTGGTGGTGCCCTTTTTCGACAAGGGAACGCCGGTGGAGTACGAACTGATCCGCTCCGTGTGCACCGCGGCCCAGCAGAAACGAAAGCGGCTGGGTGTGCTCACCACCGACGCCGAGTTGTTCGGCGGCTTCGACATGATGAGCGGCCAGCAGCGGCCGCGGCAGGCGATCGTCGAGGAGCTGGAAAAGCAGTATGACGTGGTGCAGGTCGACGCATCGGCGCCGATCACGGAGTCGTACGACGTGCTGTTGGCCGTGCAGCCCTCGTCGCTGGGGCCAGAGCAGATGACGAACTTCGTGGCCGCCGTGAAGGCCGGCCAGCCGGTGGCGATCTTTGAGGATCCGCTGCCGGTGCTGATGACGGGTGTGCCGGGCACGTCACAGCCGCGGCGCAGCCCGATGGGGCCGATGGCGATGTTCGGGCCGCAGGGCGGCCAGCCCAAGGGGGATCTCGGCGCCCTGTGGGACGTGCTCGGCGCCCGACTGGCAGCCGGGACGGGGCGGCCGGCGCCGGGCCAGATGGGTCGGGCGCCGTTCGTGGTGTACCAGGACTACAACCCGCACCTGAAGCTGGAGTTGCCGGCCGAGTTCGTGTTCATCGACGCGACGCTGTCGGGCGGCGATCCGGGCTTCAACCCGCAGCAGCCGGTCAGCGCCGGTCTGCAGGAAGTGTTGTTCCCGTTCCCCGGCGCCGTCTCCCGGGACGATGGCGTCGACGTGACCTGGACGCCGCTGGTGCGCACCGATCCCAAGCGATCCGGCACGATCGACGTCGATCGCGTGCTCGGCAATCGCGGCGACATGCGGCAGCTGCAACTGCACGAGAAACAGGCCAAGGAGTCGTTCGTGCTGGCCGTGCTCGTGGAGGGAAAGAAGGTGGCCGAGCCGCCCGCCGCGGCTGCGGGCGAGGAGTCCCGTCCGGTGCCTGCGGGCAAGCCGATCAGGGCGGTGATCGTGGCCGACATCGACCTGCTCGACGGCCGCATCTTCGGGCTGCGGAGTCGCCCCGACGAGGTGTTCGGCCTGGACTTCGACAACGTCGAGTTCGCCCTCAACATCCTTGACGGGCTGGCCGGGGATGACCGCTTCATCGACATCCGCAAGCGCAAGCCGAAGCACCGCACGCTGGAGCGCATCGAGGAGGCGGTGGCCAAGGCCCGCGAGGAGGCCGACGTGCAGCGTGGCGAGTTCGTGGCCCGGTTCGATCAGGCCGAGCGCGAGGCCAACGACGACATGCAGAAGGAGGTGGGCGCCTTCGAAAAGAAAATCAAGGACATGGAGGCGCAGGGTGATGCCAACCCGCAGGCGACGATGCAGGCCATGCAGCAACTGGCCGCCAGCCAGAGGCTCGCCCAGCGGAAACTCGACACCAAGATCGAGCAGTTGCGGCGCAAGCGGGACACGGAGGTGGAGGCGGTGGAGCGGAGGCTGTCCAGCCAGGTGCGACGGGCGCAGGACCAGCGCAAGTGGTTGGCCGTGCTGTTGCCGCCGATCCCTCCGCTGGTGGTGGCATTCTTCGTGTTCTTTCGCCGCCGTGCGCAGGAGCGCGAGGGCGTGGCGAAGACACGACTCAGGTGACAGGGGGCACGAGCATGACAGGCGGATCGAGCATGATGGCATGGCGGGCGGGCGCACCGTCGCCGGGGACGCGCACGGCGCAGTTTCTCCTGGGCGGCCTGGCGCTGCTGCTCGTGGGGGCGTGGCTGAACATGCGGCCCACCTTGCGGGAGCGGTCCCGCCCGGAAGGGGATGTGACCACGTTGCTGTTTCCCGATTTCGCCGACGCCGGCAAGGCCGCCAGCCTGGAGATCGTCTCCTTCGACGACGAGTTGGCGACGCTCAAGCCGTTCAAGGTCGTGAAGTCGGGCGGTGTGTGGGTGCTGCCCTCGCACGAGAACTATCCGGCCGACGCTAAGGAGCAACTGGCGGCGGCAGCCACCGAACTGGTGGAGAGGCCGATCCTGGAGGTGGTCACCACGCTGCCGGGTGAGCATGAGACCTATGGGGTCGTCGAGCCGGATGCGGAGAAGATCAAGGTGGGAAGCACGGGCGTGGGCCAGTTGGTGGAGGTCCGCGACGCATCGGGCAACAAGCTGGCGCGGCTGATCATCGGCAAGGAAGACAAACGTCCCGCCGGCGCCGCGTCATCCGGCCGCTCGCTGCGGTTCGTGCGGCGGGCCGGGCAGGATCCGGTGTATCGCGTGGAACTCGACACGGGCAAATTCACCACCCGGTTCGACGACTGGATCGAAAAGGACCTGCTCAAGCTCTCCCCCTGGGATGTGCGCCGGCTGGCGATCGACGACTCGACCTGCTCGTTCTCGGTCGACGAGGCCTCCGGCCGGCTGCTGGTGTCCCAGGATCGGAAGAATCGCATCACGCTGGCCTACGACGACAAGGACGCCAAATGGTCGCTCGTGAAGTTGGAAGGCTTCACTGCCGAGGGCAAGCCGCGTGAGGAGAAGCCGGCCGACGACGAGGAGCCGGCGGCGGGCCGACTCAACGACCTGCGCAACGCCCTCGGCGACCTGAAGATCGTGGACGTGGTGCGGAAGCCCGCCGGGCTGAGCGCCGACCTCAAGGCCGAGGAGGCGTTCACTGGCGACCGCGAGGCCGTGGCCTCGTTGGCCCAGCGGGGCTTCTTTCCCTTCCAGAGCGGTGAGATCCTCTCCAGCAACGGTGAGACGGTCGTGGGCATGAAGGACGGCGTCGAATACCTGCTGCGTTTCGGCAATGGAACGACCGTGTCGGGCGATGACGAGAAGAAGGATGACACCGCGGTCGACAAGGCTGCATCGGCGGCGTCGGCGACCGGCCGGTATCTTTTCGTCATGGCCCGGTTCAACGAGGACCTGATCGCCAAACCCGTTCTCGACCCGCTGCCCGAGGTGCCGCCCGTGCCGGGCGGTGACGGGGCTGGCGCGGGCAAGGAGGCTGAGACGGCGAGCGCGACGAAGGGTGACGAGAAGAAGGACGATGCCAAGGAGGGCGCGGCCGAGGAATTGAAGAAGGCCGAGGATGCGGAGGCCAAGGCCCAGGCCGCGCTCGAGGAGCGGCGGCGGGTGGAGAGCGAGAACCGCCGCAAGCAGGAGGAATACGACGGGCAGGTGAAGGCGGCGCAGAAGCGGGTCAAGGAGCTCAACGCCCGTTTCGCCGACTGGTACTACGTCGTCTCGGATGCCGAATACGGGAAGATCCACCTCGGCCGTGGCGAGGTGATGCAGAAGAAGCCGGCCGAGGAGCAGAAGTAGCGGCTGGCGTGCAAGGCATCACAGTCGCCCGGCGCATCGAAGCCGCCTTCCCGGCTTCGGAGCGCGGTCGTACGATGGTGCGACTGCCGCCGAAATCCCCGGCTGACCCCTGATGTCCGAGATTCTCACCTCGCCGCGACCCTCCCGCTACGGTCGCGCCGTGGGGTTTCGGCTGGCCGGCATCGGTAGCGCCGTGCCCGCGCAGGTGGTCACGAATGCCGACCTCGCCCGGCTGGGCTGTGATCCTGAGTGGATCGTCGCCCGCTCCGGAATCCACGAGCGGCGGCACGCCCCTCCCGGCATCGCCACGAGCGACCTCGCGGCCGCCGCAGGGCGGACGGCGATCGACCACTCGGGCCGTTCCGCCGCGGACGTCGACCTGCTCGTGCTGGGGACGTTCACGCCCGACATGTGCATCCCGTCGACGGCCTGCATCGTGCAGGAGAAACTCGGCCTCGACGCACCGGCGATGGACGTGACGGCGGCCTGCGCGGGTTTCGCCTATGCGCTGGTCACGGCGGCCAATTTCCTGGCGGCCGGAACAAGCCGGCTGCCGCTGGTGATCGGCGCCGACACGAATTCCCGGGTCGTCGATCCCGAGGACATCAAGACCTGGCCGTTGTTCGGCGACGGGGCCGGGGCGGTCCTGCTCGAGTCCGTGGAGCCGGACCGCTCGGGCCGTGAGCACGGCCTGCTGGCCTTCGGATATGGCTCCGATGGCCGTGGCGCAGGCCTGCTCGCCTGCCCGATGAGCGGGTCACGGCAGCCGCCCACGGCGGAGGGCATCGCCCGCCGAGAACAGTTCATGAAGATGGACGGGCGGGCGGTGTTCAAGTGGGCGATCAGGCTTGCCGAGGAGAGCATCCGCAGGGTGGTCGAGCACTCGGGTGTGCCGCTCGAGCACATCGACTTGTTCGTGCTCCACCAGGCCAACGCCCGGATCATCGAGGGTGTGCGCGACTCGCTGGGCGTGCCGGCGGCGAAGGTGTTCATGAACCTGGATCGCTACGGCAACACGTCGAGCGGTTCCATCCCCTTGGCCATGGACGAGGCCTGGCGGGGGGGGCGCCTCGGTCCGGGAAGCACGATCGCGATCTGCGGTTTCGGCGGCGGACTGGCCTGGGGCAGTGCGGTGTGGAGGTTGTGAAGCCATGAGCGGGGGAATCGTCACATCACTGCCTGCGCGGAAGGACGTGCCGGCGGGCGACACCTGGGACCTGGCCAGCCTGTTTCGTTCCGACACGGACTGGGAGTCCATGCTGGCCGCCTGGGAGCAACGGATCCCGGAGTACGCGGCCTGCGCCGGTACCCTCGGCTCGTCGCCCGAGCGGCTCGCCGAGTGCCTGGCCTTCGACCTCGCCTACGATCGCGAGGGTGACCGGCTCGGCACCTACGCCCATTTGCGGGCCAGCGAGGACCAAGCGGCCGCCGAGGCCCAGCGGATGCTGGGCCGGTTCCAGCACGTCGCCACCCGGGCGGCCGCGGCGGCCAGTTTCCTCCGGCCGGAGATCATGGCGATCCCGCCCGCCACGCTGGCGGCCTGGATGGCTCTGCCCGTGCTGGCTCCCTATCGGCTGCTGCTGGAGCGGCTGGTGCGCACGAGGTCCCATACGCTTTCCGAGCCCGAGGAAAAGCTGTTGGCCATGCAGGGCACGTTCGCCGGCACGGCCGCCCGCGTGTTCCGCCAGTTGACCGACGCGGACCTGAAGTTCGGCTTCGTGACCACGGGCAAGGGGGAGCAGGTGGAGTTGTCGAACGCGACCTTCACCACCCTGCTGCACGACGCCTCGCGGGACGTCCGGCGCACCGCGTTCCACCAGTTCTATGCCCAGTATCAGGCCCACGCCCACACGCTTGCGGCCACGCTCTCCGGCTCCGTGGAGAGGGACGTGTACGCGGCCCGCGTCCGTGCCCACCCGAGCGCCGTCGAGGCCGCGCTGTTTCACGACAACATCCCATTGGCAGTCTATGACCAGTTGATCGCGGCCGTCCGCGGCCGGCTGCCCGCCCTGCACCGCTACTACGACCTGCGTCGGCGCGTCCTCGGCCTCGACGACATCCACCACTTCGACTGCTATGTGCCGCTGGTGCCCGAACTCGAAAGACGGCACACCTGGAACGAGGCGGTCGGCGCGGTGATCGAGTCGCTGCAGCCGCTGGGGGCGGGGTATGGCGAGCGGTTGCAGCAGGGGCTGCTCGGCCGCTGGTGCGACCGTTACCCCAACGCCGGCAAGCAGTCGGGGGCCTTCAGTTCCGGCACCTATGACTCCGACCCCTACATCCTCATGAATTTCCAGGAGGATGCCATCGAGCACGTGTTCACGTTGGCCCACGAGGCGGGCCACTCGATGCACACGCGATATTCCGCCGATGCCCAGCCCTATCAGTACGCGTCCTACACGATCTTCGTGGCCGAGGTGGCCAGCACGTTCAACGAGCAGCTGCTCACGCGGCTGCTTCTGCAACGGGCGTCCTCGCCCAGGGAACGGGCCGCGATCCTGGCGCGTGAGATCGACTCGATTCGCAACACGATCGTGCGACAGACCATGTTCGCCGAGTTCGAGCGCAGGAGCCACGCCTCCGCCGAGGCAGGCGAACCACTCACGCTGGAGCGGGTCCGCAGCCTGTACCGCGAACTGCTCGACGCCTACTTCGGGCCCGCGTTCACGATCGACCCACAGTTGGAGTTGGAATGCCTGCGCATTCCCCACTTCTACAACGCCTTCTATGTCTACAAGTACGCCACCGGCCTGGCGGCGGCGATCACGCTGGCGAAACGGGTGGCCGAGGAGGTGCCGGGCGCGCTCGAGGCCTACCTCGGCTTTCTCCGGGCCGGTTCGTCGAAGTGGCCTCTGGAGTTGCTGCGCGACGCGGGCGTGGATCTGGAGAGTCCGGAGCCGGTCGCCACCGCGCTCGACCGGTTCGGCGAGCTCGTCGACGAACTGGCCACGCTCCTGTAGCAGCGCGCGGCGAACGTGTGCCGGCCGCCCTCGACCGGCGCGTCAGGCGGGGCCGCGCACCAGTTCCACGAACGGCCGCACCATGGCGCCCGTCGCGCCGCCGTCGGTCCAAGGGCGGGACTTCTCGGCGAAGGCCGGGCCGGCGATGTCGACGTGGGTCCAGGGGATGCCACCCACGAACCGCTCCAGGAACTTGGCGGCCGTGATCGCGCCTCCCCAGCGACCGTCACCCACGTTCTTGATGTCGGCCACCTCACTCTTGATGTGCTCGTCGTAGTCGGCGTACATCGGCAGCTGCCAGACCGGCTCGCCGACGGCGCGGGCGGCGGCGGCCAGCGTGTCGCACCAGGGCTGGTCGTTGCTGAACAGCCCCGCCACGTCCTGGCCGAGCGCCACCATGCAGGCGCCGGTGAGCGTGGCCGCATCGACGATGGCCCGTGGCTGGAGTTCGCGTACCACGTCGAGCACGTCGGCCAGGACGACGCGCCCCTCGGCATCGGTGTTGTGCACCTCGATCGTCGTGCCGCTGCGGGCGGTGATCACGTCCCCCAGCTTGTAGGCAGCCGGACCGGTCATGTTCTCCACCAGCCCGATCGCCGCCACCACGTGCACGGGCAGCCGGAGTGCCGCTATCGTGGCCGTCGCGGCCAGCACCGCTGCGCCTCCCGCCATGTCGCACTTCATCGAGAGCATCGAGTCGGAAGGTTTCAGCGACAGGCCGCCCGAGTCGAAGGTCACCCCCTTGCCGACGAGCGCGAGATCCGGGGCGTCGCCCCGAGGTGAGCGGGCCCCCGCGTCTCGGCCCGGCCCCCGGTAGCGCAGGATCACGAGCCGCGGCGGGCGGGAACTGCCCCGGCCCACCGCCAGCATCGCCTCGCAACGCTCACGCCGCAGCCGCTCCTCGTCCCAGATCTCGATCTCCATGCCGGTGCGGCCGGCGACGGCAGCGGCCTCCTCGGCGAACGACTGTGGGTAGAGGTCGTCGGGAGGTGTGTTGACGAGCCGGCGGGCGAGGTTGACGCCGTCGGCGATGGTGGCGCCCGTCCTCACGGTCTCTGGCGACGCGTTCGTCCAGACGGTGGCGCCGAACCGAATCCGGCGCGGCTCGGCCCGATACAGGTCCTGGCCCACCATGCCCACCGCCGCGCCGGCGACCGCCTGCTCCACCTGCCTGGCCGACCACCATCCGTCGGCGACGAACACGACCTTGGTTCGCGGCCGCCCCGCCAGGTGCCGCGCCGCGGTGGCGGCCGCCCGATAGAGCACGCCGCACTCGACCTCTTCCCTTTTGCCGAGCCCGACGACCAGCAACTGACCGGCCTCGAGGCCTGGTGCTGCGAGCAACGGGACGCATTCGTGACGCTTGCCGGTGATCTCGCCGGCGGCGGCCAGGCGGGTGATCAGACCACCCGTCGCCCGGTCGAGTTCCGCCGCCGCCCCACCCCCGATCCCGCCCTCGGTGAGAAACAGGACCACCGCGTCGGCGGTGATCTTCTCGGGGCGCGTAGCCGGTTCGGCGACGATGGCACCAGCCGTCGCCTGGGGGCTGACAAGGGAAAACTCGGCGTGCCGGTCGGCTCGGTTCGTCTCGCGGGTCATACCTGTTCCTGGGCCGGGAGGGCGGAGAAGGGGTGTTGTACCGGCTTTTCCAGCGCTTGGCAGCCGGGGCTGATCCATGGCGCCGTCAGTGCCAGCAGTACCGGCAGAACGACGAGATTGCCGACCAGTCCGCCCGCCAGCGTGAGGCAGGACAGCCAGCCGAAGGAGACGGTGGGAATGAAACCGCTCGTGGTGAGCGCCAGGAAGCCGACGACGAGTGCCAGCGTGGAGAAGATCATGGCGCGGCCCGCCGTCTGGTGGGCCGTCTCCAACGCGGCGGCGGCCACGCCCCCCTGGGCGAGGCGGCGGCGGAAGGCGGCGATGTAGTGGATGGAACTGTCGACCGACAGCCCCATCGACACCGCGGCGATCATGGCCGTGCCCATGTTGACGCGTTCGCCCGCCCAGCCGAGCAGGCCGAGGACGACGAAGATCGGCAGTGCGTTGGGGACGAGGGCGATGCCGGCCAGCAGCAGGCTGCGGAACGCCGCGGCCAGCAAGGCGAAGATCCCGATCGTGGCGATCAGGAAGGTCAGCCATTGGTCGGCGAGCATGCGGTCGACGAGCTGCGCCAGCAGCACGAAGAACCCGGTCACCTCGCCGCCGGGACGACCGTCGGTCGCCGGGAATTCCTCGGCCACGATCCGCCGCACCTGCCCGATGATCGACTGCTTTGCGGCAGCCGGCTGCCGCTCCCGGGCACGCAGCGTGAGACGCAGCCAGGTCGAGCCGTCGGCCGGGTCGCGGCCAACGAGACCGCGGCCGAAGTCCGGCTGCTGCACGGCGTCGCGCTGCAGCACGAGGTTGATCATGCCGGCCATCGCCGCCCCGGGCTGCAGGGGCAGCAGTGGGGCCGCGCCCAGCACGTCGGTGATGCTCATCACCTTGGTGAGCGCGGGCACGGGCCTGTCCGCCGCGTCGGGAACCGTCACCTCCTCGCGCAGCCGCTCTCCCAGGTGGGCCAGGGCCACGAGGGTGTCGCCGTCGAGGGGCTGCGGCGCGGGCACGAGGACGTCCCACACGCCGGCGCCCCCCAGCCGCGTCTCTACCATGTCATAGGACGCGACCGTCGGGCTCGAGTCGCGGAAATTCCTGGTGAAATCGGTCTCCACGGCGAGCCAGCGCATGCCCGCTACGGCCACGCCGACGGCGAGCATCGCCAGTCCGAGGATGGGGAGCGGATGCCGCACCAGCCGCCGCACCAGGCCGTCGAGTCCGAGTTCCAGCGTCGACTCGCCCCAGGCCATGTGCGGATCGGCGTCGAAGCGGCCAGCGAGGGCCAGGAAGGGAACCGCCAACCCGGCCGCCACCAGCACCATCACCGCGCCGATCGAAGTCATGACGCCGAAGTCATGCACCGGTCCCACGCGGCTGACCACGAGCGACCCGAAGCCGATCACGTCGGTGGCGATCGCCCCCAGCACGGGCCAAAAGAGCACCGCGATCGCCTCGCGCAGGGCCGCAGGCGGCTCGAGCCCCAGGCCCCGCTGCCGGCGAAACTCCACGATCACATGCGTCACCGTGGCGATGCCGACCACCGTGATCATGGCCGAGAGCATCGTGGAGACCATCGTCAACTTGAGGCCCACGATTGCCAGCACGCCGCGCGTGCTCCACAGCGCCAGCAGCACCACGGCCAGCGGCACGATGAGCCAGCGCAGGCTGCGAAACGAGGCCAGCAGGACGAGTCCGGCGAGCAGGCCGCTGGTCGTGCCCAGCAGGTTGCCGTCGCGTTCCAGCATCGCGAAGCCGTCCCGGAGCATGACAGGCTCGCCGGCCACCGTGCCCGACGGAAATCCAGCCATCACGGCCCGCAGGCGGTCGATCGTGTCGGCACGCGACACGGCCTGTGCCCGGGCGGTCGTCAGATCATCGGCAGGTGGCTTGAGTACGCAGACCACTCCTGCCGTGCGATGGTCGGCGCCGACGGCCAGACCCTCCATGAGCCGCACCAACCGTCGTGCCCAGCCGGAGGTGAGTCCGGCGTCGAGGTCGATGATCCGCGATCCCAGAGGCGTGTCGGCCAGACTGGTGGCGGAAGCTACTCCCGACACCTGCTCGAGTTCCTCGGTCAGGCGACGCAGGCGGGTGATGCCGTCGGGCGTGAACAGCTGCGGGTCGTCGTAGGCTGCCAGCACCACTTCGCTCGAGCCGAAGGCCCGCGCCATCCTGCGGTAGGGGACGAGTGCGGGGTCCGTGCGGTCGAACATGGCGTCGATCGACCGGGAGAATTCCAGGTGCCGCGACCGCTCCACGGACACGGCCGCCAGGATGATGCCGAGAAGAGCGAGGGGCACTCGGCGGGCCACGAGCCAGTCGGCAACGCGGGCGGCGACCAAGGACGCGGCGGGCGGGG